>NZ_JBVVQJ010000016.1:0-7461 GCF_055811475.1 Mesorhizobium sp. WSM4829 | reverse complement strand
CGGCCTGGCCGGGGCGTGGGGGGCGTGTTTGTTGCTCCCCCCCTCCCCCCCCCCCCCCCCCCCCGCCCCCCCCCCCCCCCCGCCAGTCATGGCCCCGTCTTAAAGATGGGCGCTGTCTTGAAAGAGGAGAGATGAATGCGCGGCTTCCTGCTCAACCGGCTCTCACAGAGCCTCATCCTGCTCCTGATCGTCTCGGTCATCGGGTTCCTCGTCCTGAACCTGCTGCCTGGCGGGCCGCTGGCGCAATTCGGGCTCGATCCCAGCATGACGCAGGACGATCTCGAGCGCCTGAAAGAGCAGTTGGGCCTGAACCGTCCGCTTTTGATCCAATATTTCGACTGGGCCTGGCGGCTTCTCCAGGGCGATTGGGGCCACTCCTTCCGCGACGGCGCGCCTGTGCTGGCAGTGATTGGCCGGCACGTCCCTGCGACGCTGCTGCTGATGGGGACGTCCACCGCGATTGCGATCGCCATCGGCACCTGGATCGGCATTCGTGGCGCCACGCACCGCTATTCGCTGTTCGACTATATGGCGACGGTCGGAGCCATGGTCGCGCTGTCGATCCCGACCTTCTGGTTCGGGCTCGTCGGCATCTACATCTTCTCCTTGCAGCTGGGCTGGCTGCCTGCAGGCAACATGTACACGATCGGCGACGGTTCGGTCCTGAACTACCTGCATCACCTGATCATGCCAAGCATCGTGCTGTCGCTGGTGCATGTCGCGATCTGGAGCCGCTACATGCGATCGGCGACGCTCGACGCCATCGGCCAGGATTTTGTCAAGACCGCCCGCGCCAAGGGCCTGAGCGAGCGCCGAGTCATCATGAAGCACGTCGTCGGCAATGCGCTTTTGCCGATGATCACACTGGCCGGGGTGCAGCTTCCCAGCATCCTGACCGGCGCGCTGGTGACGGAGACAGTGTTTACCTGGCCGGGGATGGGTCGACTGTTCCTGGACAGCCTCGGCTACAGCGACTACCCGGTCGTGATGGGACTGCTGATGTTCTCGGCCATTCTCGTCATTCTGGGCAACCTGATCGCAGATATTGCCGTGGCGATCGTCGACCCGCGTATTCGTCTGGGTTGAGCGCGTAACCTCACACCCAACAGGAGGCACCCGAAATGACCGCTCTCGCCGCAAATGCAGGACCAAGCCGCTGGTGGCGCAGCCGCACCGTGCGCCGTTTCACCAGCCATCATCTGGCGTTGCTGGGAGTCACGATGATCACCCTTCTCACGCTGGCATGCGTCTTCGGCCCGCATCTCCTGCCCTATGATTCCCTATACATCGATTTGCGCGCCCGCTTTGCACCGCCGCTGACGGGCGACCACTATCTTGGGACCGATCCTTTGGGGCGGGACGTGGCGGCGCGACTGTTCATGGCGGGGAGGACCTCACTGCTGGTGGCTTTCTTTGCCATGCTGCTGTCGACGATGATCGGAACGCTCGTCGGCGTGATCGCGGGCTACCGCGGCGGCTGGATCGGCGCAGCGCTGATGCGCACGGTCGATGGCTTCCTGTCATTCCCCTCCATATTCCTGCTGCTTGCCTTGGCCGCGGCACTGAAGCCGAGCCCGGCTATGGTCACCGTGATCGTCGCTGTCACCAGCTGGATGGAGGTCGCTCGAATTGTCGAGGCCGAGGTGCGGTCATTGCGCGAGCGCGAGTTTGTGCTGGCCGGGCGCATGCTGGGGCTTAGCGGCGCGCATATCATGTTTCGCGAGATCCTGCCCAACGCCATGGGCCCGATCATCGTGGCCGCTACTTTGACGGTTGCCCACGCGATCCTCCTGGAAGCCTATATCAGCTTCCTGGGGTATGGCATTCAGCCGCCGCTGCCGAGCTGGGGCAACATGCTCGAGGGCGCCCAGCAGTATCTGGACAGTGCGCCCTGGCTGGCGATCATTCCCGGCGCCGCCATCACCATCGCCGTGACAAGCTTCAATTTCATCGGCGACGGGTTGCGCGATGCGCTCGACGTGCGGGACGACCGTGTCTGACCTCGCCGGCATGGACCGACCCAGCCTCCTGAAACCGCAACGAGAAGTCCCTCACGTGCACGAGCCCAAAGTCGCCAACAAGAGCACACCCTACTGGTGGGAGGCGGCGCCCGTCATGCCGCTGCCGCCGCAGCCCCTGGCGAGGACAGTCGATGTGGCGATCGTCGGCGCCGGTTATGCCGGGCTTTCGGCCGGGCTTGCGCTGGCGCGCGAGGGGCGCTCGGTTGCAGCTTTTGATGCGATGAATCCGGGCGAGGGGGCCTCGTCGCGCAATGGCGGAATTACCAGCGGGAGCATCCGGCTGGACTACGCCACGATCACCCGGCGCTTCGGCGAAGAAAAAGCCATGGCGATCGAGGCCGAGGGCAAGGTCGCGCGCGAATTCCTTTACGATTTCATCAAGTCGGAAAAGCTCGACTGCGACTTTCAACTGGTTGGCCTGTTCAAGGGCGCCATCGGATATGAACAGTACGAGAAGATGGCCCGCGGCGCCGAGGCGTTGGCAAGGAAACTGGGGATCGAATCCTACGCTGTTCCATATGCAAAGCAGCGCGACTATGTCGGCACCGACTTCTATCGCGGCGGCATGGTCAGGATGGACATCGGCGGGCTGCACCCGGCCAAGTTCCACGCGGAGCTCCTGCGGGTGGCGCTCGCTTCGGGACTGGCGGTGCATTCGAACACGCCCGTGACCTCGATTGAAAGGGATAGCTCGGGGTTCCGCGTCGCCACTTCGGCCGGAACGGTGCAGGCGCGGCAGGTGCTGGTCTGCACAAATGGCTACACCGACGGCGCCAATCCCTTCCTGCGCCGCCGGCTGGTGCCGGTTCGCAGCCGGATCATTGCCACCGAGGAACTCGCGCCTGAGCTGATGGCGCGCCTGATGCCGAAGCGGATGATGATGGGTGAGGGCCGCGAGCTTGGCTTCTATTATCGCCCTTCGCCGGACGGCAGACGCATTCTGCTCGGCGGGCGCGACAGCTCGCGTGCAGGCGATCCGGCAGCCCCGACGCTACGTTTGCGCAACGGGCTGGGCGAAATTTTCCCAGAACTGGAGAATGTTCGTCTTTCGCACAGCTGGTTCGGCAATGTGGCGATGCACCGTGACATGCTGCCCAGGATCTTCGAGAAGGATGGCGTGGTCTATGCCACCGGATTCTGCGGTTCGGGCGTGGTCTGGGCGCCATGGGTCGGCACGCGTGCGGCTCACAAGCTGATGGGACATGGCGATCGGGCGCGCACCGCATTCGATTTCCGACCGCCTGCGGCGATCCCGCTCTATCGTGGCAATCCGTGGTTCCTGCCGGCCGTTATCAAGGGCTACGCCCTGCAGGACCGTATCGCCTGGTGGCGCGCCAGCCGCTGAAGGCCGAAGGGTGGCGGTCACTCGACCCTTGCCGAACAATTGCGGCGACAAGGAACAGCATCACATGCACTACATCTCCACGCGCGGCCATCCCGAACGCAGGAAGTTCTGCGAGATTCTGCTTGAAGGCCTTGCCCCGGATGGCGGCCTCTATGTGCCCGAGGTCTACCCTCGGCTGGATGATGCCACGCTGAATCGGTGGCGGGGCTTGTCCTACCCAGTGCTCGCCTTTGAAATCCTGTCGCTCTACATCGACGATATTCCGCCCGCTGACCTGAAGGCCATCTGTGCAAAGACCTACAGGCCCGAGGTTTTTGGGACCGCCAGGATCGCGCCCGTGCGAACGCTTGAGAGCGGTCTCCATGTGGCGGAACTGTCGAACGGTCCCACCCTGGCGTTCAAGGACATGGCGATGCAGTTGCTCGGCAATTTGCTCGAGTATGAACTGGCGCGGCGGGGTGTGGAGTTGAATATCCTCGGGGCAACCAGTGGCGACACGGGCAGCGCGGCGGAATATGCCATGCGCGGCAAGAAGGGCATCCGCGTCTTCATGATGTCGCCACACGGACGCATGAGCGCCTTCCAGCAAGCCCAGATGTTCAGCCTGCAGGACGACAACATTCACAACATTGCCATCGAAGGGGTGTTCGATGATTGCCAGGACATCGTGAAAGCCGTGTCCGGCGATGCTGACTTCAAGAGGCGCCACCGGATCGGCGCCGTCAATTCGATCAACTGGGCCCGGCTGGTCGCTCAGGTGGTGTATTACTTCTCTGCCTATTTTCAGGTGACTGAAGAGAATTCGTCAGAGGTCGACTTTGCCGTTCCCTCGGGTAATTTCGGCAACGTCTGCGCCGGTCATGTTGCGCGTATGATGGGACTTCCCATTTCCCGTCTCGTCATTGCGACCAACGAGAACGACGTGCTCGATGAGTTTTTCCGCACTGGGGCGTATCGCGTGCGGGGCCGGGCAGATACCTATGAAACCTCGAGCCCATCCATGGACATTTCCAAGGCCTCCAATCTCGAGCGTTTTGTGTTCGACTTGCTCGGTCGCGACGCCAGCCGGACGAGATCGCTGTTCGACGATCAACTGCGCGAAAGCGGGTCATTCGATCTCAGCGGGGATCCGGCCTTCGGCAGGGCGGCGGACCATTTTGGTTTCCGCAGCGGGAAGAGCACTCACGCCGACCGGTTGGCGACGATCCGTGACGCGTGGCACCGCTTCAACGCGCTGATCGATCCACACACTGCAGACGGCGTGAAGGTCGCGCGCGAGCATTCGGTTTCGGATGTGCCGATGATCGTGCTCGAGACGGCCCTGCCGGTCAAATTTGCGGAGACCATCAGAGAGGCCCTGGGCCGAGAGCCAGTTCCTCCGCAACGGTTCGACGGCATAGAGGGTTTGCCGAGACGGTTCAAACTGCTTTCCGCCGATGCACAGACCGTGAAGACCTACATCGCTGAAACCCTGCAGGCTTGCTGAAAGGCTGCTTCCACGACCGGGACCTCTTTCGCCATGGCCGTATATACCGAATTGTCACCTAACGAAGTCGCAACTTTCTTTCAGGCTCTGGGCCTGGGACAGCCGAACTCCGTTCGCGGCAGCGCGAGCGGAATTGAGAACACGAACTACTTTGTCGACACCGAGGCAGGCGAATATGTGCTGACCCTGTTCGAGCGGCTCACATTCGAGCAATTGCCCTTCTACCTTCACCTGATGAAGCACCTTGCGGCGCGGCGAATGCCGGTCCCGGATCCGGTTGCCAACGTCAGAGGCGAAATCCTTCACACACTAAAAGGCCGGCCTGCCGTGATCGTCAACAGGCTTCCTGGCGAGAGCGTGACGGCGTCGACAGAGTCGCATTGTCGCGCTGTCGGGGAGATCCTGGCGCGAATGCACGTGACCGGGAGCGATTACCCACGGCGGCAGGCCAATCCGCGCGGCCTCGAATGGTGGAACGAGGTGGTGCCGGTGGTCGGCCGCTGCGTATCTGAGGGACAGCGCTCGCTGCTCACGAGCGAACTGGCCTTTCAGAACCAGATCGCCGTGTCCTCCACCTACGAGGAACTCCCAAGCGGGCCGGTGCACGCTGATCTCTTTCGCGACAACGTGTTGTTTGAAGGTGGTCACCTGACCGGCGTCTTCGATTTCTACTTCGCCGGATGCGACACCTTTTTGTTCGATATAGCCGTGTGCCTCAATGACTGGTGCGTCGATAGTGGCACCGGCCGCCAAGACACTAAGCAAGTTGCCGCCTTTCTCGGCGCGTATGAGTCAGTTCGCGCGCTCACTGGACCCGAACGCTTATTGCTTCCTGCGATGCAGCGCGCTGGAGCATTTCGTTTTTGGTTATCGCGTCTCTGGGATCTGTACCAGCCCCGGGAAGCTGCGCTCCTCAAAGCACACGATCCAAGCCACTTCGAGCGCATGTTGCGCGTGCTCCGGGGAGAAGTCGCATGAGCAAGACCGCGAAGATCACCAATGGAAATGGAAGCACGATGGCACCGACTCTCAAAGACCACGTTGGCGAGCTGCTTTCGCAGATCGAGACGGAGGGCCTGTACAAGCGCGAGCGAGTCATCACCTCGCCCCAGTCGTCCGAAATCGAGGTTGGCGGCCGCAAGCTGCTCAATTTCTGCGCCAACAACTATCTCGGCCTCGCCGACAGCGAAGAGCTGCGCGAAGCGGCGAAGGCCGCGCTCGACCGATACGGCTACGGCATGGCCTCGGTGCGCTTCATCTGCGGCACACAAGAGGAACACAAGCAGCTCGAGGCAAAGATATCGAGCTTCCTCGGTATGGAGGATACAATCCTCTACGGTTCCTGCTTCGACGCCAATGGCGGTCTGTTCGAGACGCTGCTTTCCGAGGAGGACGCGGTCATTTCCGACGCGCTGAACCACGCCTCGATCATCGACGGCGTGCGGCTGTCGAAGGCGAAGCGTTTCCGTTACGCCAACAACGACATGGCCGATCTGGAAGCGCGGCTGAAGGAGGCAATGGATTGCCGTTTTCGGCTGATCGCCACCGATGGTGTATTTTCCATGGACGGCATCATCGCCAATCTGAAGGGCGTCTGCGATCTCGCCGACAAGTACGATGCAATGGTGATGGTCGACGACAGCCATGCCGTCGGTTTCGTCGGCGAGCACGGGCGCGGCTCGGCCGAGCATTGCGGCGTCGAGGGCAGGGTGGACATCATCACCGGCACGCTCGGCAAGGCATTGGGCGGCGCCTCGGGCGGCTACACGGCGGCGAGCAGGCCGGTGGTCGAATGGCTGCGCCAGCGCTCGCGTCCCTATCTCTTTTCCAACACGCTGATGCCTGCTATCGCCGGGGCCTCGCTGAAGGTGCTGGATATGATCGAGCAGGGCGGCGGCTTGCGCCGCCGGCTCTACGACAACGCCTCGCGCTTCCGCGCCAACATGGAAAAAGCGGGCTTCACGCTGGCGGGATCCGACCACCCGATCATTCCGGTGATGATCGGCGATGCCGCGCTGGCTTCGCAAATGGCCGACATGCTGCTTGAGCGCGGCATCTACGTGATCGGCTTTTCCTTTCCCGTCGTGCCCAAGGGCCAGGCCCGCATCAGGACGCAGATGTCGGCCGCCCATTCGGCCGCCGATATCGACCGGGCGGTCGAGGCGTTCGGCGCGGTCGGGCGCGAACTTGGTGTGATTTCCTGAACGGCCGGAGGCGAAAAGTGATTCCGGATCAAGAGTTTCAAGGGAAAAAAGAATGTCGAACATGATGAAGGCGCTGGTCAAGGCCAAGGCCGAGCCGGGCATCTGGATGGAGGAAGTGCCGGTGCCGGAAATCGGCCCGAATGACGTTCTGATCAAGATCAAGAAGACCGCGATCTGCGGTACTGACGTCCATATCTACAATTGGGACCAGTGGGCGCAGAAGACCGTGCCGGTGCCGATGGTGACCGGCCACGAATTCGTCGGCACGGTCGCCGACTTCGGCGCGGCGGTCACCGAATACAAGATCGGCCAGCGCGTTTCGGGCGAGGGCCACATCGTCTGCGGCCATTGCCGCAATTGCCGGGCGGGCAGGGGGCATCTGTGCCGCAACACCCTCGGCGTCGG
>NZ_JBVVQJ010000015.1:41516-152796 GCF_055811475.1 Mesorhizobium sp. WSM4829 | reverse complement strand
TGCGCGTCCAATTGGACGCGCGGCGCTCTAATGTCCGCTGCGCGCCGGTTCTCGAAACCACCACCATATGACTCGCCGGAGCGAATTTCGAAACAGTCTCTAAAGATCCCGCCAGAACGCGCACTCCGCTCCTCAAACCTCAGAACCGGCTGGAACGCTCTTCCGGTTGAGGCGACTTCAGACCCTGGCAAGAGCATTGCGGATCGCCCGGAAGTCGCGCGGCGGTCTCCAGCGCGACAAGCGAGGCTGTCATGGAGAGATTGGGCAGCACGTCCTCCTGCAGCAATTTCTGGCGGTTGCGGTCCATATAGTCGTTGAAACCCGCCGTGACGAATGCACAGGGCACGAAGCAGGCGCCGATCTCGCGCGCCAGGGTCGCCTCAGGGGCGATGGAGTGGTTGAGCACGTCCGCCCCCATGCCGCGATAGGCCAAGGCTTCGGCCGGCGTTGTCAGCCGCGGCCCATAACAATGGGCAGCGACCAGCTGCTGTTCGATGCCATGCACGCGGCATTCGGCCGGCCAATGGCGGCGGGCCGTCTCGACCAGAACCGCCGCACATCTTGGACATACGATCTGCTTGCCCGAACAGTCAAAGCTCTGGCGGTCCGGAAGCAGTGAAAACGGGGTCTGCGTCAGTTCGATGATATCGGCGGGCACCACCATGTCGCCGGGCTGGATCGCCTTGTTGACGGCGCCAACGGTCGAGCAGGCGAGGACCTGCCGCACCCCCGCTTGCATCAACACCCAGAACGCGCGGCGATGGCAGGAATGGTCGATATGGTCGCGGGGATTGCCGTGCGAATACATGCACAACGCCCGCTTTGCTCTGCCTTCGGCTGAAATCGAGGCATCGAACTCGAGCAACTTCCAGTTGTCGGAACGACCGAAAGGCGTTTCAAAACTCATGTCGCGCCGCAGCGTGCGCACGCCCTCGACCCCGACGTCTTCCGGGAAGGCAAGCCCCCAGTTTGCCGACCCGGTGATGATGGCCAAGCCTAGCTGAGGTATGTCAGTCGATCGATCCGCCGGAGCACCGGCTGCGTGATGATTTTGGGGCATGCTTCCAGTCTCGTCAGGATTTTTGGCTCAGTCAGGATTTTTGGCGAAGCGCCACGATCACGACGACGACCACAACAATAGCGGTCCACAATGTCGAGATCGCCGCGATGGTCGGATCGATCTGATCGCGCAGCGAGATGAACATGAGCTTCGGCATCGTGCTGTTGCGACCACTTGCGATGAAGATCGAAATCACGGACTCATCGAGCGACGTCAGGAAGGCCATCAATGTCGCCGACAACAGGCTGAGCCGAAGTTGCGGGACGATTATCTCGCCAATAGCCCTGGCCCAGTTCGCGCCGAGGCTGCGCGCCGCCTGAACCTGGTTCCAGTCGAAACGAGCCAGGGCGGGCAACAACACGATGCACGCCACCGGTACGGCCAGCACCACATGTCCGACCAGCACACCGAACAGCGTTCCGACCAGGCGTTGCGCCGCCAGCACAAAGAAGAGGCCGATCGCCAGCAGGATCCCCGGGGTGACCGAGGGGGTGAGCAGGATGCTCTGGATGGACGCTGCGGTCTTGCCGCCCAGCCGATTCATCGAGATGCAGGCGAGCAGCGCAAAAGGCACCGCGATCAGCGCCGTCAATGTCCCGAGGATCAGGCTGGTCCTGAGTGCAGCCATCCACGTCGCCGAGCCGAAAAAATTCTCGTACCAGCGCAACGAGTAGGCGTGCGGCGGAAACTCGAGGAGGCTAGACGCCGAAAACGAAAGCGGCACCACCACGAGCGTCGGCAACATCAGAAATGCCATGACCAGAGCAGCAAAGCTCCACAGGACAATGCGGGCGAGCCGGTTTTGCGGATAGGCTTCAAGCATGGGCGGCTGCCACCGTGTTCTGGGCCAGCAGGCGGCGTGCCGCCAGCAGCATCACACCGATCAGCGCCATCAGAACGAGGAGCAGAATGCCCAGGACGCTTGCCGACCCCCAATCCTGAAAGGTCGATAGCGCACGCTCGATCCGGGTAGAGAGAGGATTTACCTTGCCGCCGCCAAGCACCGCCGGCGTGATGAAAAAACCGATGGAATAGATGAGCACGATGACCGAACCCGAGAAGATGCCGCCGGCCGAAAGCGGCATGATGACGGTGCGGATGACCTGCCCGAGCGTGGCTCCCATGCTCGCTGCCGCGCGAACGAGGTTTGGGTCGATATCGCGCATCGCGGCGTAAACCGGCAGCAGAAAGATCGGCAGCATGTAGTGAACCATGCCGATCAGCGTCCCGGTAAAATTATAGACCAGCGGAAAAGGCTCCGCCGTCAGGCCCGAACCAGTCAAGGCCGCGTTGACCAGGCCATCACGCCGCAACAGCACGAGCCAGCCATAGGTGCGCACCAGGATAGCGGTCCACAACGGCAGCATGACGAAGGCCATCAGCAAATTGGCCACCCTTGGCCTGGCGCTGGCCAAGGCGAGTGCCAGCGGCGTGCCCAGAAGAATGCAGATCGCCAGCGTGCCGAGGGACAGTTCGAGGGTGGTGACGAGCGCCGACCATGTCAGTCCGCTCGACAGCACTTTGGCGTAGTTGCCGACAGTGTACTCGCCGCCTGTGGTCAAAAAAGATTGCCGGATGATCCAAAGGATGGGCAGTATCGCCGCCAGTCCAACGATGAACAGCGCCGGCAGCGAAAGCGAAAGAAAAAACCGCCGCTCGCGGCGCGCATCTGCCAGCAGCGCTGGATCCGCGGTGACGGTCACGCCAGCGCTCCCGGTATGGCGTGAACCTTCGCTGCTGGTGCATAGGCGGTCATCCGCTGACCGGCGGCAAGCTCGGCGCAGCCGCCGGCCAGCGCTGCCGGAATGCAGACAAGGACCTCCTGGCCACCGTCAAGCGCCAGCGTCAAAAGCCAGTTCTCGCCGCGGAACGCCTTGGCGCGCAGTATTCCTTCGAGAGCCACTGCGTCTGCCCCGGCGAGCTTGGCATCAAGATGGAAGCTTTCGGCGCGAATCATCAGGGTCTCGCGTGACGCTTCGGCGCCATCGATCCTGCGCACCGAGCCCGGCGCCACGATGTTGGCCTCGCCCATGAACTCGGCGACGAAGCGGGTCGACGGACGATCATAGATCCGCTGCGGCGTATCGATCTGCTGGATGCGGCCAGAATTCATCACCGCAATCCGGTCGGACATGATCAGCGCTTCGCGCTGGTCGTGGGTCACATAGATTGTGGTGATGCCCAGGTCATCGTGCAGACGCCGGATCTCGTACTGCATGATTTCGCGCAGATTCTTGTCGAGCGCCGACAGCGGCTCGTCCATCAGCATCACGCGCGGCTCGAAGACGATTGCCCGCGCCAATGCCACCCGTTGACGCTGGCCGCCGGACAGTGCGGCAACATTGCGCTCCGCCAGGCCATCCAGCTTGACGCGGGCCAGGGTGGCAAGCGCCCGCTGACGCGCCTCCGCTCTCGGCGTCTTGCGCAGCGCCAGCGGATACGCGACATTCGCCAGGACATTCATGTGGGGAAACAAGGCGTAATTCTGGAATACGATGCCGATGTCGCGTTTGTTGGGCGCCAGGCGGGTGATGTCGCGATCGCCCAACAACAGCCTGCCGGAATCCGGCCGGACAAAACCGGCCAAAGCCATGAGCAGCGTGGTCTTGCCCGATCCCGATGGCCCCAGCAGCGTCAGGAATTCGCCAGCTTGAATGTCGAGCGAGACATCATCCAGCGCGACGTAGGACCCGTAAGCCTTGCTGACGCTGTCGATGGTGATCGGGAGCGACTTCATCATCTGCTCCAGCCTTGTCAGCCGAGGCTCAGCGGGCCATCATCTCGTCGAAGGCTTGTTGGGCAGCCTCGCCGTTCTTGACCCACCATTGTGAATTCGAAAACACCGAGGTGCCGGCATTTTCAGGCGCGGTCGCAAGCGTCTTCAGACGGTCCTCGGGAATCAGGCCACCCTCATAGGCCGCAGGATTGACCGGGCCGTAGGCGATGAAATCGGTCAGCTTCGCAACACGCGCGGGCTGCGTCATCGCTGCGATGAGCTTCATCGCGGCTTCCTTGTTCGGCGCGCCCTTCGGCACCCCGAGGCAGTCCGTGCCGATGACCGAACCCTTGAACGTGTAGTCTGCCGCGCCGCCATCCTTTTTCACGGTCTCTGCCCGGCCGTTCCAGGTAACGACCAGATCCGCCTCACCGTCCTTCAGCAGCTGCGCGGACTGGGCTCCCGAGGTCCACCACACGGCGACATCCGGTTTGATCGCTTCAAGCCGCTTGATGGCACGCTCCAGCCCTTCCGGCGTGCTGAGCACGGCATAGACGTCCGCCGGCGCCACGCCATCGGAGAGAAGCGCGATCTCGATCGAGTCCTGCGCATTGGCGCGCAATGCGCGGCGGCCCGGGAATTTGGCAACGTCCCAGAACTCGGCCCAGGTCTTCGGCGGGTTGTCGCCATAGGTCTTGGTGTTCCACGACAGGACGGTGCCATAGGAATCGAACGGATAGCAGTAGTCGGACGCGGCACCCTCGGGCACGGATTTGGCATCGATGATCTTGTAGTCGAGCGGCTCGAGCAGCGATTGTGCGGCGGCCTGCGCGCCTTCCGGCGAGCCGAGGTGGATAATGTCGGTCGCAATTGCCCCCGAGGTGACCTGCATCTTCAAGGCGGCCAGGCCGTCGCTCAGGGTCTCCTCGCGGACATCATAGCCAAGCTCTTTTGCAGCAGGGCCCCACATGGCCTCTTTCATGGCGTTGCCATAATCGCCGCCTGCGGTCGTGATGGTGAGTGTTTGCGCGTGGACGGGCACCGCAGCCGAGATGGCGAATGCTGTTAAGGAAATGCGCAGCCAGGACATAGGTTCTCCTCCCCAACGTCATCAAATATTGCCTGAAATGGCCATTTATTCGTAATCGTAACGTTACGATTGCATCAGAACACGCAGGAGTCAAGCTGCTTGCCACGGGCGTTCGGATTGACCGGGATGTCGAATCCGGTAACGTTATGGCGGTCAGCAAGTCAGCCGGCGCTTTCGCAAATGAAGTCGGGCGAACAATGGCCAATCTAAAGCAGATCGCGGCGGAACTTTCCCTCTCGGTGACCACGGTGTCCCGCGCTCTGAAGGATGGGCCGGAAGTGCAGCCCTCGACCATTGCCCGCGTCAAGGAGGCGGCCAAGCGGGTCGGCTATCTGCCAAACCATCATGGTCGTGCGCTCAAGACCGGTCGAACGCTGACGCTGACGGCCGTACTCCCGATGGAGACCCGAGACCATCTGTCCGATCTGTTGAAGCTGCCTTTGATCGAAGGCATGACGCTGGCGGCGCGAAAAGCCGGTTATAGTCTGTCCATCTATTCCACCACGCCCGACGACGATCCCGTCGAGAGCGTTCAGCGGCAGCTTCAGGCGCGCAGCACAGACGGACTGATCATCACACGCCTGGTGTCGGGTGATCCGCGCGTAAAACTGCTGCTGGATCAACGCATGCCATTCGTCGCGTTTGGAAGAACCGACCTGGATACCGCGTATCCTTATGTCGATGTCGACAATGAACAGATTGCCTACGAGGCAACCCGACGGCTCATGGACAAGGGCTGCCGACGCATTGCACTGCAACTTCTGGTTCCTGAGGATCAGGCGAGTGCCATGCGTTTTTCCGGCTATGCAAGGGCAATGGCCGAGGCCGGCATTGCGATCGACCAAGCGCTGATCGGTCATGGCATGTTCACCATGGAATCGAGCGCAGCCTGGTTCGATCGCTTGCTGGCTTGCTCAGATCCGCCGACAGGCTTGGCATGCGCCAACGAACTCGGCCTTCTGGGGGCGTTGCACGCTCTTGGCAAAAGAGGTCTTGCGCCGGGGAGCGACGTCCACATCGTCACGCGTGACAGCACGCGGCTGGCACGCTTCCTGCCGGCAAAGATCGAAGTTCATTCCGTCGATATGGCGGCTGTCGGACGCAAGCTTGTCGAAGTCCTGGAGAGCCGGATCATCAATCCGCTTGGGCCGGTGGAGACAATTTTGCTCAAGGGTGAATTCGAGCCGGCCGAATAGCCTGTTCGCATACTCAACCACTGATTGTATCAGCCGCATTTCTGTGGCGTCAAAGCGATTCCGCCTTGGCTGTAAAAATGCTCTGGACGTCACTCGGCCGGGGCCGTACCGACCTGGCCGGCGACTTCCTGATCCAGCTCGGCCAGGAAATCCACGATGCGGGCCGCATTGTCGCCAAGGTCGTAGCGGCCGTAACGCGAGGCCGAACGCATGTCGACGAGGACCGCATCGCCATCGTCGGTCACACGGATGGCGACGTCGGCGGGAAGGCTGAGGATGAAGCTCCTGGCCAGGGCGTTGATCGTCACCTCGCTTTGCCCGATCGCACGCGGAAACGGCGCCGCAAGCTGCCAGTCCCGACGACCGAGCACGGTTTCGACGGCTTCCAGGACCCGATCGAAAGGCAGATTGTAGCTGCGTCCGGTGACCAGCGGATAGGTCTCGGTCTGCAGCCGCCGCTCGCCCGGGGTCGGCGGCGAAAGCGCGTTCATATCCCCGGTCCGGGTGCTGGTGTCGAGCACCGGCGGATCATCGAAATCCGTCGAGATGTCCCTGAGCGGTGGAGAAGTCGCTGCCCAATAGGCGGCAATGCCAAAAGGAACAAGCACCAGCAATGCCAGCACCGCGCCGACGGTGAGATCGCGACCGCCACGGTCGCCGAAATTCCAAATTCTCGAAAAGGCAAGGCCGGCGAACAACAGCGCAAAGGCGGCAAGCAGCGCGACAATGCCGAGCACCCAAAGGAAAGCCGGCGTTTCAACAAGCTGATAGCGGTGGCCGACGAGAACGGTCAGCAGCAGGACCGCCGAAAAAGCGCCTGTCCGCCGCGACCACCCGGCCGCCCTCGACGTCTGTCGCTCGGGAGTTTTCATCATTTTCAGCACTGCTTCACCCCGAACCGGCGCTTAAGCCGTTCAGCGGCGGCTTGAAGGCGAAAGACGTCATGTCAGTCAGTCCGTCGGCAGGCGATAGTCCCTGAACTGCCGGCGCAAGGTTGTCTTCTGGATCTTGCCGGTAGCGGTGTGGGGAATCTCGCCGACGAAGGCGACGTCATCCGGCATCCACCACTTCGCCACCTTGCCGTCCATGAAGGCGAGGATATCCGTCTTGGTCGGCTCGCGGCCCGGCTTGCGGACGACGACAAGCAACGGCCGTTCGCCCCATTTCGAATGTTGGATACCGATGGCGGCCGCCTCCGCCACATCCGGATGAGCGACCGCGAGATTCTCGAGCTCGATGGTCGAGATCCATTCGCCGCCCGACTTGATGACGTCCTTGGCGCGATCGGTGATCTGCATGTAGCCGCCTGGGTCGATATGGGCGACATCACCGGTATCGAACCAGCCTTCTTCATCGAACTGTTCGGATCCGATGCCGCCATAATAGGCACGCGCGACGGCCGGTCCGCGGACTTTCAGGCGCCCGAATGTCCTGCCGTCCCAAGGCAGTTCCTTGTCGTCGTCGTCGGTGACCTTCATTTCGACCCCGAAAGGCGGAAAACCCTGCTTGCCCTGGACGTCGAGCCGGGCTTCGCCCTCAAGCCCGGCATAGCCCGGCTTCATGGTGCACAGCGTGCCGAGCGGCGACATTTCGGTCATGCCCCATGCATGGATGACCTCGACATCGTAATTGCCCTGGAACTTTGCCGTGATCGCACGCGGGCAGGATGAGCCGCCGATAACGACCTTGTTCAGATAGGGAAGTTTCTTGCCGGTCTCCTCCAGGTACTGCAGCAGCATCAACCACACTGTCGGCACGGCGGCGCTGAACGTCACCTTTTCGGTGTCGAGCAACTCGTAGATCGAGGCGCCGTCCATCTTGCAGCCAGGCATGACCAGCTTGGCGCCGATCATCGGGCCGCTCTGGCCAAGGCCCCAGGCGTTGGCGTGGAACATCGGCACAACCGGCAGTATGGTGTCGCGCGAGGAGAGGCCCATCGCATCGGGCATCGCCGCAATCATGGCGTGCAGCACGTTCGAGCGATGGCTGTAGAGGACGCCTTTCGGATCGCCTGTCGTGCCCGAGGTGTAGCACATGCCGGCGGCGGTGTTTTCATCGAACGTCTTCCAGGTGAAGGCGCCGTCGGCTTCGTCAAGCCATTCCTCATAGGCAACAGCATTCGGCAGCGCCGTCTGCGGCATGTGCGCCTTGTCGGTCAGCACGATCACCTTTCTGAGCGATTTGACCGCGCCGGCGATCTTTTCAAGCAGCGGCATGAATGTCAGATCGACGAAGATCGCCTTGTCCTCGGCATTGTTCATGATCCAGGCGATCTGCTCGGGAAACAGGCGCGGATTAAGCGTGTGATAGATCGCGCCGACACCCATGATGCCGTACCAGGCTTCGATGTGGCGCGCCGTGTTCCAGGCCAATGTGGCGATGCGGTCGCCAAGCCCAAAGCCATCACGCTCGAGCCGCTCAGCGACCCGCAAGGCGCGGCGATGAATTTCGACGTAAGTGGTCCGGACGATCGGGCCCTCGATCGAGCGCGACACAATCTCGCGTTCGCCGTGCTGCCTGGCTGCATTGTCGATAAGCTTGTGGCAAAGCAGCGGCCATTCCTGCATCAGTCCGAGCATTCTTCTCCTCCCATTGGTTTTCGTTCCCCCACTGGTTTTCGCTCCATTGTGGGACGAACACGCGGATTGTCCAGCCATGACCGGGCAGAAGCAGCCCATTGTTCGAAAAGGCAGGGAAAACCGCCACAATCCGGCCATTGTCGACATTAACTTTGATTAATGGTAGGGGTGTGATTGGCGAATGAAAGAGGTTCGCATGGACGCGCAGCTCGACGACAAAGCTCTCGAAGATTCGCTTGCCGAAAGCCTGGCCGATTTGGTGCCGGACGCCAAAACCGTTTCCGAGGACGAATTCGTCGAAGTCGTCGGCGGCGCCCTTGAGGCGGTCGGCGGCACGCTGCTGTTCAAGATGTGCGTTCAGAACGAAGGCGAAAGCCAGCACGTCGCCGCGGCTTGCGTCGGCGATGGCGGCAACCGCCAGTTCCTGCTTCTTACCCTGCCGACCGGCGGTGGTGCGCTCAAGGTCGAAACCGCGTCGCGAAGCACCAATCCTGTCGCCGGTATCGCCGCCGCCTATGCCGGGCTGATGGACGCCTTTCAGGCTGCCGCCTGATCGGTCATCAGCCCTGATCGGTCATCGGCCCCTGATCGGTCATAGCCAAGCTCGATTTGACGAGAGATCCGGCAACGCCAAAAGGCGATGGAGCCCCCGCATTCGACAGCGCCCTTGCACAGCGGGCACACCCTACACACCTTAGGTCGTGCAAGGAGAACCGTCATGGACCAGACCGCCAATCCGTCACCCGGCTTTCAGCGCAACCCGGATAAAGTCATTACCATCGAGCCGTACAGCGGAACTGTGACCGTACGCGCCGGCGACGCTGTCATTGCCTCGTCCAGGAGGGCCAAGCTGTTGACCGAATCCCCCTACCCCGGGATCCTCTACATTCCATTCGAAGACATCGATTTCGACCAGCTTCGCAAGACGGACTCGTCGACTCATTGCCCGTTCAAGGGCGATGCGAGCTATTGGAGCGTGCTGCCTGCCGCGGAAGCAGGCAAGGATGCGATGTGGGCCTATGAGCGGCCTTTCGACGAGATGATCGAAATCCGCGATCACGGCGCGTTCTATCCCAACAAGGTGACGGTCGAAGCCAAACCAGCCTGAGCCGGGCCAGCCTGAGCAGGGCCAGCCTGAGCAGGGACGGCTCGCGGCCTGTCCCGCCGATCATTGGGTGGCACGGCCGATGCCGGCCCCCTTACCCGCGACCGTTCCTTGCAGCCTGCACCGCCGCCTGCGCGGCAGCCAGCCTGGCGATCGGCACGCGATAGGGCGAGCAAGACACGTAGTCGAGGCCGATCTCCTCGCAGAAATGGATCGACGCCGGATCGCCGCCATGCTCGCCGCAGATGCCGAGCTTGATATCCGGCCGCGTTGCCCTGCCTTTTTCGGCCGCCATCCGCACCAGTTCGCCGACGCCCTCGATGTCGAGCGACACGAACGGATCCTGCTCGATGATGCCCTTCTGGCGATAGGTTTCCAGGAACGAGGCCGCATCGTCGCGTGAGATGCCAAAAGTGGTCTGGGTCAGATCGTTGGTGCCGAAAGAGAAGAATTCGGCCGCCTCGGCGATGGCCTGGGCGCGGATCGCGGCGCGCGGCAGTTCGATCATCGTTCCGGTAAGATAGGTGATCTTGACGCCGGTTTCCTCCATCACGCTCCTGGCGACGGCATCGATCCGCAGCTTGACGTAGTCGAGCTCCTTCACCAGGCCGACCAACGGCACCATGATTTCCGGGACCACCAGCGCGCCGGCCTTCCTGCCGGCTTCGACGGCGGCCTCGAAAATGGCGCGCGCCTGCATCTCGGCGATTTCGGGATAGGAAACCGCAAGCCGGCAGCCGCGATGGCCAAGCATCGGGTTGAATTCGTGCAGGGCTTCGGTGCGCTGCCTGAGCTTGTCGGGCGACAGGTTCATGGCGGCGGCGACTTCGGCCACCTCTTCCTCGGTCTTGGGCAGGAATTCGTGCAGCGGCGGATCGAGCAAGCGGATCGTCACCGGCAGGCCGGCCATGATCTCGAACAATTCGAGGAAATCCGAGCGCTGCATGGGCAAGAGTTTTGCGAGCGCCATTCGCCGGCCCTTTTCCGTGTCGGCCAGGATCATCTCGCGCATGGCAACGATGCGGTCGCCCTCGAAGAACATGTGCTCGGTGCGGCAAAGCCCGATGCCTTCGGCGCCGAAGGAACGCGCCATGCGCGCGTCGAGCGGCGTTTCGGCGTTGGTGCGCACCTTCATGCGGCGCACGGCATCGGCCCATTCCATGATGGCGGCGAAATCGCCCGAGAGCTCCGGCTGCAGCATTGGCACGGCGCCTTTCAGCACCTGGCCGTTGCCGCCGTCGATGGTGATGATATCGCCCTTGCGGAACGTCGACCCCATCGCCATCAGCGTGCCGGCCCTGTAGTCGACGCGCAGCGAGCCGGCGCCCGACACACAAGGCTTGCCCATGCCGCGCGCCACCACCGCCGCGTGGCTGGTCATGCCGCCACGCGTGGTCAGGATGCCTTCCGCCGCATGCATGCCGTGGATGTCCTCGGGACTGGTCTCGATGCGCACGAGAATCGCCTTGCGGCCTTGCGTCTTGAGCTCTTCGGCATCGTTGGAGGAAAAGACGATCTCGCCGGTGGCCGCCCCCGGAGATGCGGGCAGACCGATGCCGATGACATCGCGTGCCGCCTTCGGATCGATGGTCGGATGCAGCAACTGGTCGAGCGAGGCCGGATCGATGCGGGCGACCGCCTCCTCCTTTGAAATGAGCTTGTCGCGCGCCATTTCGACGGCGATTTTGAGCGCCGCCTTGGCGGTGCGCTTGCCGGACCTCGTCTGCAGCATCCACAATTTGCCGCGCTCGATGGTGAATTCGAGATCCTGCATGTCGCGGTAGTGCTTTTCCAGACGGTCGGAGATGGTGACAAAAGACTGGAAGGCTTCCGGCATCAGCTTCTGCAGCGACGGCTTGTCGGAGCCGGCGGCAATGCGCGCCGCCTCGGTGATGTTTTGCGGCGTGCGGATGCCGGCGACGACATCCTCGCCCTGCGCATTCACCAGGAACTCGCCATAGAGCATCTTTTCCCCGGTCGACGGATTGCGGGTGAAGGCGACGCCGGTGGCCGAGGTCTCGCCCATATTGCCGAAGACCATGGCCTGGACGTTGACCGCGGTGCCCCAGCTTTCGGGAATGTCGTGCAGGCGCCGGTAGGTGATGGCGCGGTTGTTCATCCAGCTCGAAAACACGGCGCCGATCGCACCCCAGAGTTGCTCGTTCGGATCTTGCGGAAACGGTTTGCCGAGTTCCTCCTCGACCTTGGCCTTGTAGAGCGCGATCACGCCCTGCCATTCGATGGCGCTCAGTTCGGTATCGAGTTCATGGCCGAGCCCGCCCTTCTGGTCTTCGAGGATTTCCTCGAACACCTCATGGTCGAGGCCCATGACGACATCGGAATACATCTGGATGAAACGCCGGTAGCTGTCATAGGCAAAGCGGGCGTCGCCTGAATCGGCGGCCAGCGCCTCGACCGTCTCGTCATTCAGGCCGAGATTGAGCACGGTGTCCATCATGCCGGGCATCGAAGCGCGGGCACCGGAACGCACCGACACCAAAAGCAGTTTCGAGGGATCGCCGAAGCGGCGCCCGGTCAGCCGGCCGATATGATCCAATGCGACCGCGACGTCCGCCTCCAGCGAGGCCGGGTAGGTGCGGCCGTTGGCGTAGTAGGCGTTGCAGACGTCGGTGGTGATGGTGAACCCCGGCGGCACCGGCAGGCCCAGGCTGCACATTTCGGCCAGATTGGCGCCCTTGCCGCCCAAGAGGTTCCTGTCGCCGGCACGGCCTTCTGCAGCGCCGTCGCCAAAGGTGTAGACCCATTTGGTCATGCTTGCTCTCCGGTTGCAGGAGATTGAAAAGATTGACGAAGCCGAAGTTCCGCCGTGTCCCTGCACGAGCGATATGATGCTGCAGTGCGAAAGGCAAGCCGTCGGCAAGCCAGCCGGCTTCTACAATCGATTAAGAAAAAGCGATAACAAAAAGACTTGCGGCTCGACGGCCGGTTGAAGAGGACAAAACAGGAACTAGCGATAACGCCATGTGACTGACCGGAGAACTCGAAACGCTGGGCGCCGTCGAAAATGCCGGCGGCACGTCGAGCCGATCTTCTCATTCCCCGGCAGGCGGTTCCCACGTCGATCCGGCCGGCAGTGAAATGGCGGTTGGGGTGAATAGATGCCATCGCCCGACAGCAGGCGATGATATGCGACGCCAATCTGCGGGGACCGGTGAATCAGTTCCGCGCACTTGCCGTTCTCGGCCATTCTCGGCATTGAGCTTTCCGTCGGCTCGTCCTATAAGGCCGCGCGCAGCGGGCATATTCCCCGCTGTTGGGGCGTAGCCAAGTGGTAAGGCATCGGTTTTTGGTACCGACAATCCCAGGTTCGAATCCTGGCGCCCCAGCCATCATTATTTTATATGGCAAAATCAGCTACTTACAGAGATTTCAATTTCTTGATGTAGGGCAGTCCAGGTCACCTGCTTAGGTGCCATTCGACCGCGCCAGGATCAGCGGGAAGGCCCTCGATAAAATCGCCATTGAGAGGCTGGAACTGCTTATGGATTTCGCGAAGTGGTGTCGCCCAAACCTTGCCGCTTTTCCAGTCCGCGACACGGTGGAGAACGGCGCTGCTCCGCCTAATGGTTTAAAGCTGCCGTTGATCAAAGGGAGATCAGAATGCGCGCAGTCGTCGTATTGGGTTTAATTATTTGCGCCGGCACTGCACGGGCTAGCGAATTAGAGGTTCTTCTCAGCGAGAAAATTGGAGGCTGCTTAGTCATTCCGGTCGATATCGCGACGCCGTTCAAAATGACTTTTGAGGTCACGCTGGATAAAGCCGACAAGGCACAGACTGTTGCTGTGGTCGCTTACGAGCCTCACTCAGAGTCGATGGCGAAGGCTGCTCCGATCCTTGCACATGGCGTGAAACGGTGTTGGCCGCCGGGAATCAAAACAAATCCAGTTCGATTCACATTTTCGATGGACGAATAGCACCCAGAATTTCCGTGCTTGTATGCAATTAATGGCTATGAGCCGAGCAATTTGAGCTTGTCCCACCAAATAAACTGTTCGCCCATCGAGGTCCGCAACTGGGCTTTAGTGGTAATCCCGCTGGCGCCGATTGGTGAGCTTTTGAAATCAGGCCAAGCTATGATAACGCGTGATAAGTAGGGCGAATTGACTGCAAGAAGAGGGGAAACGTTTGAGCCGCATTTTGGTAACGGTCATCGCAGGAATCTGCTTCACAATATCGACTGCTTCGGCCGGGCAGGGAGAGCAAAACATCAATTACTTGGCACGTATGGCAGATGGCAAATTGCATCGGGCTGCAGAAATTTCAGGTAACATCTATGGCCTATTGAAAAGGTGCCCGGCGCTGAGACCAAGCGAAAGTGGAAAAGCCATGATGGCTGTCCCCCTCCTGTTGAACGAGGCGCTAGATAAACACTTGGCGCCTCCCGCTAAATTCGAACGAGCTGTCCGTGTGTTTAATGGCGCTTACCGTAAGGCTCTTCTGAGTAAAGTTAGTTGCAAGGCCGGGAAGGCCAAGGACCCAGATAGTTACCGGTAGATGTCCGCCTTGGGGCCAATCCATATCGCGAGAATTATTATGGCCGCAGGGCAGCGAAGCGTGCCGGCGTTGGCTGCCCGGCTTTCAAGAAATTCGGGAGCAGACCCCAATTTTCAGGTGCCCATTGTGGCAAGCTCTTCATCGACTGTTGCTTGATACTTCGTCAGAGCCCCTCCGGCGTCTCGCTTTGCCAAAATCCTTGGCCTCGATAGGCGCAAAGCCTTTGTCACGAGCGATCCATATTGCTTGACCGGGAGCGGCCTACGTACTGCCATGGGGCTCCGAGTCTCGCCAGGATTGATCCGTCCGCCGCATATCAGTTCATTGGCCAGACGATCATAAGCATCGGCACGGCAACAATGACGACGAGGAACGACAGCGGCAGTCCCAGGCGCGGATAGTCGCTGAAACGGTAGCCGCCCGGCCCCATGACGAGCGTGTTGCACTGGTGGCCTATCGGGGTGAGGAAATCGCAGCCGGCGCCAATGGCGACTGCCATCAGAAATGCTTCCGGCCTGTAGCCGAGATCGCCGGCAAACGCGGCGGCGATGGGCGCCATGACCAGAACGGTGGCGGCATTGTTGAGGAATGGCGTAACGGCCATGGCGGCGACAAGGATGAGCGTCAATGCGCCGGGCGCCGGAAGAATGGTCCCCAGTTTGGCAAGCTCGCCGGCAATGACGCCTGTCGCCCCTGTACTGCGTAGCGAATCGCTCACCGGAATGAGAACGGCAAGCATGACGAGGATTGGCCCATCCAGCGATTGGTAGACGTCCCGGACCGGGATGACCTTGAAAAGCACCATCGCGACCGCGGCCGTAAAGAAAGCGACGGAGACCGGGAGCAGCCCGAGCGCAGTCGCCACCATGGCGAGAGCAAGGATTGCTACCGGCACAACACCTTTGCGGACGCTGCCAAGCAGGATAGCCCTTTCTGCCAGCGGCAGGCAGCCGAGTTCACGCAGTATCTCGGGTATCGTCGCTGCATTGCCCTGCAGCACGATGACGTCGCCCAGCCTCAGCTGGATTTCGGCCAGCCTGCGGTCGGGGCGCTCGCCGTGACGGCTGACAGCCAGGAGGTTGACATTGAAGCGGTGATAGAGGGCAAGGCGCTGGGCCGTCCAGCCGATCAACGGGGAGTTTTCACCGATGACGGCTTCGATAGCGACCAACTCGCCGGCCGTATCATCCCCGCCGGCCCTGCTGCCCGTAACGCTGAGCTTGCCCTGGGAGACAAGGCGATCCAGCGCCCCTGGGTCGCCCTCGAGCAGCAGAATGTCGTGCATCTTGAGGACAACGTCGGGCAGTGGCGTCATCCGCATGGTCCGGTTGCGCAGGATCGACGTCACGATAGCATCGCCGCCGGAAAGTTTCATGAGGTCTGCGACGGTTTTGCCGAGCACAGTGGAATCGCGGACAATGCGGGCCTCTGTCAGGTAATTCTTGATATCGATAGCTTCATTCACCGACCCGCCGAGCTTTTCGCGCACCGGCAGCAGCCAATAGAAAAACACCAGGAAGATCGTTCCGGCGGCGGCCAGGGCGGCTCCAACAGGCGTAAAATCGAACATTGTGAAGGCGGTGCCGGTCAGTTCCTCCCGCACCCGCGACACAACGACATTGGGAGATGTCCCCACCTGCGTCATGAGTCCACCGAGCAGCGACCCGAACGCCATAGGCATCAGGAATATCGACGGTGAAACGCTCGACCGGCGCGCGAACTGGAAAGCTATCGGGATCATGATCGCGAGCGCACCGATATTCTTTACAAAGGCAGACAGGATCGTGACCACGATGACCAGCAGCGCCAGTTGCGAGCGAACACCCGACAGGTTCGGAGCGAAACGCCTGATGGCGACTTCCATGATGCCCGAGCGTGCGATGCCTGCGCTCACCAGCAGGGCACTGCCGACAATGACCACGATATCGTCGCTGAACCCGCTGAAGGCCTCGTCAAAAGGCACGATGCCAACCGCGAGTGCGGACAACAGTGCCGCGGCTGCAACCAGATCATATCGATACCGACCCCATACGAGCGCCGCCATCATTATGAAGATAACGGCGAACGACAGAATTTGCGGCGTAGTCATGTCTTCGGATGCCCCGCCGCTTGTGCGGCTGATCAGAACGGCCAAACCGCCCTTTTGTTGCTTTCGCTGGTCACGGCTTTGCTAGCACGGTTCCGTGCTTGCCAATAAGCCCGTGTCGAGCAATGTTCCTGACTCTCGCTGCCATGGTCCTGGGGCGGCGCCTTTCAACCTGGCCGGCGGCTGGCCGTTCCGACTTTATAGCGATGGCTGTCATTCTCGCTAGTGCGCGCTTTGCAATGTTCGGCCGCGATCGACCCGCCGCTCTCCGCAACCATGCGATACACCGCCTCCACCCCGCCGACGATGTGATCGCGCGTGCGCACATAGTCGACGCAGGAGTCCCGCATCGTCCACAGCGATTGGAACTCGCGCGGCGACTGCGAGACCACCGCATCCTCGGCACTTCCAGCCCTTCCATGAGGCTCGCCGAAAAGCGTTCGATGGCCTAAAGCTGGTCGAATTGACGGCCGTGCAAGGGAGAGAACACAAATGACCGCGCCCGCCATAAGCCGCTTCCCCGTTCCCGAGATCGCCGGCCTTCCCGACGACATCCGCGAACGGATACTCGCCGTGCAGGAGAAGTCGGGATTCGTGCCCAACGTCTTCCTCGTGCTTGCACATCGGCCGGACGAGTTCCGCGCCTTCTTCGCCTATCACGACGCGCTGATGGACAAGCCCGGCCCGATCACCAAGGCCGAGCGGGAGATGATCGTCGTGGCCACGAGCAATGCCAATCAGTGCCAGTACTGCGTGGTCGCCCATGGCGCGATCCTGCGCATTCGCGCAAAGAACCCGCTGATCGCCGATCAGGTGGCCACCAACTACCGCAAGGCCGATATCACCCCGCGCCAGATGGCGATGCTCGATTTCGCCATGAAGGTTTCCGCGCGCGCCTACGAGGTCGGCGACGCGGACATCGCGGACCTCAAGATGCATGGCTTCACCGACGAGGACGCCTGGGACATCGCGGCCATCGCCGCCTTCTTCGCCATGTCAAACCGGCTGGCCAACGTCACCAGCATGAGGCCGAACGACGAGTTCTACGCGATGGGGCGCTGACCATGCCGAAGGGATACAAGGACCTGCTGGCCGACGCCGATGCGGTCGTCCGCTCGGTCGAGGCAGCGGACATGGCGACCATTCCCGACGGCGTTGTCATGGTCGACATCCGGGATCCGCGGGAACTGGAGCGCGAGGGCATGATCCCCGGCGCGTTCCATGCGCCGCGCGGCATGCTCGAATTCTGGATCGACCCGGAAAGCCCCTACCACAAGCCGATATTCGCCGAGCCCAGGACCTTTGTGTTTTACTGCGCGTCCGGCTGGCGCTCGCTGCTCGCCGCCAAGGTCGCGCAGGAGATGGGACTTGACGCGCGCAGCCTGCGCGGCGGCTTCTCGGAGTGGAAGAAGCGCGGCAATATCGTCGCCGAGAGACCGAGGAAGGACAGCTAGGCTCGACGACCGGCACGCCCTATGGGGCCAGGCCGACACGGTAGCGTTCGGCGACCCGCCAGAACCAATCCTGGTCGAGATCGATCTCGCGTGCCGCCTCCGCGATTGCATCTGCCGATCGCTCGAACAGCGCGTAGCAGACTTCGGCGTCGTCATGCCTGGCATGGTAGGCAATTCCATCAGCGCCAATTGGATGACCCGACAATGCGGCCGACCAAACCTGCGGCACGTCGTAGGGCAGTCCGCCATGGGCGACTTCTGCGGTCGCCCCAAGGCGGGCGAGACCGGGCCCGGCAAGCCGGATCAATTTCAAGTCTCTTTGGACGATGAGGCGAACGTACGCCTTCCGCTGCAGCAGATCCGCGTCGATGAGCGTGTGCCCAGGAGTTCGCAGAAACGTCTCGGCGAACGCGCCGTTGATCTCCTTTGCGGCGTAGAGAACCCCATAGGAGGCGTCGGGAGCATTGAACCGCCCTTCGGTCG
Source organism: Mesorhizobium sp. WSM4829 (assembly GCF_055811475.1). NCBI lineage: Bacteria > Pseudomonadati > Pseudomonadota > Alphaproteobacteria > Hyphomicrobiales > Phyllobacteriaceae > Mesorhizobium > Mesorhizobium sp. WSM4829. Next base: position 134,511 of record NZ_JBVVQJ010000015.1, on the reverse strand, counting down.
ACCTGTCGAAGAAGATCGGCTCCCACTTGGCCGTGTAGAAGCGGTGAACCTCCTGCCCTGCCGGTAGCTTCACCAGTTCGGGCAGGCGCCTGTCCAGGTCTGCGGGAGGAAGTGGCCCGCTCACGCCCCCTGCTCACCGTGCCGCCTCGCGGCTTCAAGCACGAGCTCGATCTGGCCGGATTTGAGAAGCTGGATGGGTTTGCGATTGCCCAGCCTTGCATCCGGCTGGGAAAGGAAGTTGAGCACCGCCCAGGAATTGCTGGTCTGCAAAGCCTCACGAACGGCTTTAAGCCCGGGTACAACTGTGCCGTCGCGGTTGAACTGCAGCGTCGGGTAGCTGCGACGGTTGCTGGGGCCGGGAACGGCAAGCAAGGAGCCGTCCTGCACTCGCTTGTCGATCGCCTGCCGGGAGACGCCGTGCAACAGGGTGCGGACCTGATCGAGGTCATAGGCACCGCCTGCGTCGCGCAGATCCTGCTGTGCAATACGGACACCTTCAAGCATCGCGCGGCTGCGCGCGTCAGGCTCGAATGCGGACCTGTCCACTAACGGCTTGCGCTCGACCTGAGCATGCTGCGGGGCTCGCTCGACAACCTCGGTGATGCGAACCACACGACCGCGCACCGACTTCCTGATCGCGCTGACGGACTCCGGTTTTCCGGACACGATCGCCACATGTGCGCCGGCCGGCAGCTTGAACCCGGACAGCGCCTTGATCGGGTCACCCTTCATCGTGAACATTGTCAGCACGCCCGGGCCCCCTGTCTTCCCGGTGACGGCCGGTGCCTCGGCTCGCGTTTTGTCTGCCATGGGTTCTGCCTCCTGACGAGACAATATGGCGCTGCGAGCAACTTTGTCAACCTTGACAACCTTGACAAGTTTCAATCTTGCCAAGCTTTGCACCTTCCGTCCCGCCAGGGCGAGGTTGTATCAATCTGGAATAGCCGCTCGCTGCCGGGAAAATTGCACCATCTCGAGCCGCATGTGGCCCTGCGCAGGCTGGCGTGCTCCACTGCCGCTGAGCGCGTCACCCATCACCATCAACGCGATCGCACCCGGCTATCTCGCGTGGACCCAGCAGATGGTGGAGCGAACTTGACGAAGCGGGACCAAAATCATCAAGGCGCGCGATCGGTCAGCGCGCTTGCACCTTCCTCCGCGGCGCAATGTGCGCAGCAGTAGATGATGTCATCTTGTTCGACACCATGTCCGATGATCCGGCACCCGCAATGCGGGCAGAGCGGCGCAAGTTTCTGGATCGCGCATTCGAAGCTGTCGAACGTATAGCTTTCCTCAGCCAGCGTCACTTCGAAAGCCTTGTCGTAGTCATTCCCGCATTGATCGCATCTGGCCATGGTTCTTTTCCTCTTCTTCATTGGTTCAAACTCGACCAACCCGCCGCATGGCGATAAGGTTCCCGGCAGGATCGTAGAGTCCTGCCAAGCAGGAGAGTCTTGCTAAATAAACAGGAGACCGGCCCGAGCAGCCTCACGCGCGCCGTTCGATCAAGCGGATCACCTCCTCGATGTCGCGCGGCGCGATGTCGAGTTCCTTCAGGCCCGGCGCGCCGATTGCGGCCACATTGTCGTGCCGCATAAGATCGACCTGGTTGCGCGTTATCGGCGCTCCCGGAAGGAGTTCCGCGACGCCGGCCAAGGCGTCCCACGCCGCAAACGGCACCGGCATCAGCCTGATGTGGGCATCGAGCTGTCGGGCGATCTCCCGCAGCAGTTCCTTATAGGTGTAGATGCGCGGGCCGCCGAATTCGAATATCGATGAGCCCTTGTGGTTTCGCCCGCTGATCAGCCGGCTGACTGCGTCTGCGACGTCTTCCACATAGACCGGCTGAAGCCGTGTGCCGCCATCGCCGAACAGCGGATAAACCGGCAGGAGACGTATCAGCCTGACAATCGTCGTGAGGAAAACGTCGTCAGGTCCCGTCATGACGGCGGGACGCGCAATGATGGCGCCGGGAAATGCGCTCGCCACCGCCTCTTCTCCGCGCCCACGTGCCCTGATGTAGTTCGAATCCGATTGAGGATCGGAGCCGATCCCCGAAATCTGGACGAACCGGTCGACCCCGCCAGCGCGCGACGCGGCGGCAAGTTCAGCTGCGGCTTCCACATGCACGCGCTCAAACGTCTGGGCGCCCTGCTCGACGTAGAGACTGACGGCGTTCACGATCGCTTGTGATCCGGCAATGGCCGTGCCGATCGAGGACGCATCCAATATGTCCGCCTCGACGGCTTCGGGCGGCCTTGCCGTCGAGGAAAAAACCTGGCCCACACGAGCCGGGTGGCGGGATGCGGCGCGGACCGTGAAACCCCTTTCCAGGAGCCGCTTCACGATCCGGCGCCCGAGAAAACCTGTCCCGCCGAACACAGTGACGATCCGTTCTGTGTTGAGATCGTCAGGATCCATTTGCCTCGCCATCCCTTGGCTTTGCGTGCCCGCCGAGCGCCTGCCGCAAGGATCGCCTCTGGCCGGCGTATAACCCAGCCCCTTCGAACATCGGGACGGTTGGAGAACAACGCAGGAACGTTTTTTGTTCCAGTCGGCACCGGGTTCGATCGAGAGACGGCCGATGTCGCTGTGGGCGCGAGTGTTCGACGCTGGGTTGCCATGCTGTCCGTCTCATCCCCAGCCTCCATCCGCTCGTAATAAAACCGGACAACTCACGTGCTATCTAATCCGGACAACTCGTGTGCTTACGACACTGTCGTTCGGCCCCACTTGCCTCGCTTTGGCTGCTCCTGTATGAAAACCGCCATGACCAACCGCGCCACCTCCGTCGCTTCCCGTCAGACCGGCTTTGCTGGCGAGACCGTGCGCGCGCTTGCTTCCGCTCTGCTGCTTCTCGGCCTTATCGGCGATCGCCGGGTTCGCTGAAGGAGCGCCCGGCGGTCGAACCGCCGCTCACGCGCATGCTCCTTGGCCAGTCTCAAAATTGGGCCAGTCCCAAAATTGGCAAGTCACATCTAGCGAATGAACATCTGATAAAGGCGCCGCTCGGCACCAAATCCGCCTGAAGGCGGATCCCGCGAGCCGCCGGGAGAGACGACAATGAACGCACGAGAAGAGATCCGCTCAGACAGCGGGGAGATGGGCCAGGATGCCCGGGCCATGCCGGGGGCAGCCCGGGGCATGCCGGGGGCAGCCCGGGGCATGCCGGAGGCAGCCCGGGGCATGCCGGAGGCAGCCCGCAAATACCAACCCTACCCGACCGTCGGTCTCACCGACCGGGTCTGGCCTTCGAAAGTCATCGACAAGGCGCCGATCTGGTGCTCGGTCGACCTGCGCGACGGCAACCAGGCGCTGATCGATCCGATGGGCCACGAGCGCAAGGCGCGCATGTTCGCCCTGCTCCTCGATATGGGCTTCAAGGAGATCGAGATCGGTTTCCCGTCGGCCTCGCAGACCGACTTCGATTTCGCCCGCTGGTGCATCGAAGAGGGCAATGTATCAGACGATGTCTCGCTGCAGGTGCTGGTGCAGTGCCGGCCGGAACTGATCACCCGCACTTTCGAGGCGCTGCAGGGCGCCACCAACCCGATCGTGCATTTCTACAATTCGACCAGCGAACTGCAGCGCCGCGTCGTCTTCGAGAAGGACGTCGCCGGCATCAGGCGGATCGCCACCGATGCGGCCAAGATGATCACCGACATGGCAGCGAAGGCCGGCGGCTTCTATCGCTTCGAATATTCGCCGGAGAGCTTTACCGGCACCGAGCTCGAAGTGGCGCTGGAAATCTGCAACGCCGTCACCGAAATCATGAAGCCGACGCCGGAAAACAAGCTGATCATCAACCTGCCGTCCACGGTCGAGATGTCGACACCCAACATCTATGCCGATCGCATCGAATGGATGTGCCGCAATCTCGACAACCGCGAGAACCTGCTCATTTCGCTGCATCCGCACAATGACCGCGGCACCGGGATCGCCACCACCGAACTCGGCCTGATGGCGGGCGCGGACCGCGTCGAAGGCACGCTGTTCGGCAATGGCGAGCGAACCGGCAATGTCGACATCGTCACGCTGGCGCTCAACATGTACACGCAAGGCGTCGATCCCGAGCTCGACTGCTCCGACATCAACCGGATGAAGGACGTCTACGAATATTCGAACCAGTTGAAGATCCCCGAGCGGCATCCCTATGTCGGCGAGCTCGTCTACACCGCCTTTTCCGGCTCGCACCAGGATGCCATCAACAAGGGCATGAAGGCGTTGCGCAAGGCCAACACGCCGTACTGGGAAGTGCCCTATCTGCCGATCGACCCGGCCGATGTCGGGCGCAACTACGAGGCGATCATCCGCATCAACTCGCAGTCCGGCAAGGGCGGCATCGCCTATGTGCTGCAGGCGGACTACGGCCTCAATCTGCCGCGCAACCTGCAGATCGAGTTCAGTCAAGCGATCCAGGCGATCACCGACGCCGAAGGCAAGGAGGTGCCGGCCAAGCGCATCTACGAGCGCTTTCTCGAAACCTACGTCGATCAGCCCGACGCGCGGCTGAAATTCCTCGACCACCACACTTATCCCGATATCGAGATCAAGGGGCGGCGCGCGGTGGAGGCGATCATCCTCGACAGCGGCAAGGAGGTGACGATATCAGGCTCCGGAACCGGCCCGATCGACGGCTTTGTCGACGCGCTGTCGCGCCATGTCGGCGTGCCGATGTCTGTGCTCGACTATTCGGAGCACTCCATGCAGCGCGGCTCGAATGCCTCGGCCATCTCCTATGTCGAGATGGAGCATCCCGGCGGCAAGCTGTTTGGCGCCGGCATCAACACCAATATCGTCGCCGCTTCGCTGGAAGCCGTGGTTTCCGCCGCCAATCGCATCGTCGGCCGAAAGGTCGACTAGAGCAATTCCAGGAAAAGTGCGTAGCGGTTCTCCGTCCGGAATTGCGTAAAACAAATGCTTGATGCATGTCGCGCAAAAGCATGCCCTCGGGCTTGAACCGAGGGTGTGCAGCGGTTTTGCGATAACGACATGCATAAAACAACAACCTAAAGCGCGTCGCGTGAGGCCGGTCAAATGCGACGCGCTTTAGAGCGGTTCGGCGGTTCTATCAAAAAGCTGAACCGCTCCAGACCAGATGTCGAAAGCTATGAGCTGGAGCAAGATGAGCCCGGATGGTATCATCCTGCTCCAGTCTTTCGCACCATTAACCACTGGAAAATTATCCGGTGTGGTACGCGATCGCATAATGGATGCATGCTTGTATGGCAGTGCAGGCGCTATATGATTGCGTCTTAACCTGTGCCGACTTCGAGAGGATCGACACTTGCAGCATGCCACGCCTGCCGCCCCCGCAGTGCGCGAGACGCTGGAGCGATTGCTAGCCAGCGAAACGTTCGGGAGATCCGAACGAGCGCGTAAGCTGCTTCGCTATCTGGTCGAGCGCGAGCAGGCAGGCGAAGCCGACAAGCTCAAGGGCTTTTCCATCGCGATGGATGTTTTCGGCAAGGACGGCGATTTCGATCCGTCGACCGACGCCGTGGTGCGGGTGCAGGCGGGCAGGCTGCGCGAGCTTCTGCAGCATTACTTTGCCAATGAGGGTGTTGCCGAGCCGATCCGCATTGCCATTCCGCGTGGCGGCTATGTTCCATCCTATGAACTCAACGCGATCCGCCTGCCGGTCGAGCCGGCGTCGGCGGAACACGTCGAAGCGGCGGCCACCTTGCCGGAATCGCCCGAAGAACCCGGCATGGCCGCACCTGCCGCATCGTCCCCCGTCGTTCGCCAGCCGGCACCCTCGCTGCTGCGCCATCTCCAGTTCTTCTGGCTGGCGATCGCTCTCGTCATCGCCATGCTGGGGGTGCTGATCCTTCGTCAGGGAGGCAGCGCATTGCTGGCCGGAAGCGATGCCGCGCCGACGATTGAAAATGCGGTGGCAACCGGCAGCATTGCGCCATGGGCTCCGGCTGAAAGCCTTCCGCTCGTCTACATTGCGGTGAAAACCAACAGTGCCTCGGCTGCCCGCGTCGCCGCATCGCTGCGCGCCGGCCTCAGCCGCTTCGACACGGTCAGCTTCATCGGTCGCGATGCTGACGGCCCGCCCGATCCTGTCGCCGATGCGATCAGCTTCGTATTCGATGTCTTGCCGGGGCCAACGGCAGGCGATGTCACGCTGGAGCTTCAAAGCGTCGCGACCGGGCGGGTCCTGCTGTCACGCAACTTGACTGCCGCCGACAGCACACCCTCCACCGTCGAGGACAGTGTCGCCGGCATTTTGAGTTCGGCCGTTCCCGCCTCGGGCGCGATCTACAACTATATCGAACAGAGCGGCCTTCAGACCGGCCTGACGGAATGTCTGCTGCTCAACGACAAATACTATCTCGACCAGGGCGCCAAAACCCATGAGGCTGCCTATCGCTGCCTCGAATTCCTGGTCGATCGGGATGCGAAATCGTCGCTCGTCTTTTCGGAGCTGGCGACCCTGCATCTCGAGGCGGGCACAGATCACTACGCCTATCCAGCCGGCGCAACGATCGAACAGGCGATGTCGCTGGCGCGTCGCGCCGTGCAGATGGGGCCGACCAGCCCCTATGCCCACCGTGCCTATGGCTATCTCAATTCCCGCCTCGGCAATTCGGAGGAATCGATCCGCTGGATGCGCAAGGCCTACGAACTCAACCCTTACGACCTCAGCATGGCGGCAGCTTACGCCTACGGGCTGATTTTCGCCGGCAGGTACAGGGAGGGAACGCCGATCCTTGCTCACGCCGCCGAAACCTCCAGCGCCCATCCGACCTGGTGGGATTACGGGCTTTTCGTCGGCCAGTTCATGGCTGGCGATATGAACAAGGCCGCGCTTGCCAGCGATGCGTTGCAGGCGACGCCGACGAAATCGCACTATCTGGCAGCGCGGCTGATCACTGCCAAGGTCGCCGGCCGCGATCAACTGGCGCACGAACTTCTGGACGAGTTGACTGTCAAGTTCCCGAAATTCGCTGCCGATCCGCGCGCGGCTTTTGTCGAGCGGAGATACCCCGCAGATCTGACCGAGCGGCTGGTCGAGGCTTTGCGTGCCGCCGGGCTCGGCAATGCCAGCTAGTCCTTGCGACCAGAACGGGCGATCGCGAAAACTTACTGGCCATCGAACCTGGTACAAGACGCAATCCCGCCACATCCGAATTCGCGTAAACCATAGTATTTCATGATTTCATCGCTTTACGCTGCCGAACGGGGCGCCGGCCCGAAGACGGTTGTATTTCTGCATGGCTTCGGCGGTTGCCACGGCGACTGGCACGAGGTGATTTCGACACTGGCACCTGATTCACGGACGCTGGCCTATGATCTTCCGGGCCATGGGCTGTCCCTCGATTTCCCGGGTGGCGGTCCGGCCAAGGCGGCCGCCCGGGCTGTTCTGGCAGACCTCGCCGCACGCAGAATCAGGAGGGTGCATCTCGTCGGCCATTCGATGGGCGGGGCGGCGGCTGTGCTGATGGCACTGGCCGAACCCGTGGGGATAGCCTCGCTGACGCTTCTGGCGCCGGGCGGGTTTGGCACTGAGATCAATGGCCCGCTGTTGCGCCGTTACGCCGCAGCAGCCGGCAAAAGTGAAATTCGCGCCTGCCTCGCCGCCATGTCCGGACCGCAAAGCCCGCCCTCGGAGCGCATCGTGGATGTGCTTGGCGACATGCGTGCCCGTCCCGGCCAGTTGCACAAACTTGTCGAGATCGCGGCCGCCATGACCAGGGATGATCGGCAGGGTGTCATCCCGCGCGAACGGCTCGAAACCCTGGCTATGCCGGTGATTGTGGTCTGGGGGACCGATGACGCGGTGCTGCCCTTCAGCCAGGCCGATGGTCTGCCGGCGCATTTCCACCTGCACCACGTGTCGGAGGCCGGCCATATGCTGGTCGAGGAAGCGCCCGGCCTGATCGCCGAGATCGTCCGCCACAACATGAAACGCCGCAGCAGGCCGCTTCGTCCAAACGCCGCTCCCGCAGCGGGCTGATCCCGTCAAAGCGCGGCTTCGGGCCTGATTTTGCAAGCCGCCTATCGATCTCACAAGTGCATTTTGCTGCATTTTGCCAGCGACTGTGTTAATTCGGTGTTAACCAAACCCGCGAGGCAACGCCGATGAAGGATGCAGCCGAGACCATAAGCCAGGCCGATCAGTCGCGAAATTTGTCCGACGCCATCCGCGACGTGAAAAACGCCTTCGCCGACCGCGACGACGTCGTGGTCGACATGCGCGAGGCGCATCGCATGCGGCTGGAATTGCTTGCCGCCGAACTCGCGCCGATCTTCGCCGACGTGCCCGCCGACATGGACAATTTCGACTTCGCCGTCTCGTCCGGGCTGCAGCCGCGGCTCTGGATCGACGCCGTCAGCCATGTCGCCATGGGGCGCGACCGCCGCACCTATCGCTTCCTCAAGGACACGCGCATCGGCCGCGTGGTGATCGCCGAATCGACCGAGATGAAACCGGTTGCCGATCAGGTGACGCGCTACGTCGCGGAGCGCGTCATCGAACGCCAGAGAATGCTGGAAGGCGGGGTCGAGCAGGCTGTCGCCGGCCTGAAACGTGCCTTGGTCCCGGAAGCCGAGCCGCCGCTGCGATCCATCAAGCGCCGCAAGCGTTGGTCAGCCTTTCTCTCCGGTCTCGGCCTGATCGCTGCCGGCGCCCTGGTCGGGCTGGCGGTATCGATCGTGTTGTTCTGGGACCGCCTCGTCGCGATGGGACTGAGTTTCAGGCCATAGCGTCCGCGCCAAGCTCCACAACCTCGAGATCGGCAGGCGGGATGGCCGGCCCGGTCAGGCCACGTCGCGTCAGCCTGAGCCGCCAGTTGCCTATTTCACCATCGATCTCCAGCAGATTATATTGCGCCGCTGGACGCCTGCCGCCTGGCGCCTGCCCTGCGGCAGCGACGCCGACCACTGGAATTTTGGCGCCGCGCCCATTGATCGAGAACAGCGTCGGCTCGTGCGAATGGCCGTGCAGCACAAGCTCGGCCCCGTGCCGCTGAACGACCTTTTGGAAGCGGGCAATGCCGAACAGCCGCTTGGGCTGCGAAACGGCGCCGCGTACTGGCGGATGGTGGATCATGATCACCCGGAACAGCCCGCGTTTGGCCGTGGCATCGAGCACGTCGCGCAGCCTTTCCGCCTGGTCTTCCAGAAAAAAGCCGTTGGCCATGAACGGAGCCGTCGCCCGCGCCGTCGTGACACCGATCAGCGCGACGTTGCCACGCACGCGCAGATAGGGAAAGGCTTCGCGGTCGACCGGCGTATTGACGCCGTCGCCGGTCATCCACGCCGTCCACGACCGGCAGGACTTGTCGAAAGCACCGGGCACATAGGCGTCGTGGTTTCCCGGAACGACCGACACATCGTCGGGGGAGCCCAGCGTCTCCAGCCAGTGCTTGCCCATCTCGATCTCGCCATCGAGCGCCAGATTGACCAGATCGCCGGTGACGGCAAGGTGATCGGGTGCGCTCGCCTTGATATCGGCGACGATGGTGTCGATGACGGCGTCGCGCATGTGGCGGCGGCGATTGCGCTGCCAGTTGACGTAACCGACCACCCGCTTGGAGGCGAGATCGCGATAGGTTACACCGGGAAGCGGTCCCAAGTGGATATCGGAAATATGCGCGAGCCTGAACATCCCTCCTTCATAAGCGACGCGCGCGCTGCTTTCCACCCACGGTTTCGTGGGTGATGATGCGGCCCGATCCGGAGCAAGCTTTCCGCCAGACCGGCTGGCCGGGTCTCAGGGCAAGGCTGTTTCATCTGTACTTCGTGCTGCGGCGGCCGATGACGCTCGGGGTGCGTGGTTTGATCCACGATCGCACGTCCAATTCCGTCTTCCTCATTCGCCATACCTATGTACCGGGCTGGCAGCTTCCCGGCGGCGGCGTCGAGCTGGGCGAGACGATGATCGAGGCGTTGGCGCGCGAGCTCTCCGAGGAGGGCAATATTGCATTGACCGCGCCGCCGGTGCTGAAATCGATGCATTTCAACCGTCGGGCCAGCCGTCGCGACCATGTCGGCCTATATTTGGTCGAGCAGTTCAACCAGACGGCGCCGAAGCTGCCGGACCGCGAGATCGCCGCAGCCGGCTTCTTTCCGCTCGACCGCCTGCCGGAAGCAACCACGCCGGCCACGTTGCGGCGGGTTGCCGAGAATTTCAGCGGCGCCGCGGCATCGCCCTACTGGTAGATCACGCTGCCTTCCTGAACCGCGCCCGATCATGCGGCGCCGCGTAGTCCAGTTCCGGCCCGACCGGCACGATGTGCGTCGGGTTGATCGTTTCGTGGCTGCCGTAATAGTGCGCCTTGATGTGGTGCAGGCTCACCGTGCCGGCGACGCCCGGGACCTGATAGAGGTCGCGCAGATAGTTCGACAGGTTCGGATAGTCGGCGATGCGGCGCAGGTTGCACTTGAAATGGCCGACATAGACCGGGTCGAAGCGGACCAGCGTGGTGAACAGCCGCCAATCGGCCTCGGTGATGCGGTCACCGACGAGATATCGCTGGCGAGATAGGCGATCCTCGAGCTGGTCGAGCGCCGAGAACAGTTCGCCAAACGCTTTCTCATAGGCCGCTTGCGTGGTGGCGAAGCCGGCGCGATAGACGCCGTTGTTGACCGAGGGATAGACCAGAGCGTTGACCGCGTCGATTTCGCCGCGCAGTGCTTTCGGATAGAAATCGAGGCTGGCATCGCCCCATTCGTCGAAGGCTGAATTGAGCATCCGAATGATCTCGGAGGACTCGTTGCAGACGATTGTCTGTTCTCGCCTGTCCCACAGAACCGGCACCGTCACGCGGCCGGAATAGGCGGGATCGGCCTTGGTGTAGACCTGATGCAGGAAGTCGAGGCCGTAGAGCGTATCGCCGGTGGCGCCGTCCTCGGCCAGGAAGGTCCAGCCGTTGGCGCCCATGAAATGATGGACGACCGAGACGGAAATCACGTCCTCGAGCTTTTTCAGTGCCCGAAAGATCAGCGTCCGGTGTGCCCAGGGACAGGCAAGCGAGACATAGAGATGGTAGCGCCCCGGCTCGGCCTTGAACCCGCGCGTGCGGCCTTCGGCCGGCCTGCCGTCAACCGTGACCCAGTCGCGCCATTGCGACTGCGCCCGCACGAATTCGCCGTCGCTCGCCCTGGTATCGTACCCGCTGTCCTGCCATTTGCCGTCGACCAGCAATCCCATGTGGTGTCCTTTCCTCTTTGTAGGGATTTAGGCACAAACCGACGATGCGGAAATCGCCAGGCGTTGAACAGTTCGTCAATCTCCCGGTGCGGCAGACGAATGGCGGCAGCAAACGGCCGATTGCGGTGGCTGAAGATTGATGCTAGCGGAAAATCCGCATGTTTGACTTTGCTTTGATCCGGTTCGACCGACGACGAAAGGGCGCCCGCGCTTGATGAAGCGCTGACTGGCGAACGCTGCCGTTTGCAGCAAACCTTTCCCCGTCTACCGGAACGCAGACCATGAGCCTTGCCGACGTGAAATACCTGCCGGAAACTCCGGCGCATGACCCCGAAATCGAAGCCATCAACGACGAAGCCTTCGGGCCGGGCCGTTTCGTGCTGGGCGCCTACAAGATCCGTGAGGGCGGCCCGCATGAACGCGCTCTGTCCTTCGTGGCCGTCGATGGCGATATCGTTGTCGCCTCTGTGCGCATGACGCGCATCGCGGCCGGCGCCGGCCGCGCGCTGATGCTCGGACCGCTTGCCGTGCGGCCGGCCTACAAGAATCTCGGCATTGGCCGCCGGCTGGTGGCGATCGCGCTGGAGGCCACCGCCAAGGCCGGCATGCCGGCGGTGATGCTTGTCGGCGACGAGCCCTATTACGGCCCGCTCGGCTTCAAGAGAATCCCGCGTGGGCAAATCTCGATGCCGCGCCCGGTCGATCCTGACCGGCTGTTGTCGCATGAGATCGTGCCGGGCGCGATGGCACGGCTGGTGGGGGAGGTTTGCCACGCCGATCAGGCAAGGATTGCCGCGCAAATCGCCGCGATGGCGTGACCATCCGGATGCTGTTGCGCCACACTGTCAGGCTTCGTAGCATGTGGCCGATGGTGCATGTCGCCCAAAAGTGCGCAGCGGTTTTGGGTAACGACATGCATAAAAATAGAGATTTAAAGCGCTTCGATTGAGTCCGTTCAGTTCGACGCGCTTTAGATGGAGGACGCCGACATGAACCCCAACGGCCAGATTGCGATCGTCACCGGCGGCGGCTCCGGCCTCGGCGAGGCGACGGCACGTGCACTGGCCGCGAAGGGCGCCGGCGTTGCCATCCTCGACCTCGGCATCGAGCGTGCGGCGAAGATTGCGGCCGATATCGGCGGCATCGCCATCCAATGCGACGTAAGCAGCGCCGACGGCGGTGCTGCTTCAGTGGCGGAAGTGGTAAAAAAGTTCGGCGAACCCCGTATCCTGGTCAATTGCGCCGGCATCGCCATCGGCATGAAGACGATCGGCAAGGACGGTCCGCACCCGCTCGACCAGTACCGCCAGGTGATCGAGGTCAATTTGATCGGCACCTTCAACATGATCCGCCTCGTCGCCGACCAGGCCGCGAAGCTTGAGCCGCTGGACGGCGGCGAGCGCGGCGTCATCGTCAACACGGCATCGGTCGCCGCCTATGACGGTCAAATCGGCCAGGCGGCCTATTCAGCCTCCAAGGGCGGTGTCGTCGGCATGACGCTGCCGGTGGCGCGCGACCTTGCCCGGTCGGGCATTCGCGTCTGCACCATCGCGCCCGGCATCTTCAAGACGCCGATGATGGCCGGCATGCCGCAAGAGGTGCAGGATACGCTCGGCGCCGCAGTGCCCTTCCCGTCCCGTCTCGGCGAGCCTTCAGAATATGCAGCCCTTGTGCTGCATATCATCGAAAATCAGATGCTCAACGGCGAGACCATCCGCCTCGATGGCGCCATCCGCATGGCGCCGAAGTAGCCGACCATGAGTGCCGAAGTCGCCCTTCAGGCGAAGACCGGCCCGCTCGCCGGCCTGACGGTGATCGAGATGGCCGGACTTGGACCGGTGCCGCTGGCCGGGCTGATGCTGTCGGAGATGGGCGCCGAGGTGCTGCGCATCGAGCGGGCTGGGTCGAGCCAGCCGTTTCTGGCGCTGCCGGACGAATACGACATCGACTGTCACGGCCGCTCCATCCTGCGGATTGACCTGAAGCGCTGGGAAGGCGCCGAACTGGTGCTGCGCCTTGCCGAGAAGGCCGACATGCTGGTCGAAGGGTTTCGTCCCGATGTCATGGAGCGGCTTGGTCTCGGGCCGGATGCGGTACTGGCGCGCAATCCGGCCCTGATCTACGGCCGCATGACGGGGTTCGGCCAGGACGGTCCGCTATCGGGACGTGCCGGCCACGACATCACCTACCTCGCCTATTCGGGTGTGCTGCATGCCATCGGCCAGCAAGGCGGCCGGCCGGTCCCACCGCTCAACCTTGTCGCCGACTACGGCGGCGGCGCCATGATGCTGGTCGCCGGCGTACTGGCCGCCCTGTTTGAGCGCTCGCGCTCCGGCAAGGGTCAGGTGATCGACGCCGCGATGACCGAGGGCGCTTCAATGCTGGCGACACCTGTGCACGCCCTTATGGCGGCGGGCCTGTGGAGTGACACGCGTGGCGCGAACCTGCTCGATTCCGGCGCGCCCTTTTACGACACCTATGAGACCGCAGACGCACGGCACCTCGCCGTCGGCTGCCTTGAGCCCCGGTTCTTCGCCGAATTCGCAAGACTGCTGCCGCTCGACCAGATTTTTGTACGCGGCCAATACGACAGGAATTTGTGGCCGCAGATGCGGACCGCCATTGTCGATCGGGTCGGGCAGAAATCACGGGACGACTGGGGCCGTCTCTTTGCTGCAACCGATGCTTGCGTCGCACCGGTTCTGTCGCTGCGGGAAGCCAGGGATCATCCGCACAATCGCGCTCGCAACTCCTTTGTGATGTCGGGTGCGCTTGAGCGGCCCGCCCCGGCGCCGCGCTTTTCGCGCTCCCGGCCGACGCTTGCCGCCATGCCGGCCGATCACGATTGTCAGGCGGCGACGGTGCTGGCACGCTTCGGCCTTTCGGAAAGCGAAACTGAGGCCCTTTTCAAATCTGGGGCCCTTGTCAAATCCGGTGTGATAGGTTGATAACTGGAGAGCAAAGCTCAGCTTAAGACGGTGTGGATTTGAACGATCGAAAGAAGGACGTGATCCGCGAGACCGACGCCGAAGCGATCAGGCTGGCGAAGACGCTGATCCGCAGTGCCCGTTTCGGCGCGCTGGCGGTGATCGAGCCCGGGACCGGTTCGCCGCTGGCCAGCAGGGTTGGTGTCGCCACCGATATCGACGGCACGCCGCTGATCCTGGTATCGATGTTGTCCGCCCATACCGGCGCGATCCTTGCCGACCCGCGCTGTTCGCTGCTTGTCGGCGAGCCCGGCAGGGGCGACCCGCTGGCGCACCCACGGTTGACGCTCGTCAGTCGGGCGGCACGGCTTGAGCGTGGATCCGACGAGCACGCCGGCGCCGAACGGCGCTATCTCAACCGCAACCCCAAGGCGAAGCTCTATGCCGGTCTTGGCGACTTCTCGATCTTCCGCCTTGAGCTGGAGCGCGCCAGTCTCAACGGCGGCTTTGGCAAGGCCTACGTGCTCGAACGCGCCGATCTGGTCACGACCGCGCCGATCGTCGAAGAGCTTGCCGCTGGCGAACAATCCGCCCTCGACCATATGAATGCCGACCATAGCGACGCAATTGCCGTCTACGCGCGCCACTTCGCCAAGGCGACGGGCGACGGCTGGGTCGTCACCGGCTTTGACGCCGACGGCATGGACCTGGCATTGGGCGACGATATCTGCCGGGTGTTCTTTCCCGAGCCATTGAGGACGGCGCGCGAGCTCAGGCATGTTCTGGTCGACATGGCAAAAACCGGCCGAGTGGCGGATTAAACACAGTCCGACAGTTAATCGCGTCGGGTCGAAAGCAAGTCTTGAGGTTTGTGCGAGATGTTCTACGCTTTCCTGGTAGCGTTGAATCGCCAGCGCACATTCGCACGTGAGCCTATGGAATCAGACGCTATTGCCCCCATAGCGCCGGAGGAGCAGGAAGGTATGGGGGATCGATGGTCTCGAAAAAGCTAATCGCCAATGCCGACTCAGCGGCTTCGTTTCTGACGCTGATGGGCAATGAGAAACGATTGTTGATCATGATCTACCTGGCCGACGGTGAAATGTCGGTCGGCGCTATCGCCGAAAAGGTTCTGCTCAGCCAATCCGCCCTGTCACAACATCTGGCCAAACTGCGGGCGCTCGATCTCGTCGAGACCCGGCGCGACCGGCAGATGATCTACTATTCCTGCAAATCCGATGCCGTGCGCGAACTTCTCAACACGCTGGACGGCATTTTCGGCGAGGGTGAGCCATCGCAGATGGCATACCGCCCGCGTCGCTCCGGGACTTGACCGGCCAATGCATGTCGCCCAAAGCCGGCAACATGCATAACTGGTCCGAGCGCCCCTTGCCTCGCTGACGACTCCTGATGCATGTCGCGCAAATGCATGCCCGTGCAGCGGTTTTGCGATAACGACATGCATAAAACAACAACCTAAAGCGCGTCGCGAGAGGCCGGTTGAGGTCGGTCGAACGCGACGCGCTTTTGAGCGACTTGCGTTCACTTGGACGCAGAAGGTACGCTCTGACACTTTGGATCCACGCGTCGTGCTGTCGCAAACCCACCACGATCGGGCCGATGCGGGTCAGTTGAGGCAAGCATGCGCAGCATTCGTATCGACGACCCGCAAGACCCGCGCGTCGCCGCCTATCTCGACATTCGCGAGCGCGATCTTGCCGGCCGGCAGGGTCGTTTCGTTGCCGAAGGCAAGGTGGTGCTCGAAATGCTGCTCGCAGCCAAACGCTTTACCGCCGAATCGGTGCTGGTGCTCGAAAACCGGCTGGCAGGCCTCGACGCAACCCTGCGCAAGGCGCCCGCGGACCTTCCGGTCTACACGGCGGCCAGCGAGGTCATGGACAGGATTGCCGGCTTTCACATGCATCGCGGCATATTGGCGATCGGCCGCAAGGGCGAGGCGCAGCCTGCAGAGGCCTTGCTGGATGCCCTGCCCGCCCGCGCGTTGATCGTCGTGCTGGTCGGCATCGCCAACCATGACAATATGGGCTCGATCTTTCGCAACGCCGCCGCCTTCGGCGCCGATGCCGTGTTTCTGGACGCGACCTGCTGCGACCCCCTGTACCGCAAGGCGATCCGCGTTTCGGTCGGCGCCGCGCTGAAAATTCCTTTTGCCTCCTTCGCTGAGACCGTCGGCTTTACCGCGGCGCTCGATCGGCTGGGCTTCGGCCAATTCGCATTGTCGCCGCGCGGACAAACCGACATCCGCGATGCGAAAAGGACCGAACGGCTGGCACTCTATCTCGGCACTGAAGGCGAAGGCCTGCCCGAGATGCTGCTCGCCCGCCTGCGGACGGTGCGGATCGATATGACAGAAGGCTTCGACAGCCTGAATGTCGCCGCCGCGTCAGCCATCGCCTTGCATCATTTCTCGGCAAGCAGGACCTGAGCCGCAGAAGTCAGCATCACTGCCTGGGCTCAATGCGCCGATTCGGCCTGCTGCAGCGCCCGCACCCGATCGGCAAGGCTGCGTTCACCGCTTCCCGGTGGGTTGGGTGCCGCAAGAACCTTTGCGATCGGCGATTCCGGCCCGTCGAGCTTCGCCGTCAGGGCTACGACCTGCGCCGCCAGGTCGCTCATCTGCTCGCGCAACGCAGCGCTGGCGCCTTCGGATCTGGATGCCGAGTCGGCGGCAAGATCCGTTTTCAGCCTCTTGTTCTCGCTGGCCAGTGCCGTCAATCTCGCCTCCAACTGCTCCCGGTCGCTATCGAGCTTGGCGATAGCTTTTTCCGTATCGCCCTTGACGGCCACATCGGCCTGACCGCCTTGCGCTCCGACGAGACGCACCGCTGCCGACGCATTTTCCACGCTTTCGCTTTTCAGCTTTTCGCGAAGCCGCGCGATTTCCTTTTCGCGGCGTTCAAGCTTGTCCTCGCGATCGGCAAGCGTGGCGAGCAGGCGCTCGATCTTCTTGTCCAGTTCGCCGGTCCTTTTCTTCTCGGCTTTCAACGCGTCTCGCGCGGCCTTGCTCTCGGCCGCGATCTCCTGTTGGCGCCTGTCCGCCTCCTTGCGCTGGCCGCGCAGCACTGAAATATCATCGGCCAGCTTTTGCAATTCGGATTCGCGCGCCACAAGTTCGATCTGACGGCTGCTGGAAGAAAAGCTGGCGTCGTCATACATGTGCTCCAGTTTTTTCAGCTCGAGCACACGCTTTTCCAGGGCATGCTCGGTTTGGGCAAGCCGATCCGACAAAAGCTGCAACTGGTCTTTGCGCTGCCGAAGGTCTTCGCCCTTGGCCTCGAGCGCGGAAAGGGCGTGTTCCTTGTCCTTCCGCTCGAGCGCCAGTTCCTTCAGTGCTTCGCGGCCACGGCCGATCTCGACAAGCTGTTCGGCCGATTTCTCGCGCAACGCCTTGACGCTCATCTCAAGCCGACGTGTCGCCATGGCGAACTCGGCGCGGATGCGATCCTTCTCCGCCTGGATCTCGGCCAGCGTCAGCGGCATCGAGCCCTCGATGCGTTTACGCGTCAGCATCACGGCCCGCCGCCAGATGGCCGGAGCAATCATCAGCGCCAGAAAGCCGGCGCAGAGAAAGCCGAGGACAAAGAACAGGACCGACTGAACCAAGGTGACTATCCGTTATGAACGGCAAACAACCGTAAGGGACTTGTGCCACGTTCGCATGACGGAATTCCAGTGCCGCGGCAAGGGTCTGCCGCAGCATTGTTCAGACCGTCGATCCTGGAAACGATCGCGGTGACGAGGCAACCGCTTGCTCAGAATGGATTCCAGGTGGCGCGCTGGGTAAGCTTGAGGTAGCCGAGATTGACGCCAAGCCGGGCGCCGACGCCGGTACGGATCGGCACCAGCAGCACATTGTTGTTCTTCATCACGTTGAAGCCGACGCCAGCCACGAGGTAGGCGGAGCCGGCAAGGCCGCCGAAACGATTGTAGAGGCTGTTCACATCGTCGAGATTATAGACCAGCATCATCACCCGCGAGCCCTCGCCGCCAAAATCCCAGCCGAGCGACGGGCCCTGCCAGAACACTTTGTGATCGCCGGCATTCTTGGTGTAGAGTGTGCCTTCACCATAGGTCAGGCCACCGATCAGGGCGCCCGAGCCCTCCTCCCCAAGCAAATAGCCATTGGGCAGGCCATAGGAGGAGAAAATCTTCTCCACGACGGTGGCGAGCCCGCCCGACGTCGCACCGAAGAATTTATGACCGGAATCGACGATCTCCTGAGCGGTGTATTCCTGGGCCCGCGAAGGCGAGGTTGAAAAGACGACAAGGCCCATGAGAGCGATCGCCATTGAGAAGACACGGAGAAAACTCCGGTCTGTGAAGACACGGAAAAAACTCCGGTCGTAGTATCGGGAAAACATGCTTCCAATCTCCGTCAGGGAGCACTTTCGCCGACGCCTCGCATCCGTGCGGCTCTTTGGTGGCCGTTAAGGATGACTGTTAAGGACAAACTATGCCGTAATCCTTTTTCAACCATTAAGCTTTCACATGAAGATGGCGGTTCGTAGGCTGGTTTCGCGCTGATTTCGCGTCGGCCCGCAGTATCCGCACCCTGCGTGAACACACCATTTTCGATAGCGACAATTCCGGATTTGTTGCTGCACGCTCAGGCGCTGTGTATTCAGTAGGCCTTGGGAGAGCGAGCGTGATTCGTGTGGACAGGCGTGATCATTGATCGCCCGGCCATCTCCAGTGAAATTTTGCAGGGACTTTCGCCGATGGCCGAGCTTTTCACCCTTTCCGCACCCGATCTCGCCGCGCTTTTGTGCAGCCGGGTCTGCCACGACATCATTTCGCCGGTCGGCGCCATAAACAACGGGCTTGAGCTGCTCGACGAAGGCGGCGCCGACGAAGATGCCATGAAATTGATTCGCCAGAGCGCCAGAAACGCTTCGGCCCGCCTGCAATTCGCCCGCATCGCCTTCGGCGCAGCCGGTTCTGCCGGCATGATGATCGACACCGGCGATGCCGAGGCCGTTGCGATCGCCTTCTTGAAGAACGAGAAGCCGGAACTGATCTGGAATGGACCCCGTGCGCTGCTGCCCAAGAACAAGGTAAAGCTGCTGCTCAACCTCATTCTCGTCGCCAACGCTGCCATTCCGCGTGGCGGCAAGCTTACGGTCACGCTTGAAAACCTCGACACGGAACCACGCTTTGCGCTCGCCGCGAGCGGTCCGATGCTGCGCGTGCCGCCCAAATTCCTGGAGCTCCATTCCGGCAACAAGCCTGAAGAACCGATCGACGCGCATTCGGTGCAGCCCTACTACACACTGCTTTTGGCGCGCGAGGCGAACATGACAATATCGATCCACGCGACCTCAGAAGAAATCGTTCTCTCGGCTGCTTGAATTACCAAGCTGATTGAATGAACAGACGAGCGTTGTTCAGACAATATTTACCGCACCATCACCGTCGAATGAAATGAACCCCAAAGGCTAGATCGACCGAAGCATCGGTAAAGAAGTTTTCGTAAAAGCTGTTCTTTCAAGAATTTTACCTATTGGCTTTTCAGCTTCTTTACCGGATTGACCATACGGTGCCTTCCAGACCGCGACGCTGCCGGATTGCCGCATGGCAAAGAGGGCCCGGAAATGAAACGCTGCATGTTCATCGACGATTCGAGCGTCATCAGGAGGGTTGCAAAACGCATCCTGGGTGGTTCCGACATGCTGGTCATCGAAGCTGCCAGCGGGCTTGATGCGGTTGAGATGTGCACTGCCGACATGCCGGATATCATCATTGTCGACGGCGCCTTGCCGGACATGCAGGCCGAGGACGTCATTCGCCGCGTACGCGCCATGGAAAGTCCGATACAACCCCAGATCCTGATTTTGCTGGTTGAGGTCGACGTCGCTTCGATCATGCGGGCAAAGCGCGCCGGCGCCCAAGGCTATCTGCTGAAGCCGTTCACTCGGCCGCAACTTCTCGAGCGCTTCCGCACCTTGAGATTTGCCGCCTGATTCGCCGCCGCTGGCGCATGGCCGCGGAAATCGGCGCTCAATGTCTGCGACATAAAAACGCAAAATCCGGCCGAAGCCGGATTTTTGTCGGAAAAATCGATCGGATCGACGTCGTCAGCTCAGGCGCTGACGCGGATGTCTTCCGGCTCGCGCAGCACGTAGCCGCGACCCCAAACCGTCTCGATGTAGTTCTGGCCGCCGGAAGCAGCGTCGAGCTTCTTGCGCAGCTTGCAGATAAAGACGTCGATGATCTTCAGTTCCGGTTCGTCCATGCCGCCGTAAAGGTGGTTGAGGAACATTTCCTTCGTGAGCGTGGTGCCCTTGCGCAGCGAGAGCAGCTCCAGCATCTGGTATTCCTTGCCGGTCAGATGCACGCGCTGGCCACCGACCTCGACGGTCTTGGCATCAAGGTTGACCACCAGGTCGCCGGTGGTGATGACCGACTGGGCATGGCCCTTGGAACGCCGCACGATGGCGTGGATGCGGGCGACCAGTTCGTCCTTGTGGAACGGCTTGGTCATATAGTCGTCTGCGCCGAAGCCGAGGCCACGTACCTTGTCCTCGATGCCGGCCATGCCGGAGAGGATAAGGATCGGCGTCTTCACCTTGGAAAGGCGAAGTGTTCTCAACACCTCGTATCCCGACATGTCGGGGAGATTAAGGTCGAGAAGGATGATGTCGTAGTCGTAGAGCTTACCTAGATCGACCCCTTCTTCGCCAAGATCGGTCGTATAGACATTGAAACTTTCCGATTTCAGCATCAGCTCGATGCTCTGTGCGGTCGCACTGTCATCTTCTATCAGCAGAACACGCATTTCATTCCCCTTTTCTGCTGCCGGACCATTTCACGACCCGTCCAGGACCGGAGCAGTGATTGCCTGAGCAGAGGCTGCCATCGAATGGTTAACAAAACCTAATTCCGTGCCGTCGACGGTACCAGATTTTTTAACCCTTTTCTACACCTTGTTGAATCTAATAGCGAATCTAAGAACCAAACCGCTAATGCAAAACATTAATAAGCCAGACTAAGTGACTCCAGGGACTCGCTAGCCGTGCTTCCGCGTCGGGGCCGGAATTTTTACCCGGCCTTAAGTCCTGAGCCGTATGATTAACAATGCCCGTAAACGAATGGTTACCGCCGGCAAAAAACTTTAGGAATTTGTTTCCCATAGTTCTGGTAAAGTCGGTGGAAGCGGGTCGAAGCCTGAGTTTGCCAGGCGGATTAGACGATATGTGCAGGTGTGCGTTTCCAGGAGTACCGAATCATGAAGTCACGTGAAAACCTCGTTCGGCTGAAGCAGTTTCAGGTGAACGAGAAGCGGCGGCAGTTGCTGCAACTCGACATGATGATCGCCGAATTCGAGCGCATGGCTGTCGAACTGGAACTCCAGATCACTGCCGAAGAAAAGAAAGCCGGCATCACCGACATCAACCATTTTGCCTATCCGACCTTCGCCAAGGCAGCACGCTTGCGCCGCGACAATCTCAGAAATTCGCAAAGCGACCTCGCCCAGCAGCGTAGCGTTGCCGAATCACTGCTCGGCGAAGCCGAAGCGGAGCTTTCCAAGGCAGAAATGCTCGAATCACGCGACACCAAGATCCGCGACGCCGAGACCGGCGGCCGCAGCGCCATGATCGGCTGAAAACAAAGCTTTAAGGCCGGTCAGCACCCAGCGATCAGGTCGTTGCCCATCTGGAATGTCGCCGCTCATTGGTCGAGCAACTGCCAGTTTCAGGCCTACGCTGCCAAATCCCCTTGATGCTCCGCGACCGCCCGCACCTGGGCATCCTGATGTCGGGCGCAGGCGATTCCGGCCAGGACCTTATCTGATTGAGCAGCCCACCAGGTTCCGGCCGAGTTCGGCTCGGGGCCGACCGCGCAGGCTTGTGGAACGCGGCAAGGTCGACGCGAAAATGCTTGCTCCAGGAAGCAGGCGCTGCTCATGCCTTTTGTCAGCCCGATCGGCAGGTGGTGCTGACCGTCTGAAGCAGAGAAAACCCTGTCGGCAAAGCAAAAAGGGCGCGGATTGCCGCGCCTTTTGACATCCTTGAACCAGCCCTAATGCCGATATTGCTGGATGCGCGTCGTGCGCAGGCCGGCAAGGCCATATTCATCGATCGACGCCTGCCAGGACAGGAATTCCTCGGTGGTCAGTTTGTAGCGCTGGCATGCCTCTTCGAGACTCAGCAGCCCGCCGCGTACAGCCGCCACCACTTCCGCCTTGCGCCGGATAACCCAGCGACGTGTGTTCGTCGGCGGCAGATCGGCAATCGTAAGGGGGCTGCCGTCAGGCCCGATAACATATTTGACGCGCGGTCTAACAAGATCGGTCATCGTACTCTCTACTAAAAACTCAAAGACCCAATCCCCACCACATTACCGCCACAGCTTTAAAATTTGCCTAAGCGATCCCTAATAGCTAGGTAAGGATCATGAACGCCGCGTTAGTCTTTTCGTCGGCATTTGAGGCATCTGCCCAGCAAGCGCCCGAATCCGTTCAAAAAAATCGGCCGGTTCGCGAAGCTGGCGCACCCGGAAAGCTTGACCTATATTCCGGCCATTGGCATTCAGGCGCCGTCATCCAGGCGCCGTGCAGAACGAAAGAACCATGAACAGCCTCGACCTTCCCGGACGCCCCGAAGATACCCGCATCGTTGTCGCCATGTCGGGCGGCGTCGATTCGTCGGTTGTTGCCGGCCTTTTGAAGCATGAAGGCTATGATGTCGTCGGCGTCACGCTGCAGCTCTACGACCATGGCGCGGCTACGCACCGGGCCGGCTCGTGCTGCGCCGGCCAGGACATCGACGATGCCCGCCGCGTCTCCGAAACGCTCGGCATTCCGCATTATGTGCTCAATTACGAGGAGCGCTTCCGCAAGGCGGTGATCGACCCCTTCGCCGAGAGCTATGTGGCCGGCCAAACGCCGATCCCTTGCGTTTCCTGCAACCAGACGGTGAAATTCGCCGACCTCCTGGCGACCGCCAAGGAACTCGGCGCCGAGGCGCTGGCCACCGGCCATTACATCCGCTCCGGCGCCAACGGCGCCCATCGCGCGCTGTACCGGCCGGTCGACGCGGATCGCGACCAGAGCTATTTCCTGTTCGCCACCACACAGGCGCAGATCGACTATCTGCGCTTTCCGCTCGGCGGCCTGTCGAAGCCGCAGGTTCGCGCCATCGCCGAGGAAATGGGGCTGACGGTCGCTGCCAAGCAGGACAGCCAGGACATCTGCTTCGTGCCGCAGGGCAAGTACTCCGATATCATCGCCAAGCTGAAGCCGACTGCTGCCAATCCGGGCGACATCGTCCATATCGACGGCCGCCTGCTCGGCCGCCATGAAGGCATTTTGCGCTACACGATCGGTCAGCGCCGCGGCATCGGCATTGCCTCGGGCGAGCCGCTCTACGTCGTCCATCTCGACGCCGACCGGGCCCGCGTCGTCGTTGGCCCGCGCGAGGCGCTGGAAACGCACAAGATCTATTTGCGCGACATGAACTGGCTGGGCGAGGCTGCGCTGTCAGATATCCCGGCCGCCGGGCTGGAGCTTTTCGCCAAGGTCCGCTCGACACGCCCGCCACGCCCGGCTGTGCTGCGTCACAACGCCGGCATCACTTCGGTGGAACTGGTCGACGGCGAGTCCGGTATCGCGCCCGGCCAGGCCTGCGTGCTCTATTCCGACGACGGCAACGAAGCCCGCGTTTTCGGCGGCGGCTTCATCGAGCGTTCCGAACGCGGCGCCGAGGCTGAGGCGATGCTGACGCGGCTGGCAGCCCGGCCGGCGCAGATTCCCGCCGAATAGACGATAATCCCGATCTATCGGGATCGATCAGGCTCTGATACAGCCGCACTCCTCTCAGGAAGACGATCCCGTGTGGGCAACGGTGCCGGCGGTCAGGATACGCAGCACCCTGATGGCTTCCTCGCCGCTGGTACGCGGTTCTGCCCGCGTCTCGATGCACTGGATGAAATGCTCGAGCTCTCGCGTCAGCGGCATGCCCTCGCCCACTGCAACATAGGACGGCTCGTTGGTGGTGAAGGCCCATTGGCCGCTGTCTTGCCAGACCGCGTGGCGGTAGACGGCGAGCTTGCGCTCCCACGGCTCGACATCGTCGAACACCGCCATCGCCTTGGTGCCGACCACGGTCAGCCGCCGTTCGCGGTAGGGATTGAGCCGCGACGCGAAGAGGTGGCTGCGCAGACCGTTGGGAAAGCGCATGTGCAGATGCGCGAAATCGCTGAGATTGTCGAGGAGCGCTGCCCCTTCGCCACGCACCTCGATCGGTTCCGTGCCGGTGATGGCCAGGATCATCGACAGATCGTGCGGCGCCAGGTCCCACAGCGCATCGTTCTCGGTGTGGAATTTGCCGAGCCCGAGCCGGTGCGAATGGATATAGCGGACCTCGCCGAGCTCGCCATTGTCGATCAGCGCCTTCAACGTCTCGAAGGCGGGATGAAAGCGCAGCACATGACCGACCATGAAGACGCGGCCATTGTCGACCGCCGCCTTCACCGAACGCTCGGCATCGGCCACCGTCAGCGCGATCGGCTTCTCCACCAGCACGTCCTTGCCGCCCTGGACGGCGCGCACCGCCATATCGGCGTGGAACTGCGGCGGCAGCGCCATCACGATGGCGTCGATGTCGCTGCGCACAAACAGCGCCTCCGGCTCGATCGCCAGGCAATCCTGCTCACTGGCGAAACCTTCGGCGCGGGCAGGGTTGACGTCCGAGACCGCGTGCAGCGCGCCGAGCGCCTTGAGGGTGCGGATGTGGTTGCTGCCCCAGTATCCGCAACCGAGGACTGCAATGCGCGGTTTCATCATTCCAACTCTAGAATTTCGTGGCCGAGACATAGCGGCGCGCCCCGCCGAACTCAACCCGGCATTTCTGTGCCCGATTGTCTGCCCGGCAAAGCTTTTCGGCCATCAGAGCGACGTGCGTGCGCCTGGACACACAAAGTACGTCTCAAGACCGAGAAGCTTGGCGACGCGACAGGATGCGATAGAGTGTGGTGCCAGACCGGCTGCATCGACACCGGCTGCATCGATGCTTGACAGGCTTGGCGTCCCAACCTTATATCCGCCCGACCTTGGCGAACGCTTCGACATGCCCTCTGATTTGAGGCGGATTTCGGGCCTTTCGCCGCCCTGGCGGGGTAGCTCAGTTGGTTAGAGCACGGGAATCATAATCCTGGGGTCGGGGGTTCAAGTCCCTCTCCCGCTACCACTCAATTCTCCCAGAACGTTCTCTGCGTAGACTTGGCGGCTCAGAAACCCCGCAGAACTGCTGGCTTTCGGCCGAAAGCTGGGGACTGTTGCTGGTAGTGAAGGTGCCTTTTTTGCTCTCTGTCAGCCCATATTCTCCAAAGCTGGGGAGTGCGCCTTTTTTGCTCCCTAGCTTTCCCCCATTGAAATCACAGGGTTTTCCGGCTCGAAAGCTTGGGGGTCGTTTGGTGCAAGGTCGCTATGCGGAGAACACAGAAAGCAAACCGATCGGTGACCAATTAGTCAGCCGCTTCGGCCTAGGAGCAGGGCCCCGGTGCCGAACTTCAAATGTCTGGAATGGGATCGTAAGCCGACCGGCAGCTCCACGCTTCCTAGCCGCGACAACAGACATTCAGCAGGTGTAACCAAACCCTCTGTCTGGCAAAGGCGACGCACAGGTAATACTCGCACGAGTTGTCGGCCGTCCTTCTTTGCGATTGACGGCCCGATGAGCGCTTCCTAGCTTGCTCCCATGTTCGATATCACTGGCGACGACATCGCCGCTCTTGGCGACGCAGATTTGCGCACCCTAGTTGGCCTTCTCTGCGAGACCGAGATGCGTCGAGGAGGCCTGCCCACGTCCGCCATCACCTACGGTGGAAATCAAGACGCAAGCGACGGCGGTCTTGATGTTCGCGTGGCGCTCCCGGCCGGGACGGCAATCGACGGCTTCGTGCCGAAGCCAGCAACCGGCGTGCAGGTCAAGAAGCCGGACATGCCGCGGGCTGAGATTCTGAAGGAGATGAAGCCGAAGGGCGTCTTGCGGCCCGTCATCAATGAGCTCGCTGATGCCGGCGGCGCCTACATTATCGTGAGTTCTACGGGCTCGACATCGGACTCGGCGCTGACCGACCGCCGCAACGCGATGGCCGAAGCTATCAAGGGCACGCCTGCCGAAGGCAAGCTCACGCTCGACTTTTATGACCGTAACCGGATCGCGACATGGGTTCGGAATCATCCCGGGCAGATTCCGTGGGTGCGCGCGCGGATCGGCAAAGCGATGCCGGGATGGCAGTCTCATGGTTCATGGTCGTTTGCGCCTGCGGGCGTGGACGCAAACTACATCGTCGATGACAAGGCGCGCATTTTGACGGGCGACAAGGATGAAGGCGACGGGGCTTCCGCTATCGAAGGCATCAACCGTATCCGGAAAGTGCTTGCCACGCCGGGGCATGTGGTGCGGCTTGTCGGGCTTTCTGGTGTCGGCAAAACGCGACTCGCCGAGGCGCTGTTTGACGCAAGCGTTGGCGAAGGCGCGCTCGATCCGTCACTTGCGATTTACACCAATGAAGCCGACGAGCCCAAGCCGCCGCCCGCCGGGCTTGCCTCGGACCTGATCGCCGGACGGACCCTCGCTATCCTGGTGGTCGATAATTGCACGCCCGAACTGCACCGGCGGATTTCGGAGGTCGCGCGGTCGAGCAGTTCGACAATCAGCGTGATCACCATCGAGTACGACATCCGGGAGGACCAGCCGGAGGGCACCGACGTCTTCGTCTTGGAAACGTCTTCCGTACCTCTGATCGAGAAGCTGGTGGGCCGGCGGTACCCCCACCTCTCGCAGATCGATGCGCACACCATTGCGGAGTTCTCCGGCGGCAATGCCCGGGTTGCCCTGGCGCTGGCCTCGCGGATCGAGAAAACCGAGACCGTTGCAGACTTGAACGAGGAAGAGCTGTTCAAGCGTCTCTTTCAGCAGCGCCACGACCCAGACCCCTCGCTCCTTCTGGTCGCGCAAGGGTGCTCGCTGGTCTATTCGTTCGACGGCGAGACGCTCGAAGGCGGCGAAGCGGAGCTTCCAGTCCTCGGCAGCATCGTCGGCAAATCGGCCGACGAGATGTACGCCGGGGTGGCAGAGCTCAAGCAACGGGACCTCGTGCAGGCGCGTGCAGAATGGCGCGCGGTGCTGCCGCATGCCATTGCCAATCGCCTCGCCAAGAGGGCACTTCAGACCATTGCGCCGGCCAAGGTGAAGTCGGTGCTTGTCGACAATGCGTCCGAACGTCTTCTCCGCTCCTTCTCGCGGCGTCTCGGGTATCTTGATGACAGCAAGGAAGCCCAAGCCATCGTGAAGACGTGGGTGGCGCCGGACGGTCTGCTCAGCGACCTGCCGAATTTCACCGAGCTTGGCCGCGCGATGTTTGCCAACATCGCACCGGTCGCGCCGGAGACCGTCTTGGCCGCGCTGGCGAATGCATTGTCGGGCGCCGATGAAACCACGCTCCGCCGCTGCACGCATTTCGTTCGGCTCTTGCGCTTGCTCGCTTACGAACCTGCCTTCTTCGAGCGCGCCCTCGCCTTGCTGGTGAAATTCGCGGCGCTTCCAAGCGGCGATACCAATGACAACGAAGCGACGCGGGTCGTGGAATCGCTCTTTAACATTGCTCTGTCCGGCACGCATGCGCCGGTCGAGATGCGTGTGAAGGCCGCGGAAGCGCTGCTGGCCTCCCAGGACGAGGCCGTGCGCCCACTCGGCATCAAAGCGCTCGAAGCGATGATGAAAACACGCCACTTCTCCTCACACTATGAATTCGACTTCGGCGCGCGCTCCCGGGACTATGGCTACTATCCCCCCACCGGCGCGGACGTGCGCGCATGGTTCGACCGCGTGCTGAAACTCGCAGGAAAGTTTGCCCTGTCGGACAGCCAAGTGGCTGGGGAGGTGCAGAAGGCCATCGCGCGGGAGTTTCGTGGCCTTTGGAGCGATACGGGTCGGGCGGAGGAGTTGGACCAACTCGCCCGCGCGATCAACGCCACGTCGTTCTGGCGCGACGGCTGGATCGCGGCACGCCAGACCCGCGCCTATGGCGGCAAGGATATGGACCCTGAGATTCGCGACCGCTTGACGGCGCTGGAGGATTTTCTTCGGCCCAAGGATCTCGTCAGCAAAGTGCTCGGGCTTGTCATCGGCGCGCGCGCCGGAAGCCTCGACCTGGACGACTTCGATGATGACGATGATGACGAGGACGAAGGCGGGAGCGACCCGACCGCGTGCTACGCTGAACGTGGTGCGCGCTCGGCGGCGGCGATACGTGAGCTCGGCCATGACGTCGCGGCGGACGAGGATACGTTCAAAACTGTGCTTTTGGAGTTGATGGGCGAGAACGCTAATGCGGCTCCCTTCGGTGCGGCATTGGCGGAGGCCGCTGAAAGCCCGCGCGCGATGTGGGACACTATCGTTGTACAGTTTGCAGCAACCGAAAACGCGAGCCTGCGGCTCCTGAGCGGTTTCTTAGGCGGGCTAAACAAGCGCGACGCTGCGCTTGCCGACGCCGTCCTTAATGAAGCGCTGGAGCACCCAGCCCTTGCCGCGTGGTTCCCGATTCTGCAGGCAACAGTAGAGATCGACGCGCGTGCTCTTGAGCGGCTGCATCGCGCGATTGAGCTCGGTAAGGCACAGATCAATACTTACTACAGTCTTGCATATGGCCGTGTCTCCGACAACGTACCGGGGCCGGACTTCCGTGATTTGGTGCTCGCCATCGCGCGTAAGCCCGACGGCTGCGCGGTTGGACTTGAGATAGTCTGGATGCGCCTGCACTCGGACGGTAGCGCGACGCGCCAGCCGCTGCCTGAGGTCCGCGAGGCCGGACGCCTGATACTCGCTGGGTTTGAATTCAGCACAAAAGATAGCCGCACGACGCGCGAGGACCACGAGCTAGGAGCTGTCGTCACAGCCTCTCTGGTCGGAGAAGAAGGCGCTCCTGTCGCGAAAGCGCTTTGCCGCAAGCTCATGGTTGCGGCCGGAAGGCATAATGTCAGCGGGCACGACTACGGTGACCTAGTAAAGGGCCTGCTGAAGGCCCAGCCACTCGCGACACTTGATGAACTGTTTTCCGACGATCTGAAGTCGCAACGGGCAAGCGTACGCCTTCTCAACGATCTCCTACGCTTCCACAAGAACGTCCTAGATGTACTGTCCGCCGAAATCGTAATCAATTGGTGCGACCGCGATCCCACGGTGCGCTATCCGTTGGCAGCATCGGTGGTTTTGCTCTTCAACAGACCGAAGCAGGGCGCGCCACACGAATGGACACCACTCGCAGGGAATCTGTTGGAAAGAGCACCGGATCCAGGCCCAGTTCTGGCCGAATTCGTCAATCGTCTCCATCCCTCAGGGTGGAGCGGCTCGCTTGCGACCAAGCTGGAAGAGCGCCTCAAGCTCCTGAACGGCCTGCCCGGGGCCGATATCCCCGCTCTTGCTGAGGGCCTGGCTGAAGCAAAGAGGAGGCTCCAAGAGCGGATAGACGCCGAACGTCGGCACGAGCAGGAAGAAGATCGGGCGCGCAACAACCGGTTCGAATGATGTCTTCTCTCAGGAAGCGGCAAAGCTCACCTCTCCGGCCGATATTAGGCGCAAAGCTGCCGTTGGTACGTTGCAACATAATGATTTGCTTGGCCAGACGAACTAAGCCGTCACGCTGTTCCCCGGAACAGATCCTCTCGAAGTGTGTTGCGCCAGCTCCAAGCTAAATGGAGCACAACCATGAAGCCCGAAGACGCCACCTACCCTCCTCTTGATGTCGCCAAGCCTGTCGCTCCGGGGGTCTGGATCGTCGACAGCGGACCGCTGAGCGTGATGGGCATTCCAGTCCCGGTGCGCATGACGGTTATCCAGCTCGGGAATGGCGGTCTCCTGCTGCATTCACCAACACGGTTCGCTTTTGAGCTGAGAAAGCAGCTCGAGCAGATTGGTCCGATAGTGCATCTGGTTGCACCAAACAGTGCCCACTGGACCTTCCTCAAGGAGTGGCAGAACCATGTGCGGGAAGCGTCGACTTGGGCCGCTCCGGGCTTGCGCCATCGGGCAAAGGTCCGCCGGGCTGGCGTCAGGATCGATCACGATCTGGCCGCAGCGGCGCCGGAAGCTTGGTCGAAAGATCTCGATCAGGTTGTCGTTCCAGGAGCCGGTGGCTTCACCGAAATCGCGTTCTATCACAAGAACAGCCGAACTATGGTGCTTACGGATCTAGTTCTGAATCTCGAGCCGGAAAAGCTGCCGTTCATCATCAGGCCCGCGGCGCGCCTCTTAGGCGTCACGGCACCTGTGGGGAAGGCCCCCATTTACCTGCGGATGACCATCAAACGGAAGCATGAGCAGGCGAAGGCCGCCGCGGAGCGCCTCGTGGCGTTTCAGCCAAAGCGCGTGATCTTCAGCCATGGCCGGTGGTTCCACAAGGATGGGACGACATTACTTCGCCAGTCGCTGGCCTGGCTTCTCTGAGGGCGGCCGCAGAGAAGATGGTCAGCAGGAAGCAGCCATCAACTTCCGTTGCCGTTCCCATTCGACGGGCAAACCCCTGACGAGCGCCTGGAGCTGAACCCCCATGGACTGCCGTCCGTCGAGTATGGCTTCGACCAGATCGGGCGCGAGCAGCGTCAACTGGAGCACGTGGGATACGAAGGAGCGGTCAAGCCTTTCGGCCGCGGCAAGTTCGATCACTGTGGCGAACTCGCCTGTTTCCAGCATGTGTTTCCACCGGAACGCCCGCGCGAGCGCCCGGATCAGAGTGTGAGCGAGAGGCCATCGAAATCAAGCAAGGTGTGGCGGCGAGCCGGACCTTTGCCGCGCGTTGGTAGAGGGATCGCGTGAGGGAACCGGCGTCGACAAGAACACGTTGCTAAGTCATCGAACTTCACAAAAGGATTCGCGCGATGTTGAGAGACTTATCTCGCGAGGAAGAGAAACGCGGCACCGGAAGGGTCCTCATGTGGGGCGCCGTGATCGCCGCTTTGCTTTTTGTTGCGCTAATGGCCGTGTTCGTCCTCGGGCCGTTCTGGTCTTAGCCACCATGGACGAATGAAGCCCGCGCCCCCAAGGGGGGTAAAGGACAGGCATCGCGAAACGGATGTGGAGAGGACGCCACACGCAGCGACCGCCGCACATCGTGCCGATGCGGGGCGCGCTTGAGCGCGGCTCTACTGATGCCGCGCGAGCCGGTCCATGGGTGCGTTTGCTTCGGCCAAACTAGCCAGCGCTTGCTCGACTTTTTGAGCCGAGGCGTCAGTGCGCTTGATGTGCCGGATCATTTGCTGCCTCAACCGCGCGAGCCTTTCCGCGCGATATACATCGCCGTATCTGGCAGTTTCAAGGTGGAGGGTCGCGAGCCTCATGGGCGACGATTCCGATTATCTAGCAGTAGAAATTCGCGAATCCGCCTTTCGTTCCGATGTCCGACCTTGCCCTCGCAAAAGCTGGCCGGACGGCCGCGACGAATGAGCCGCATCCCTGCCAAAAGAGAGATCGTCCGCTGATGCTGCTCAGTCGACCGCGGGTCCAACCAGACGGTAGCGGAAGTGATTTCGGATGTGGCCGTTGAAGAAGCGGCCCTTGACGAAGGCGGCTTGGAACTCGGCGAAGGCCACCTCACGCATCGCGGCGTCGCAAAACGCGGCAGGCACGGTCCTCCGGAAGCCAGTCTTTCGGTCCCTCTTTTGTCCGAAATCGGCGTGCAGGGTCGGATCGTTCCGTAGCCCCACGCGTTGGAGAAACGCAACGGGAGGAACGAACATGTCAGACGAGAAACACGAACGCATTAGGCGCCGCGCTTATGAGATATGGGAACGAGAAGGCCATACGCACGGCTTGCATGAGCGCCATTGGAATCAGGCGATCTTGGAGATCGAGACCGAAGATCGCTTGCTCGGTGCTCGGCCACCGGCAATATCTGGTGCCGATGTACCAGCTCCCGCGCAGACCCAAAGCCGAGAGAAGAAAGGCAAGCGCGCTGCTGGTCAATCGGATGTTGAGGCGGCGGAAGCACTGGCGATGAGAACAGGCATCACCGGCGACCAAGCTCAAGACCTCATCGACCGCCTCGGTGACGATCCGCTGGCACTCGATGAGGCGGCGCGGAGCCTCAGGGCATCCGAAAGGTAACCGCCGGCTTTCTCAGGCAGCCCATCGCTGTACTCGACACATCACCACAGATTTTCAACCTCGGCCCCCCGCCAGCGGACCGCCGCATCGGCCAAACAAATGAAAGCCCGCGCCCCTGGCGGAGAGAGCGGGCCGGTCGGGTCGCGGTCTGAGTTTCACGACATTGGACTGAGACGCGGTTTCGCCTTCGACGCTCGATGATGCGTGCGTTTCGGCGAGCAATTCTAAGTTCGCCAAGCGTCGGCCGCCACCAGCCCCGGGCGTGCTCCATCGGTCCGGCCTCACGACGAGCCGGCCATGTCCTGATGAGTTCCGTCAGCGTCGCCGAGCACCACGTTCCCCACACGTAATCGATGTCCGTCCGCGTCGCATGTGGATAGAAGGCGGCCAATACTGGCGGCTCGGCGACTTCGCCTGACACATCGGTAAAGACGACGACGCCGTACTGCTCTGTTGCGACGGGGCGGCCCATCGGAGGCAAGTCTTCAGCCGACAACGGATAGCGTTGGCGGCGGCGTTCCGCATATCGCAACCGTGTGGCTCTTTGAGCCTCCGAGTCCTTCTCCGCCTCTCGTCGTCGCTTCCTTTCCTCGGGTTCGCTACGTTTGGCAGCCTCTTCGATTGTCGGCCATCGGCGCCGCAGTTCCTCATAGGACCGAAACGGCACGCGCCACGCGCGGAGGTCATCGTCCCAACTTGCCCAGGGAATTTCGTGTAGTTCCCGAAGGACGGTCTTGGAATAGGGTGTTCGAATGCGCAGGTCGTCGGCAATCTCGAGATAGCGACTGGAGATCGGGTCAAAAGCGAAGGCGTCGCGTCCCTTGCTGTCGGCGTGGATCGCCAGCAATTCGGCCTCACGCGCCAGCCAGCGGTCGATCCGGCGGGCTGCCGTCTTGCCTGGTACAAACCAGCTCCTGCGCTCGTCGCTCCATCTCGCTCGCGGAAATTCCTCCCGAAATCGTTCGACCGTCATCCGGTCGTAAGGAAAGTTCGCCAAGGCACCGGGGGTGTCTTGTTTCTGCAGCGCAGGCTGATGCTTGGATTCCTCCACGGTCGTGCCGTCAATGGTGTTGGATTCGCGGAGAAACGTCCCGCCGGCCCTAATGGTTCACACGCGAACCAGAACGCAACTGCCCTTCGCGACTGAAGGTCGCCAGGCGGACCGCTAAACCGCCAATGTAGCAGCTGCTAGCCGCTCGATCTTCGCAGGCGTCCCTACGGGTTGCAAACTCGGCGTTAGCTCGAATCCCCACTCCCTTCGCCGGCATAACGGAGCAGCGGCATGCCCTGGTAGGCATAAGGAGCAACCGATGCTGGCACGAAGAGATGCCGCGGCATCCGCCTCATCGCCGCCCTTACCCGCTCATCGAGCGTCGCCTTGCCGAGTTCTTCGCTTGCAAGGTCGGTATGGATTGCAATCACCTCGACCATGTGCCTGCGTAGAACGGCGAGGTGCTCTTCTTCCATCGGCTTCATGACGGTGGGGCTTTCCTCAACCAGTCTGCTGCCAGATAGCTTTATGCCTTGTTCGTCTGTCACAGTAACGACCGACACCGTGGTTCGACCACTCACTCGATCCACCCGCCGTGTCAGATGCACGCGGACCTCCGGGGGAGTAAGATAGTAACATGCTGCTGAGGCTGCACCGGATCGACAAATTCTACTCCACTGGCGAGGGGCCGTTGCATGTTCTGCACGGGATCGATCTCTCGCTGGAGGCGGGCAAGAGCCTTGCGCTGACCGGCGAGTCGGGCAGCGGCAAGAGCACGCTTTTGCACCTCGTTGCAGGGCTCGACAGCCCTGATGCGGGAGAAATCCACCTTGGCGGTATCAATATTGTGGGGCTGAACGATACGGCCCTTGCCGCCCTGCGGCGGGGAACAGTCGGACTTGTGTTCCAGCAGTTCAACCTGATCCCTTCGCTTGATGTGGCAGCCAACCTTGCCTTTCAGGCTCGACTTGCCGGCAGTCCTGATCCGGCGTGGCTGAAGGTCCTTGCTGAACGGCTGGGCCTGGCCAAGGTTCTAACGCGCTACCCTGAACAACTGTCGAGTGGGCAACAACAGCGGGTGGCGATTGGGCGGACCCTAGCCGCTCGGCCCCGGCTGGTTTTGGCCGATGAGCCCACGGGCAATCTCGATGAGGCAACAGGGGACGCTGTACTCGATCTTATGCTGTCGCTGGTGGCTGAAACGGGTGCCGCCCTGTTAATGGTCACCCATTCCGACCGTCTGGCAAACCGGCTGAATGCCCGCGTTCACCTGCACGCGGGCCGGCTGGTGTGATGGTGTGGACCGGGCTGACAGCGCTCTTGTCGCATTGGCGCAGGCGGCCTGTCCAATTGGCGATGCTGCTTTTGGGGCTATCGCTGGCAACGGCGCTGTGGTCAGCGGTTCAGGCGATCAACGGTGAGGCGCGGGCGAGCTATGACCGTGCAGCGGCGATCCTTGGGCAGGACCGGCTCGCGCAACTAGTGCGTGAGGACGGGGCCCGGATGGATCAACAGGAGTTTGTGAGACTGCGGCGAGCAGGCTGGCTGGCTTCGCCGGTGATTGAAGGTGAAATGCGGTTTGGGGATGTGCGTTTGCGCGTCCTTGGCATTGACCCACTGACTTTGCCGCCGCAGGCGCAGCAGGTGGATATTGCGGTGGGTGATGATCTATTGCCGTTCATCACGGCGCCCGGTGTGCTCTATGCAGCCCCGGAAACCGCGGCACGACTAACCGAGCAAGCGACACCTCCCGTGCGCGTGGCCGAGGGTTTGCCGCCTGGCACAGTCCTCACCGACATCGGGCAGGCGCAGGTCCTGCTTGGGGCAAAGGACAAGATCTCTCGTCTTTTGCTCTGGCCGGACCAACCGATTGGCCGTGCCCCTCTAAAGGTGACAGCCCCCGGCCTGACCCTGCGCGAGCCGAGCGAAACGGGGGATCTTGCCAGGCTGACCGACAGTTTTCACCTGAACCTGACGGCTTTCGGTTTTCTTGCCTTTGCGGTGGGGCTCTTCATCGTGCATTCCGCCATCGGTCTGGCTTTTGAACAGCGCCGCCCGGTGTTTCGCACACTGCGCGCACTGGGCTTGCCGGCCCGCGTGCTGGTCCTTTTGCTGATCGCCGAGCTGCTGACCTTCGCCCTCCTCGCGGGGCTGGTAGGCGTGGCACTTGGCTATGTAGTCGCCTCGGCCCTTTTGCCCGACGTCGCCGCCACCCTGCGCGGGCTTTACGGGGCCGATGTGCCGGGAACGCTGTTGATCCGCCCCGCAGTGTGGGCAGCGGGGCTGGCCATCGCGGTAATCGGCACGCTGGTGGCGGCCGCACAAAGCCTCTGGCGGCTATGGCACCTGCCACTACTTGCACCGGCCCAGCCTCGGGCCTGGGCGCGGGCTTCGGAGCGGGCACTGCGCGCGCAAGGCGTGGCTGCGATGGTGCTCCTGCTGACGGCGGCGGGAATTGCACACTTCGGATCCGGCCTCGAGGCGGGCTTTGCGCTTCTGGCGGCACTGCTGTTGGGGGCGGCACTGGCGCTGCCGCTCGTGCTGACGGGGATATTGCACCTTGGCGGCCGCTTGGCGCGTGGACCATTGGCCGAATGGTTTTGGGCCGACACGCGTCAACAGCTTCCCGGCCTGTCATTGGCGCTAATGGCACTGCTGCTTGCGCTGGCCGTCAATGTGGGCGTCAGCACGATGGTGTCGAGCTTTCGGCTGACCTTCACCGGCTGGCTCGATCAGCGTCTCGCCTCAGAGCTTTACGTGACCGCCCGCACCGAAGCAGAGGCCACGGCGATACGCGACTGGCTGGCCCAGCGCAGCGACGCGGTCCTGCCGATCTGGAGCATTGAGGGCCGG
Organism: Mesorhizobium sp. WSM4829; assembly: GCF_055811475.1. Taxonomy (NCBI): domain Bacteria; kingdom Pseudomonadati; phylum Pseudomonadota; class Alphaproteobacteria; order Hyphomicrobiales; family Phyllobacteriaceae; genus Mesorhizobium; species Mesorhizobium sp. WSM4829. The sequence continues at coordinate 98,451 of NZ_JBVVQJ010000015.1, read as the reverse complement.
GTCGCAGGCCAGCCCGCGGCAATATACGGCGTGGCCGATCATGCCACCTATCGCGACAACTGGCCGATCCTCTCTGCAGTGCCGGAGGTGTGGGACCGGATCGCCACAGGCGACGGCGCCCTGATCAACGAACAACTGGCGCGGCGCCAGGAGTTGGGCTTGGGGGACCAGATCACGCTGCCTGGTGGCTGGCGGGCCAGCATCGTCGGCGTCTATGCCGACTATGGCAACCCGAACGGCCAAGTGATCATCGGGATCGACACACTGCTCCAGCACTATCCTGACGTCTCCCGCCTGCGCTATGCCATTCGGATTGCCCCCGGCAAGGTCGAAGCACTGGCTGCGGGTTTGCGGGCGGAATTCGGCCTGCCCGCGCAGAACGTGATTGACCAGGCCGGGATCAAGGTCTTTTCGCTCAAAGTGTTTGAGCGCACATTCAGAGTGACAGCCGCGCTGAATGTGCTGACGCTGGGAGTCGCGGGGCTGGCGATGTTTGCGAGCCTCATGACCTTGTCGGGGATGCGCCTACCGCAACTGGCGCCGGTCTGGGCCATGGGTCTGCCCCGCCGCCATCTCGTATGGCTGGAGCTTTGGCGCGGCTTGTCGTTGGCAGCCTTGACCATGCTGGCCGCTCTGCCTGTAGGTATCGGGCTCGCCTTTGTTCTGCTGGCGGTGGTGAATGTGGAGGCTTTTGGCTGGCGTCTGCCGATGCACCTTTTTCCCGGTGACTGGGCGCGGCTGGCGGCGCTCGCGCTGCTGGCGGCCGGACTTGCAGCCGCCGTGCCTGCCTGGCGGCTGGCGCGTCTTTCGCCATCGGATTTGCTGAAGGTATTTGCACATGAGCGTTAGAGCATTGCTGATCTATATGTGCTTGGCCGCACCTGCCTTTGGCCAAGGTTTTGCTGGGCTTGGCACAGAGGCTGACGGGTTTTCAGTGCCGCAGCCGGGGACTGCATTCAACTTTCCGGCAGACCACGGCCCGCACCCCGGTTACCGGATCGAATGGTGGTATTTGACGGCCAACCTGCAAGCTGCGGATGGAGCGGACTATGGCGTGCAATGGACTCTTTTCCGATCCGCCCTGGCCCCGGTGGAGCGGTCCGGCTGGTCCAGTCCGCAGCTTTGGATGGGTCATGCGGGGCTGACGACGCAAACGCACCAATTCGTGGACGAACGGATGGCACGGGGCGGCATCGGCCAGGCGGGGGTTACGGCTGCGCCCTTTGCGGCCTGGATTGACAACTGGCAGATGGCAGGCCGGGCCCTGCCAGAGGCGGATGCGTTGTCGGCGCTCGATCTGCGTGCGACAGGACAGGCGTTTTCCTACGAACTGGCGTTGGACGCCAAAGGCCCTCTGGTGCCGCAGGGAGTGCAGGGCTATTCGGTGAAATCCGAGAAGGGGCAGGCGAGCTATTATTACTCGCAACCATTCTACCACGTGACCGGCACGCTGACCCTTCCGGCAGGCGCGATTGCGGTGACCGGTCAGGCGTGGTTGGACCACGAATGGTCCTCGCAGCCGCTGGCTGAGGATCAAACCGGGTGGGACTGGTTCTCGCTGCATTTCGACAGCGGCGAAAAGATGATGGGCTTTCGCCTGCGCGACAGAGGCGCGGGCTTTACATCGGCCACATGGATCAAGGCCGACGGCAGGCCGCAGCCGCAGGCCCCCGGCGCGCTAAGGGTGACGCCGCTCGAAACGGCGGCAGTCGCGGGACGTAGCGTGCCGATCCGCTGGAGGGTGCAATTGTCGGAAAAAGGGGTGGATGTGACCATCCGGACGCTAAACCCAGAAGCCTGGATGGACACACGCTTTCCCTATTGGGAAGGCCCGATCCGATTTGAGGGCACCCATGCCGGACGCGGCTATCTCGAGATGACAGGCTATGAGTGACTGGAGGACGCTGCTCAATCGCGAGATCGCGACGGCTGGCGAATTGCCGAAAATGGAGAAGGTTAGTTTCCAGCGCTCTCCCGCTACCACCTTCAAAATTGCCCAACAATTCTCCGGCCCCTTCATGGCTCCCGGAAGCCCAGCGTTTGCGGGATTTGCGGCCGAAAGCTGGGGAGAGCGGAAACAACCTTCCCATTGAATCTGCTCTCCGAATGTCCATCATTCTCCGAGCTGGGGAGCCTTTTGGATCTTCGGTCCGGCCCATCCGCGGGCACAATCTTTGCGTTTCCGCCAACGGTTCCGCCAATGGCGTTTCTATGACTTGCCCGCAAGCACCGCCGCAACCTATAGGTTTGCAACTAGCCTTATGGTTTGCTAGCTTCACCGTAGGGATGAGGGAGATGCGGATCTTGTACCGCCTTTGGAAGTGGCTCTTACGTCCGAAAGCACTGGGTGCCGGAGCGAACAGGGAGGAGCTTTCACCAAGTCATCCGTCCTCCATCAGCGAAGCGCGTCTCCTGGACTTTTTGGCGAACACGACTGATGGTGTGTCGTTCTATGATCAGGACTTCCGCCTGACGCACTACGCAACCAACCTCAAAAGCATCCACAGCCGCCCGCCAGTTGCGGGCGACGCTCTGTGGGAGATTTATCCGAACGTCGACACTGAGCTCATCGAAAAATTTGTTCGCGTGCTGCGCGGCGGTACTCCAATAAATGTCAATCTCCAGCGATCGCTGGGGGAGGCGCCCCGTTCCGCTGTCGTTTTCGGCGCTGCGAATGGAATTGGAATCATTGAATCCAGAGAAAGGGAGCGGGGCGGGCGGGGCTCACCGGAAGAGCAAGAGCGTATGATGCTCCTTCATCAGGCGACGCACGACGCATTAACCGGATTGCAGAACCGGCGGGGGTTCAGCGAAAACCTGCAACAAGCTCTGTCGGTGGTCGATGAGCCAAATGCCACTGCCCTGCTGCAAATCGACCTTGACGGTTTCAAAGCGGTCAATGACACACTCGGCCATGGCACGGGCGATACGTTGCTTCAACTGGCAGCAGGCCGGATCCGGGACACGCTGCAGGACGGCGAACTCGCATACCGGTTAGCTGGAGACGAGTTCGCCGTCATTCAATCGCGTACGGGACAGCCCGCCGAAGCGGAACGCCTCGCGGGGGCATTAATTGAAGCATTCAAGGCGCCGTTCATGATCAACGACATCCCCGTCTTCGTCGGCGCGAGCATCGGAATTGCATTCGGACCGGGACACGCGACCGAGTGCGAGCAGTTGATGAAGGCCGCGGATATCGCCCTTTATGCAGCCAAAAGAGACGGACGCGGCTGTGCGCGAATTTTCAATCGCTCGATGCAGCTCCTGCTCGAACAGCGTGAAAACCTGAGGCGCAGTCTTCGAATGGCGCTGGACCGGAACGAGCTTTATCTTGAATATCAACCGCTCATTCGGGCTCCCGCGTCGGTCGTGGGCTTCGAAGCGCTGCTGCGATGGCGGCATCCCGAAGTCGGGACCATTCCTCCGAGCGTGTTCATACCGATCGCCGAAGCCGACGGTCTCATGGACGAGATTGGACGATGGGTGATCGAAGAAGCCTGCCGCCAAGCGACGAGATGGCCGTCTTCACTGACGGTCGCCGTGAACCTGTCGCCGGCGCAGTTCCTGAGCGGTTCGCTCACGGACACGGTTGCTCAGATCGTCGACGCAGTCGGAATCCGCGCCGACCGGCTTGAGCTCGAGATTACCGAAACCGTTCTTCTCGAGCAAACCGTCGACAACATTGACACACTGAATACCCTGAATGTCCTCGGGATAAGGATCGCGCTAGACGATTTCGGCACCTACTACTCCTCGTTGAGTTACCTTAAGAACTTCCCGTTCGACACATTGAAGATAGACCGATACTTCATAAAAGACTTAGAAACCGATCGAAAAAGTCAGACGATCGTGCGATCGATCATAGGCATGGCGCACGGCTTGGGGATAAGCGTCACCGCGGAGGGAGTTGAAACGCCGGGACAGGCACAGTGGCTGATCAGGGAAGACTGTGATTACCTCCAGGGCGACTTCCTGGGACGGCCACTCGGAGCCGAGGCGACGCGCGATTTCATCAGGCGATCTTCCAAGGAACTAATACGCGAAAGTGGGGACGAAATCTGGCGATCCAGCGTCCGGCCCCATGCATAGCGGCGTGGACGAAACTGAGGGAAGCGAGGCAGAGCGATATGGATTTCCAGAGACAGGTCAACTGCCGTCCGGGAAGGGTTCGTCGCACCGCTTGACTAAAATGCAGCCAGAAACGAGTGAGGAACGCCGATGAATATTGCTTCTCATGACGAAGATGGCGAAGCAGTCTTTGAGACAATGATCCAGATCGATTTGGACGTCAAAACTTTTATGTCTGATTGGATACTCTGCGATCAACTCTCGACCTACTCGGCGCGAATGATCAGCCATAACAGACCTGACTCCGTACGGCATTCAAACCTCTTTTCCTCTGCGTTGAACGAATTATTGGAGGTCGCCTTTCGTACGCGGCATTACAGCGGTGAAATAGCCTGCAGGGTGTCCCGCCGGGGTGAGACGGACAGGATCGAACTGACATTCCCTTGCATGCCCGAAGAACGACAATTCTTTGAAGAAGCGGTGTTTCAAATTACGGGATCCGAGGCAATGGAGCGCTATCTCAACTCAGTGTCCGGAGACCTCGCGCCCAGTCGTGAAGTCGTTCTCTTGGAACTCGCCATCGACTACAACGCGACCGTTCGAGTCGACCAAGTCGGCGCAGATATCATCACTCTTGTCGTCGATCTTCCGCTTGAGGGCATGCCAAGTTGAGCGCGTACAACCTTTTCCCGCGTTTCAGAGCGCAATACGATGTAAACGATCAGGAGTTCTCGATATCGGGAATACTGCGGCCCCAGTCGATCGATGAGCTTGCGCCCAGCATTGCCCTGTTGAAGGAATCAATCGCTCGTGTACGCGGCACCCTGTACGTAAACGTCAAACGATTGACGCAAATGAACAACACCGCATTTCATGCTTTCTCGCGGGTCATTATTGACGCCTGTCGCGCTCGACCAGATCTCAGGTTCGTACTCGTAACGTCAAGCGTTGTCGGGTGGACGACCAGAAAATTCGGGCGCCTGAACGGAATCGAAGCGAACATCACGGTTCAAGAGTATGACAGTGATTTCTATCCGGGACAGAGCTTCCTCGAAGAAGGCGGGTTCATTCCGATCCTCCGCACACAGACGAAGATGACTTGGCGCCACGAGCGCACAATCTTGCCGCGACACGGCATGCAACCCGGTATCATCATGGCCGACATCTGTTGCGGAATTGGTGATTTCGCCGTACTCGTGCAGAAAGAATTTCAGCCATCACGGATTGTCGCTCTCGACCATTCCAGATCAAGCCTTGCTTATGCGCGAAGCGTGGCTGCGGCGTTCGATATCGGAGGAATTGAATACACCTATGGAGACGCGTCAGAAATGCTGCTCGACCAAGATCAGTTTGACTTGGTCACATGCCGACACTCCCTGCAGGTGTTCAACAAGCCCGAACTGATTCTCAAGGAACTCTTTCGCATCTGCAAGCCGGGCGGACGCGTCTACATCACGAATGAAAAGAACTCGCATTGTCTGGGCGAACCGCGCGCCGATAGCATCCAGTGGACCTATAATGAAGTCGCCAAGCTTTGGGCGCACTTCCAGATGGATATCGAGCTTGGCCCCAAAAGCCGTCGATACCTGGTCGAGGCGGGGTTCGAAGACATTCGAGTCGAGTCTTTCGTGGTCACCAACCACGACGGCGATCCGCAGGACTTCGCAGATGTCGTCGCGGCATGGGAGAACGTCTATGCAGGCGAGATGGCGACAAAGCGAGGTGACCCGCCGGCGTTCATCAGACGGTTCCGACAGGGTTTCCAGGATCACATTTTCGCTGCGCTCCACCCCAAGGGATACGCCGGCTGGCCAATCTGGGTTGCATCGGGACGTAAGCCACTGTGAGCGAGTCGCATGCCATTTCCCCCAAACCCTGGTCCATTTTCCGGCCTAACAGCTTCCGCGCGAAATTCATAATCGTCGTAGGCGGGGCGGTGCTCTTCGACCTCCTGGTCGGTGGGAGCGTCGCCCTGTGGAACGTCAACCGGCTTTCCCGCGACGCGACGTATCAGATCGAGAGCGGCCTCACCAAGGCGAGCCAGGAATACCTCCAGAATTATATCGAGACGACTGCTCTGCGCGCCGATCTCCTGTTCGACCAAATGCACTCCGAGGTTACCGCACTTGCAGGCTCCATGCAGAGACTGATCGATCATCCAGAGGCGAAGGAGGCAATCGGCAACGCGCTGGCGACGGACTCCTATTTCAATGCGCCGCTTATACATGACCCCAAGGGAAACTGGATGCAGAGCCCCCAAGGGTCGCCTTCGGTCTTGAGTATCTGGGGATATCTTCTCTCCCCCGATGGCCGACCGAAGCCCGAAATTCTCCACAAAATTCAGGAGAGTGCGGCGTTCGACATTTTTGGCCCAAGCCAAATGGCAACAGGCGCCAGGAAGTTGCAGGTCTATTACGTTGGACCGAAGGCAGCACCTATCATGCGCACGACTCCTTACTCCGATCAGGCGCAAACCTTCGACAAGCTCTATCCGGGCCACAACAACGCAAATTTCTGGGATTTCTTCTTTCCTGGCGTCTATGAGCGCTGGCAGGGGTGGATCAGGGACCCGAATTCGCGCCCCGTAAAAGGCGATGACATCACGGCGACTGCCCCATATATCGATGCGATTACCGGCAAGCTCATAGTGAGTTTCTTCCATCCGCTCTGGACGAAGGACCGCAAGGATGTCGCCGGCATGGTCGCTTCCGACGTAACGCTCGATCAGCTCGCTGAAATTGTCGAAAGCGTGAAGGTCGCTGAGACGGGCTTCGGTTTTCTCACCATGTCGAATGGCAATGTGCTCGCGATCAAGCCCGAAGGCGAGAAAACGCTCGGGCTCAAGATTGCAAGCGGTGCGGCGGGTCAAGGCGTTACCGGACTCGATCGCTCGCTCAAAAAGAGTACGCATTCGGCCGTTGCGGCGCTCGAACTTCCTGCCGACGACAAGACGGTCATCAAGCATATTTCGATTTTGGAGGAAGATGGCGAAGCCGAACCTCACATCGTCGCGCTTCGCCGACTGGAGGCAGTCAATCTCTGGAATAGCACGGGGTCTATCACAGCCGAAAACCAGATGCTCGGCTTCGTCGTCCCGGAGCGGGAAATCTATGCTTCCCTGCTTGCAGCGCAACAGAGCATTTCCAGCGCGACCAACCGGATCCTGGTCTCCCAGATCATCGCAATTATCATTTCGCTCCTGATTGTCTTTGCGGCTGTCTTCGGAATCTCAAAGCGGATCACCGCAGGTCTCAGCGCGCTTGCAGCAGCCGCAAAGCGGCTCCAGGCAAAAGACTATTCAGTTCGAGTAAGCATTCCGACGCATGACGAAGTGGGAGAGGTGGGGGTCGCGTTCAACCGGATGGCGGAGGAGATCAGCTTCCATACGGAAAATCTCGAGCAAATCGTCGATGAAAGAACGAAGGAGCTTGAAGACGCAAATCAGGAGATTTCCGCCCTCAACAGCAAATTGCGAGATGAGAACCTGCGCCTTGGTGCAGAGCTTGCAGTTGCCAAACATATCCAGATGATGGTTCTGCCGAGAGCCAGCGAACTCGAAGCCATCCACGGGGTCGAAATCGCCGCTTATATGCGGCCGGCCGACGAGGTCGGCGGCGACTACTACGACGTCTTGCAAGAGGGATCGCGGGTCAAGATCGGGATCGGCGATGTCACAGGCCACGGGCTCGAAAGCGGTGTGCTGATGCTGATGGTTCAATCCGTTGCACGCGCACTGCAGGAGACTGGCGAGGACAATCCACGTCAGTTTCTCGATCGACTGAACAGAGCCATCTATAAAAATATCGAACGGACCAACACCGACAAGCATCTCTCGCTGGCCTTTCTTGACTTTGAGAATGGGAGGGTGACCCTGTCAGGGCAGCATGAGGAGGTTCTCGTCGTTCGTGCAAATGGAGAGATCGAGCGTATCGATACCGCCAATCTTGGTCTGCCGATCGGCCTCGAACGCAACATCTTGCCGTTTATCGCAACGCGCGACATTCCGTTCAACAGCGGCGATGTGATCGTGCTCCACACGGATGGTGTGACCGAGGCGGAAGATCCGGAGGGAAAATTGTTCGGTTTGATACGCCTCTCCAACAGTGCGCGCCACTATCATCGCAGGAGCGCCGAGGAGATCAAAACTGGAATTATTGAGGACCTGATGGCCCATATCGGAACACAGAAAATCCACGACGACATCACGCTCGTGATCATGAGGCACAAGTAGGAATGACAACACTGTTCGGAACAGCCGACTTTGCAATTGGAATGAGAGAGAGCGTCAGCCGCGTGCGATTGTTCGATGGACCTCTCGACCTGAGTTGGCATCATTGCGCAACTACTTCGGACTTCATCGCGGACGTTTTTGCCCTGCGCTTCCAGTCTTCTCGCAACGACTACAGGGAAGTGCGACACAGCATTGGCTATCTAGTCAACGAACTGATTGAAAATGCGGTCAAGTTTCGTGCGCCAGGCGAGATCACGATCGAGGCGGCCATAGAATCGGAAAGTTTTAAAATCAAGGTTTCGAATGTTGTTGACGTCGAAACGACCGCTAAATTTCAAAATCTTCTGTCGGAGATCACAGCCGGCGATCCGGGTGATCTCCTGATCCAGCGAATCGAAGAGAATGCCGCGGACCCTCAGACAACAAATTCCGGTCTTGGATTGCTGACGTTGATGAGCGACTATGGCGCGAGCCTGGCTTGGGTCTTCAGCCCCGCCGACGAAAGGGATCAGGTTCGCCTGGAAACATATGCTTCAATTGTGGTATCATCAGAAACTTATAACTAAAACGAAATGAAGACAAAATCGTGGACATAACAACGACAAATTATCGCGTGTGGAACGAAGGAAGCGATGTTTATTTTGACGGCGTAATGAGGTTGTCCAGTTCTGAGGCCTATGCGCCCATTTTGCAGCTAATGATGAATGTCCTTACCTCCAATCCTACTACTATAACGATACATGTATCAGACTTGGAGTTCCTTAACTCGTCGGGCATCAATTTATTGGCCAAATTTACCATAGAGGTCAGAAAGCATCCAGAGATCCAACTCATTGTCCGGGGAAGCTCGGAAATACCTTGGCAGTCGAAATCGCTGCCAAATCTCAAAAAACTGCATCCTGCGATGGTACTCTTCGTTGGCTGACAGGCGGTTTATCCAGGCGTCCAAAGACCCATTCGGCTACACTTTCCGGACGTCTGCCTTTTGAGATGAGAATCGAATCCGTGTGCAAATGACGGGAGCGGGTTCATACGCTTGGCATCCGGCTGAATGCCGCTTCCGAGACGGCGGCCGAAAGGCCGGTCAGGGAAACCAGGACCGTTCCGTCCTTACGCTGCCTGCACGTTTTTCGAGATCCGCGCCCACTCCGGAATCCAGTCGCCGTGCGCGGCGAGCAGGTCGTCGACCAGCGACCAGATCTGGTCGAGATCGAGCTCGGCGGCGGTATGCGGATCCATCATCGCCGCGTGATAAAGATGCTCGCGGTTTTCCGTCATCAAGGCCGCGACAGTCAGTTCCTGCACATTGACATTGGTGCGGATGAGCGCCGTCAGTTGCGGCGGCAAGGTGCCGATGAAGGCCGGCTGGATGCCGGACGCGTCGACCAGGCACGGCACTTCGGCCGCGCAATTTTCCGGCAGCGAGGTGATGCAGCCATTGTTGCGGACATTGCCGTAAATAACTGAGGGCTCGCCGGTCCAGACCGAGTTCATGATCGAGGAAGCATATTCGTGGCTCTCCTCGATCTCGATGTTCTCGGCGCTCCGGTAGGCGGCCGCCTGCCCTTTCCATCGCTCGATCTGCTCGATGCAGCGTTTGGGATATTCATCGAGCGGAATGCCGAACTTCTCGATCAGATCGGGCCTGCCGTCCTTGATGAAATAGGGCGTGTATTCGGCGAAATGCTCCGAGCTTTCGGTGACGAAATAGCCGAGGCGGGTCAGCACCTCGTAACGCACCTTGTTCGGGCAGCGCGGATTCCAGTGGCTGGGTTTCGGAAATCGCCCGTCGCGGTAGCCGCGCACGAGATCCGGATAAAGGTCGCGGTAGCTGCCATCGGCCTGCCGATGCTCGAATTTCAGGTAGAAGGCCATGTGGTTGATGCCGGCGGCACGGTAACGGATTTCATCGAGCGGGATTTCGAGATCTCGGGCGAGTTCGAAAGCCGTTCCCTGCACCGAATGGCAGAGACCGACCTGCTTGATGAGCGGATACTTTTCCGCAATCGCCCAGGTGTTGATCGCCATCGGGTTGACGTATTGCAGGAGGATGGCGTCGGGGCAGATTGCCATCATGTCTTCGCAGATTTTCCAGAGATGCGGCACGGTGCGCAAACCCCGCATGATGCCGCCAACGCCGAGCGTATCGGCGATCGTCTGGCGCAGGCCGTATTTCTTCGGCACCTCGAAATCAGTGACCGTGCAGGGCTCGTAGCCGCCGATCTGGAAGGCAACGACGACGAAGTCCGCGCCTTCCAGGGCCTTGCGCTGGCTGGAATGGGTCTCGATGGTCGCCGCAGAGCCAAGCGTCTTGACCAGCTTTCCGGCGACAATCTCGCTTTCTTCGAGGCGCTGCGGACAGACGTCCATCAGCGCGATGGTAGCGCCCGAAAGAGACGGCCGCTGCAGCACATCGCCGATGACATTCTTCATGAAGACGGTGGAACCGGCCCCGATGAACGTGATTTTGGGTTGTCTCGTCATGAATTGCGCCTCTTGTCTGCGATTTATGCGGCTACCTCGAACGCCGCCTTGACGAGCCGTTCGGTGTAGGCGGTCCTCGGATGGGAAAGAACCTCGTCGACGGGTCCCTCCTCGACGATTTTGCCGTGCTGCATCACCACGACCCGATGACAGAGCGCGCGTACGACCTTGAGATCGTGGGAAATGAATAGATAGCTCAGGCCGCGCTCGTCCTGCAGTCTGCGCAGGAGGTCGATGATCTGGGCTTGAACGGAGAGATCGAGCGCCGATGTCGGCTCGTCGAGCAGGATGAATTCCGGCTCGAGTGCGATTGCCCGCGCAATAGCGATGCGCTGGCGCTGTCCGCCGGAAAACTCGTGCGGAAAGCGCGACAGGATGTTGTGCGGAAGCCCAGCGCTGACAAGCGCCTGCTCCACGCGCTGCAACCGATCACTTTTGTTGTCGCCGAGCCGATTGACGATCAGCCCCTCCTCGATGATCTGGCCGACCGACATGCGCGGATTGAGCGAGGAGAACGGATCCTGAAAGACGACCTGCATCCGCGATCTGAGCGGCCGCATCTGGTCACGTGTCCTTGCGTGGATCGGTTCGCCGTCGAAGAAGATTTCGCCGCCGTCGGCCGTCAGGAGCTTCACCAGCGCCTGCCCGAACGTTGTCTTGCCGGACCCGGATTCGCCGACCAGCCCCAGCGTTTCGTACCGGTGAAGCTTTAGGCTGAGGCTGTCGACGGCGACGAGTTCCTTGAGCCGCGGCTTGAAGAACCCGCCATGCTTCAGCATGAACGACACCCGCACATTGCTGCCCTCGAGAATGACGGCTGAGTCCACCGGCGTCGGATTGGCCATGCCCTTTGGTTCGGACGCCAGAAGATGGCGCGTATAGGGATGCTGCGGGTTCTTGAAGAGCGCTTCAGTGGTGTTGTGCTCCTTCACCTCGCCCTGGCTCATGACATAGACGTAGTCGGAAAACTGGCGAACGACCGTCAGATCGTGAGTGATCAGGATTACCGCCATACCGAGCTTCTGCTGCAGATCACGGATGAGGTTGAGGATCTGCGCCTGCACGGTGACGTCGAGTGCCGTCGTGGGTTCGTCGGCGATGAGTACGTCCGGATTATTGGCGAGCGCCATGGCGATCATGACGCGCTGGCGCTGACCGCCTGAAAGCTGGTGCGGATATTGGTTGAAGCGGCTTTCCGGGTCCGGAATCTGCACCTGCCGCAACAGCTCCAGCGTACGCTCCGCTGCTTGCCTGCGGCTCATCTTCTGATGAACGCGGATCGCCTCGATGATCTGTGCGCCGACCGTGTAGACCGGATTGAGCGAGCTCATCGGCTCCTGGAATATCATCGAAATGCGGTCGCCGCGCAGTGCCCGGCGCTGTCGGTCGGAGAATTTCAGCACATTCTTCCCATCATATTCGATCCGCGAGTGCACGGCCACGGTGGCGCGCTTGGTGAGCAGGCCCATGACCGTGCGCGCCGTCACCGACTTGCCGGAGCCGGATTCTCCCACCACAGCGATGGTCTCGCCGCGATAGAGCTGAAACGAGACATCCTTGACCGCGTCGACGGTTCCGCCTTCTACCTTGAAGGTCACCGCGACATTGCGGGCGTCGATGATCGGACTGCCGGTCCTCACCGCATGATCGTGACGTTCGTCCGGCGCCATCGAGGTCTTTTCCGTCAGAGCCATGGTGCCGGCCTTCTCAATAGGGATCGACGGCGTCGCGAAGACCATCGCCCAGCGCATTGAACGCAAAGACGGTGACCAGCACGAAACCCACGGGGGCAAGGATCCAGGGATAGGACCCAATGACGGAGTATGTCGCGGTATCCTGCAGCATCAGCCCCCAGGAGATCAGCGGCGGCTTCACCGCGAAACCGAGGAAGCCGAGGAAGGATTCAAGCAGCACGACATTGGGGATCGCCAGCGTGACGGCGACGATGACGTGGCTCATGACGTTGGGGAAAATATGCTGAAAGATGATCCGGCGGTCGGTTGCGCCGATCGCCATCGCCGCCCGCACATAGTCGATCCGCGCCAGCGCCAGCGTCTTGCCGCGGACCTCGCGCGACAGCTGTGCCCAGCCGAGCGCCGACATGACGAAGATGACGAAGGCGAGGAAGACATTGGTCGGCGCCGTCACCGGAATCAGCGAGGTGAGCGCGAGATAAAGCGGCAGTTGCGGAAAGGCGAGCACCAGTTCGACGAAGCGCTGTACCCATGCGTCGAACCTTCCGCCGAAATATCCGGACACCATGCCGACCGTCGTGCCGACTACCGTGATGATGAACACCACGGTCAGGGCGATCATCAGCGAAATGCGCGAGCCGTAGATGATGCGCGACAGCACATCGCGGCCGAATTTGTCGGTGCCGAGGAAATTGACCGGGCTTCCGTCGGTGGCGCCGAAGAAATGCCGCTGCGCCGGGATCAGTCCGAAAAGCCTGTATCCGAACCCTTTGACGAAAAAGCCGAGCGTCTGCGGGTTTTCGTAGTCGGGGCCTACGATCGGCTGGAATGTGACGGGGTCGAATTCATCTGTTTCACGAATCGGATAGCTGCGCGGCGGAAAGACGAAGTTCCCGCCCCGATCCGTCATGCTGATTGTCTGAGGCGGCGCGAAACCGACGCCGGTCAGCTTCGGATCGACGGGTGCGAAGAACTCCGCGAATATCGTCATGATCATCAGGAGGCAGACAAGGATCAGCCCTATCATGCCGGTCCAGGATCGCTTGAGACGGCGCCAGACAAGCGCGGTATAGGTTTCGTTGCCATTGCCTTTGGCCGGCGGCACGGAGGCGCAGATTATGGATTGGACGTCGGCTTTCATGCGTCGGTCCCTCCCCCAAGGCGAACCCGCGGGTCGAGCGCTGCAAGCAGCATGTCGGCGATGATATTGCCGACGATCAGGGTCACCGACAGAACCAACATGAAGGTCGCCGTGACATAGACGTCGCCGATCCACATCGAGCCGACGATGGCCGGGCCGACCGTCGGCAGGGCGAAGATGATCGCGGTTTCGATCTCGCCGGTCAGCATGTAGGGCAGCACGACGCCCTGATACATGACGAGCGGATGCAGCGCGTTCGGCACAGCGTGGCGCATGACCACCGTGCCCTCGCTCAAGCCCTTGGCCCGAGCCGTTTCGACATATTGGGCGTTCAGCGTATCGAGAAGATTGCCCCGCATGACGCGCATGTTGTAGGCGAGCCCGCCCAAAGTGGCGATCGCGATGACCGGCCAGACATGCTTGACCAGATCGACGAACTTGCCCCACGACCAGGGCGCCCCGCCGTAGCGGGCGGAATGGAAACTGTTGATCTCAGTGACATTGAAGTGGAACACCAGGATATAGACGATGATCAGCGCCATCAAGAATCGCGGTACCGTCATGCCGAGAAACGAGATCCCCGACAGCACGCTGTCCACCCAGGAATATTGCCGGGTTGCCGCCAAAACGCCGAAGGTGATGCCGATCACCGAAGCCAGGATATGGCAGACGAGCGCCAGCGCCAGCGTACGGGGCAAACGTTCGCCGACCACATCGGCGACAGGCTTGTTGTAGAAGAGACTGTGGCCGAAATCGCCGCGGGTGACGATGCCGGTGATCCAGTTGACGTACTGGAGGGGCAAGGGCTTATCGAGGCCATGCGCGATCTTGTAGGCCTGCGCCTGGGCGTCGGCCTTTTCGAAGGATGCGCCACCCTGGTTGATCAGTTGCGAGCGCACATAGTCGCTGTAGTCGCCCGGCGGGGCCTGGATGATCGCGAACGTCACGACGCTCAGGACGAAGAGGACAGGAATCGCCGAGGCGATACGCACAAGCAGAAATCTGAACATGATCGTGTTTGCTTCTCTTGTGGCTCGTGGCGATCTGCTCCTTCACGAGGCGCGGTATCTCCACGGTTCAATTCGCAACCTCCCCTCCGGCGGATGCTCGCCGGAGGGGAAATCGACTGCGGTCAGTTGATCGGACCGCCTTCACCGGGCTTGCCCGGAAGCTGCTCGGGGAACAGCTCGTAGTCGCCCTGCTTGTCGGCAGCGACGAAGACCCGTTCACGGATGATCGTGTCCTCCGCCCAATTGAACATGAAGATCGGCACGCCTTCCGGAATGTTGGAGAAGCGCTTGTTGATGATGAGCGCACCCGGATATTCTGTCAGGCCGATCGTATCGAGATTCGTCGTCGAGACCTTCTGGAACTGCTTCATCAGATCAGCCCGCTCGTCATTGTCGTTGCTGGAGATGAACTTGTTGACGACGTCCACGAGTTCCTGTTCGAACGGCATCAGATCGACCGTGCCGTCCGTTCCTGCCCTGTGATGCCAACTCGTGCGCGGACCGGTCGGGGCAAGCTGGGTCGTGTTCTGCACAACTGAGGTCTGTTCCTGCTCGTTGCGGCGAACAAGCCAGTCGAAGCGCCCGGCATACTGGGTTGCGTCGCGCTTCGCGCCATCGATTGTGTTGAGCACGACCTTGAGGCCAAGCTGTTCCATCTGGCCGACCAGACCTTCCGCGAGGTTGCGATCGGTGCTGTAGTCGGAATTCACCAGAAGCACGATCTGTACGTCCGAGCCGCCAGCTGTACCGGCCGGGAAGTTGACGGCGCCGTTGCCGTCCGTGTCCTTCAACCCGACCTTCTCCAGCAGCGCCTTGGCGCCTTCCAGATCGAACGGGTAGTACACCGTCGAGGCGCGGTCGTAAAAGCTCGTGCCAGAGGAAATGCCGCCGGGATAGATCGCGGTGAAGGGTCCTTTGACGAGGGATTCGCCGAGTTTCTTGCGATCGATGGCCATGGTCACGGCCTTACGGAAATCGACGTTGCGGTTGAGCTCGCGTACGGCCTGCGCCCGCTCGTCCGGCTCGCCCCAGCCATTGGCTGAAAAGTTCATGCGCAGATTGTAGCCGATCAGCCGGGCGCCAAAGGCCAGCCGCGCGGGAGCCGTTTCCTGTGCGGCGCGCTTCAGCGATTCCACGAAATTTTCAGGTTGCTCCAGGTTCGAGATATCGCCGGACCCGGCGATCGCCTGCACGTCGCGATCGGCCCAAGTCGAAAGCTTGTAGTGCAGTTCGTTGAGATAGGGCAGCTGATTTCCCTCTTCGTCCACCTTCCAATAGTAAGGATTGCGGCGAAGCACGATGACGTCGTCCGAACGGTATTCGATAGGCACCCAGGCGCCCATGACGGGCATATTCAAGTATTCCGGCGGAAAGCCGTTCTTGTACTCGTCGTAGGTGGTGCCTGCATATTTCGGATGCTTGGTCTTCAAAATGTGCGAGGGGCCAGGGCAGAAGGTTCCATAGGCCATCGCATAGAGATGCCGGCGCGGGAACGCGTCCTTAAAAGTCCATTCGATCGTATATTTGTCTACCGCCTTCAGGGTGGTGCCTTCTCCGAACGTTTCCGGTGTTGCACCGTTCAGCGGCGAGACGTTCGGATCGACGACATTGTCGTCCCAATAGAACATCACGTCATCGGCGTCGAAGGGATCTCCGTCGGACCACTTTGCGCCTTCGATCAACTTCATCGTCAGTGTGTGGCCGTCTTCCGACCACTCCCAGCTCCGGGCAAGATTGGGCAGCGGCTCGACGTCTTTGGCATCGACCTGGAAGAGCGGCGCGGTGCGCGTCAGGCATTCGAACATCGCAATATCAATGCCGCCCCAGCCTTGCGTCTGCCCGGCACTGTAGTTCCAGCCTTCCGGCCGGCCGCCGACGACGTGGCGCATCGTGTCGCCATAGACGCCTATCCCGTCGGGCATGTTGCCTGTCTTGAAGACCATCGGCTCCTTCGGCAGCCGATCGGCCAACGGAGGCAGTTTCCCGGTCTTGACGAATTTTTCGGTGACCCACTCCGGCTCGCGATATTCGGATAGCGCCTTGAATTCCAGAATTGAATCGCGCGGCACGTAATTGATCTCGCCTTGCGCCGGAAACGGCGGCTGTTCCGGCACGATCGTCGGCTCGGAGGCCACGGCCTGGATCACGAACGCCGACACACCAAACAGGAGCGCGGCGGCGGTTTTCATGCGGCCAAAAATGTTCATTGTCCTGATTTCTCCCTTATGCTTCGGGCCTGCCGCGATGGCATGGCTCTCCTCCTACAAGCATCGAACGAAGCGGTATTCCGCTTCTCGGATGACAGTGCCGTGCTGCCCGGGCGCATTCGCCGAGGCACGATCCTGGCCGCCCGGTTTTCCGGAACATTGGCTTATCGCAACCAATGTCTCAGCCGGCCGCGCGCAATACGTCCTTTTCGGCCCTGATCTCTTCGATCGAGCGAACCTCGCGGCGGGCGACGCCCTTCCATTCCCGCGTTTTTACCGTCGCGCGGCTCAGCCGCTCCTTGGCGCTGTCGATCGCATGGGCGAATTGCGGCAGCCATTGCGCTTGCGCCACAACCATCTCGTCGACCATCTGCCAGACCTCTTCCGGCGTGCAGATGGCGCCAACCAGCGGATCGTGCAGCACGGCCAGTTTCAGGAGGTCGATGTCGCCGGAGATTGCCGCGTGGACGGACATGCGCTGGACATTAATCGACGAAATGCAGGTCGCGGCGCAGGCTTCCGGAAGCGTGATGCCGGCCACCATGTTGATGCCGAAGCGATCGACGAAACCAGGCGATTCGATGATTGCATCGGACGGAAGATTGGTGATCACGCCTTCGTTCTTGACGTTGAAGTGCCCGCGATAGACCCGACCGGTCTCGAGCGCCTCCAGTATGTGGCTGGCGTGCTCGTTCGAGCGGCGCCCGGGATCGAAGGGCTTTCCCGCATCTTCGAGGAATTGCGGGAACTCGGTTTCGAACCAGTTCCGGGTTTCGGTCGAATAGCGCAGATAACCGCCGGTTTCGCCGTGGATCCAGTCCGACATGTCGATCCACTTGGCGGTCTCCTCAGGCCGTTTGCGGTACCAGGGCAGATATTCCGACAGGTGGCCGTTACTTTCGGTCGAATAGACGCCGAAGCGCTTCAACACGTCGATCCTGAGTTTCTCCTGCCGCGAGAAGACCGGATGCGCCTCGAAGGCGGCGACGAGCTCATCCCTGCCGATCTTGCGGCCCTTGACGCGAACGTCGACGAACCAGGTCTGGTGGTTGATGCCGGAGCAGACATAGTCGAGCTCGCCTTCCCCGGCGCCGAGGATCTCGGCAATCTGCTCGGCCCCATGCTGGACCCCATGGCAGAGACCGACCGTATCGACCTTGCCGAATTCGATCGCCGCCCAGGTGTTCATCGCCATCGGGTTGGCATAGTTCAGGAATTTCGCGCCTGGCTCGGCCAGTTCGCGAATGTCCTTGCAGAAATCCAGAATGACCGGGATGTTGCGCTGGCCGTAGAGAATGCCACCGGCGCAGATCGTATCGCCGACGCACTGGTCGACGCCATATTTCAAGGGGATGCGGATATCGTCGGCATAGGCGGCGAGACCTCCGACGCGCACACAGCTAATGATGTAGCGCGCGCCCTCGATCGCCTTGCGGCGGTCCGTCGTCGCGGTCACCCGTGCAGGAAGCTGGCTCGACTTGACGATCCGCAGGAGAATTGACTCGATCATCTTGAGATTGTGCTCGCTGATGTCGGTCAGTGCGAACTCGATGTCGCGCAGCTCCGGCACACACAAAATGTCCGTGAACAGCTTTTTGGTGAAACCGACGCTGCCCGCGCCAATGATTGCGATCTTAAATCTGCTCATTCGAACCTTCTCCGCAAGCGGATTGGACCGATAGGTAAAATCGGTTCGTGGAAATCCAGTCCAGGCGTATTATTCGGAAGACACGCAACCAAGCGGCGTGCAACCGGGATTTCATCCGCATCTCTTTTGTTTTTGGTCAATATGCGTAAGATCACGCCCCTCCGGTAGGGCGTAGATGTGCTTTGTAGGGTAATTTTGTGCTGCAAAAACTCGTCGACCTCGGACCGGTGATGAAGATGATTTCCCTGCCGCGCGCTCGGCAGCGATTGCACACCATGCCGACGAGCACCGGCTACGACGTGAGAACGGATGCCGGCTACAGCTGGGATGGCCGCAGGCGCGGGCAGACGCCGTTCACAGTGATGCAGCACACCATCAGCGGCACTGGAAACCTGCGTTACGGAACCAGGTCCTACCGCATCGCTCCGGGCGAGACGATGCTGTTGGTTGTTCCGCATTCGCACCGCTACTGGGTTGAAAAAGGCGGGCGCTGGGAGTTTTTCTGGATATCGATGCATGGGGCGGAAGCGTTGCGCATCCACAGAGAAGTCCTGGCAACGAAAGGACCGGTGTTCAGCCTTCGGGCAGCCACCGTCGATAATCTGGCCGACTGCGCCTACCGGCTGGTCAAAGGCGACGGCTCAACGCCGGCACGCGCCTCGGCAATTTCCTACGAGGCGGCCATGGCACTCTATGACGACGTGTTCCAACTACACGGAAATGACGTGGCGGAGAATTCGGTAGTGCGTCAGGTGACTGACTATATCGGTGCGCATCTGCATCTGCCGTTGCCGGTCGATGAGCTGGCGCGGCTTTCCGGTCTCAGTCGCGCCCATTTCTCACGTGTGTTCGCGGCGCATGAAGGTATTCCTCCGGCTGAGTTCGTCCTCAACAGACGCCTCGACCGCGCCGCAAAGCTACTGACCATGTCCGCCGACCTTCCGGTGAAGGATATTTCCGGCATGTGCGGCTTCGAAGATCCCAACTACTTCGCCAAGGTATTCCGACGTGGCTTCGGCGTCAGTCCGACAGAATTCAGAACCACTGGCATGTATGCAAGCGCCGGTTATCAGCAGGGGCAGATTTTGGACAGATGACAAATAGCGCTGACCTGTCACCCTTTGATGGCTGCTTTTAGCGCGAGAGAGACCGTCAACCTGGTCACTCGGACATCGGCTTTCAGGAGGCGGCAAAGCTGGCCTTGTAAGCAAAAAGCGTCCCGAAAGGCGCCTCTCAATAGCTTGATTCCCTTGAAAGAACTTGGAGCGGATGAAGCGATTCGAACTCTCGACCTCAACCTTGGAAACGTCTATTTCTGCCAACGCCGCCTTATCCGAATCTTCGCTGCCAATCCGAGATGATCAAGACCAGAAAATGATGCAGGTTCTCTGGACCAGCGTGGCTGCTGAGCAGACGCAGCTTCCTGGCTTCTGCATATGGACCCTCTTGGGTAATTGATAATTGCGCCGTCATGTTCCAAAACAGGTCGGCAGACCCGCGAGGATGGTTTCGTGCGGGGTCGTCCACGGTCCTCAGGCGAGAATTCCAAAAGACGTTCAACAATGACCCAGCACGTACAAAATGCTCGAATTCTCATGTACAGCCACGACACGTTCGGGCTCGGCCACTTGCAGCGCTGCCGGACGATCGCGCATTCGCTGGTCGAGGATTTCCGCGGACTTCAGGTGCTTATCATTTCGGGTGCGACTATCGCTGGCGCCTTCGACTACCGCGCCCGTGTCGACTTCGTGAAGATCCCCAGCGTCATCAAGTTGCGCAACGGCGAATACACCTCGCTGGAAAAGGATATCGATCTGCATGAGACGCTAAGGATGCGCCAGTCGATCATCCGCCACACAGCCGAGACCTTCCGGCCGGATATTTTCATCGTCGACAAGGAACCGCTCGGCCTGCGCGGTGAGATCGAGGACACGCTGTCCTACCTCAAGACGCGGGGCACCACGCTCGTGCTTGGCCTGCGCGAGGTGATGGACGCGCCGCATCTGCTCGAAGCAGAGTGGGCACACAGGGATGTGATGCGCAAGATAGGCCTGTTCTACGACAAGGTCTGGGTCTATGGTCCGCCGGATTTCTACGATCCGCTGATCGGTTTGGACGTGCCGCCGGCTGTCAGGGCAAAGATGAAGTTCGTCGGTTTCCTGCAACGGAGCCTGCAGAAGAACGAGTTGCCCGGCCACCGGCCCGACGGCGATTATATCCTCGTTACCACCGGTGGCGGCGGTGACGGCGGCGACCTGATCCACAGTGTCATCGATGCCTATCAGCAGGATCCGCAATTGCAGCATAGGGCGCTGATCGTGCTTGGGCCTTACATGCCGGCGCGCAAGCGCAACAAGCTGCTCAAGAAGGGGGCCAAGATCCCCTATGTCAAGATCATCGAGTTCGACAACCGCATGGAAGATCTCATTGCCGGCGCCAAGGCGGTCGTGGCGATGGGAGGTTACAACACCTATTGCGAGATACTGTCTTTCGACAAGCCGGCGCTGATCGTGCCGCGCGTCAAGCCCCGCGAGGAACAACTGATTCGAGCACGGCGCGCAGCCGAACTCGGCCTCATTGAGATGCTTTTGCCGGAAGAAGCCGAGGATTCCCAGCGGTTTGCCAATGCGCTGGAGGTGCTGCCGGCCCGGCCCGGCCCATCGCAGAGCCATCCGCATCTGACGCTGGAAGGGCTGCCTCACATTTCTGAAATCGTCTCGGAACTGCTCGACCGGCGGGGCGGCCATCACCTTTCGGTCATTGAAGGCATGATCTGAGTTGCAACATCGCAAGATCGTCGTGGTTCTGAAGGGCTATCCGCGGCTGTCGGAAACCTTCATCGCGCAGGAACTGCTCGGTCTGGAGCGTGCGGGGTTCGACCTGATACTCTTCGCCCTCAGGCGGCCGACCGACGCAAAACGCCACCCCGTGCATGACGAGATCAAAGCGCCCGTCCATTATCTGCCGGAATATCTGCATGAAGAGCCGCTGCGCGTGGTTCGCTCGCTGTTTGCTTGTCTGCTTCGGCCGGGCTTCTGGCGCGCGCTCGGATCGCTGGCTATCGACCTCGGCCGCGACTTTACGCGCAATCGCGCGCGCCGCTTCGGGCAAGCGCTCGTGCTGGCGGCCGAATGGCCGGAAGACGCGGGCTGGCTGCACGCACATTTCGCGCACACACCGGCATCGGTGACGCGCTATGCCAGCCAGCTTCGTGGCCTGCCCTGGAGCTGCTCGGCTCATGCCAAGGACATCTGGACTTCGGCGGACTGGGATCTGGCTGGCAAGCTTTCCTCGGCCCGCTGGACGGTCACTTGCACGAAATCCGGCTTCGACCGTCTGAAAAAACTCGCTAACGGCAACGCGTCTGTGCATCTGAGCTATCATGGGCTCGACCTTGATCGCTTCGGCAGTTTCGGCGAGGCGCGAAAACAGCATGACGGCTCGGCGCCGGACCAACCGGTTCTCATTCTGAGTGTCGGGCGCGCCGTTGAAAAGAAAGGTTACGATACGTTGCTGGAGGCCCTTGCCCTCTTGCCTGGTGATTTGGCGTGGCGTTTCGAGCATATCGGCGGCGGCGAGGAACTGGAACGGTTCAAGGCGCTGGCGCGAAAGCTCGGCCTGGATGGCCGCGTCTTTTGGAAAGGCGCGCTGGCGCAGGAGGAGGTGCTTGAGCACTACCGCTGCGCCGACATCTTCGCCCTGGCCTGCAGGATCACCGCAAATGGCGACCGGGACGGTCTGCCGAATGTTCTGGTGGAGGCGACTAGCCAGCGGCTTGCCTGCGTGTCGACCGATATTTCCGGCGTGCCGGAGCTTCTATCGCCGGATGAAACCGGGCTGCTGGTTCCGACGGAAAACCCAATTGCCCTGGCGCAGGCGCTGGAGCGCCTGATCCGTGATCCCGTGCTGCGCGCCCGCCTCGGCGACGCCGCAGAGCGGCGCGTGCGCGGTAATTTCGATCATTTGGCAAGCATTGGACAGCTCAAGGAACTGTTCGAGCGGGAGTGGCGGGCCGCCGAATGAAGCGGCTGCGCGCTTTCTTCTATGTCCAGCACCTGCTCGGCATCGGCCATCTCGCGCGCGCCAGCCGCATTGCGGCGGCTCTGGTCGATGACGGGTTTGACGTAACCGTCGTGACCGGCGGAGCGCCGATCGCGGGGTTTCCGGGAGTGGGTGTGAAATCTGTAGCCCTGCCACCTGTCACCTCCGGTGATGAAGGATTTTCCGGACTTGTCGACCTGCAGGGCAAACCCATCGACGATGATTTCAAGAGATGGCGTTCAGAGATGCTGCTGCAGGCCTTCCGGGATTGCAGGCCTGATATCGTCATTATCGAGGCGTTTCCATTTGGACGCCGGCAGATGCGTTTCGAACTCCTGCCGCTGATCGAGGCCATCGACGCGACGTCGCCCAGACCGCTGCTGGCGACGTCGGTCCGTGATATCCTTCAGCAGCGCGTTAAGCCGGGCCGAAACGAGGAAACGGTCGATCTGATCAACAGGCATTTCGACCTTGTCATGGTCCACGGCGATCCGGCTTTCGCAACCATCGACAAGACATTTCCACTGGCTGGGGCGATCATGGCCGAGGTCACCTACACAGGACTCGTTGCCGCGCCGCCATCGCCCGCGGCCTCCGCGCGGTTCGACGTTCTGGTGTCGGTTGGCGGCGGGGCTGCCGGAAAGAGCCTTGTCAGCTCCACGATCGCAGCGGCGCGGCATGCCAGCAACACTTGGAAATGGTGTTTGATCACCGGCCCCAACCTGCCGAAAGACGAGTTTGACGCGATCACACGCGATGCCTCGCCGGTCCTGTCCATCTTCCGGTTCCGCGAGGATTTCGCCAGCCTGCTGACCGGCGCCCGCCTGTCGGTCTCGCAGGCGGGTTACAACACGGTCTGCGATGTCCTGCGCGCGGGTTGTCGCTCTCTGCTCGTTCCATTTGCAGCCGGCGGGGAAACCGAACAGACGGTTCGCACCCTGAGGCTCGAAGAACTCGGTCTTTCAACGGTGCTGATGGAGAAGGACCTAACGCCTGAAGGTTTGGCGCAAGCGATCGAACAGGCGCTTGCGGGACCGACGCCAGCCGCGCATCGTCTCGATCTGGAAGGCGCGCATCGCTCGGCGCAAATTCTGCGCCAGAGGTATCGAACATAGTCCCCAAAAATGGGGCCCGGTTTCGAAAAAGTTCATGATCAAACAGACGATAGATGCTAACGCGTCGCGTCTGGCGAGGTTCGTGCGACGCGCTTCAACTCCTCGTTTATGCATGTCGTTGTCCCAAACCGGGCGAAATGCGTCAAACAGTTCCAATCAGCATAAAGCGCGTATAATTTTTTGTCGGCAGTTCGCCGGAGAACCGCACCTCCCGTAACGCCGCCATTGCTTCGAAGGCTGCAAGCGAAGCCACGCAGTTGATGTGCGTCGGCTCGCTGAAATAATCGTTCGATTGCAGCAGTACAGTCGTGCCCCGCGGAAGCAGGGCAAGCCAGGCGCGCAGATCGGCTATGTGTTCGCAGCTCGTATTGACCATCAGGTCGGGCCGCCCGGCCGCATAGTCGAGTGCGTACATATCTGCCGTCAGCGCCCGAAACCGGTCACCGGCTTCCCGGTTGAGGGTCCGGGCGACCGGCGCGACTTCGGGATCGATGTCGATGCTATCGACCGCCGCGATATCGAAGCGAGCGTCGTTAAAAAGCATAGCCGGCAATACGCCGTACCATCCACCCAGAACCCATATGCGCCCGAACCGGCCGCCGCAGCTTTCGAACAGCCTGTCGAGCGCCCACATCTTGCAGGCGACCTGCTTGTGGTTGAAGGCGTTGGCGATATCGGCGTTCGGATGCCTGGTGATGACGCGCGCCAGCGCTGCCACCAGGGGGCAGTTGACATAGGCAGCAATTCCCCGCGTCAGGTCAAAGGCTTGCTCGTGCCAGTCCATGCCGGCATTGCGTGGTTGCGTGACATCCATCATATTCGTCTTGTAGGTTGGGATTTCGGGCGACACAACGCAATCTTGCCTCCCGGAAGGCTGTTGATTCGCGGACGTGATTATGCTGCAAGCCGCTTCGCCATTGCCCGGTGCCGGAGAGAGCCTGTTGCATCTGTCCGGACCAGCGGCGTCCATTCGCCAGCACCAGCCGCGCAGCTGCTGCCTCGTGCTGCTCTTCTATTCGCCGAAACCCTACCGAAGCCGCGAACCGTTTGGCCAGCCGCATTCTTCGATGATCAGCAATGCCGATGTCGTTGTCATCGACCATGCGCCGGAACTGGATCGCGCCGCCTCGCATGTTCCTTCCATCGTTGAGCGCAGGACAATCTCCGTGCGCTGCAGCTTCGAGCTTGTCTTTGGCGACGAAGAAATTGCCGATACGCCATTCGCCAGCAGGTGCTTTTACATCCTGCATCGTTCCAACTGAAGGGTCCACAGCCGCATATGGAACCCAGCCTAGCCCGCTATATCTGGACGCACACCAAGAAGCAGCAGCTCTGGATATTGATGATCGTCGTGCTTTCGATGATCCCGTATTTCATGTCCTTCGACCTGCCGAAGCTGATCATCAACGGCCCGATCCAAGGTAGCGGGTTCGAGCAACCGGGCGCGACCCAGCCATTCATGAGGCTGCACTATAACCTGCCGTTCATCGGAGAGGTCCAGTTCTTCTCCGGTTTTCAGCTCGACCGCGTGGCGACGCTGTTTGCGCTGAGCCTTGTGTTCCTCTTGCTGGTCGTCATCAACGGCCTGTTCAAATTCTATATCAACACCTACAAGGGCCGCCTCGGCGAACGCATGCTGCGGCGTATCCGCTTCGATCTGGTCGATCGTGTGCTGCGGTTTCCGCCGTTTTACTTCAAGCGGGTGAAATCCGCCGAAGTGGCGACGATGGTGAAGGACGAGGTGGAGCCGCTGGGCGGCTTCATCGGCGATGCCTTCGTGCAGCCGGTGCTGCTCGGCGGCCAGGCGCTGACGGCCATGCTGTTCATCGTGGTCCAGAATTTCTGGCTCGGAATGATCGCGGCCGGGATCGTGGCGGTCCAGATCGTGCTCATCCCGCGAATGCGGCGGCGGCTGATCGTGCTCGGGCGCGAACGGCAGTTGACGGCGCGCGCGCTTTCGGGCCGGGTTGGCGAAATCGTCGACGGCATCGGCGCGGTTCACGTCCACGACACATCAAACTACGAGCGCGCCGACATAGCTGCCCGGCTCGGGCTCATCTTCAAGATCCGCTTCGATCTTTACCAATGGAAATTCATGGTGAAGTTTCTGAACAATTTTCTCGCGCAGCTCACGCCCTTTCTGTTTTACATGATCGGCGGGTATCTAGTCATCCAGGGGCGGCTGGACGTCGGTCAGCTCGTGGCCGTGATCGGCGCCTACAAGGACCTGCCCGGACCGATGAAGGAACTGATCGACTGGGATCAGGCGCGGCAGGATGTCCAGGTCAAATATCAGCAGGTCGTTGAACAATTCACCGTCGATCGGCTCATTGCGCCGAGGATCGGGGCATTGACGATCGACGATCCCGATCCGATGACCAAGCCCCTGTCGGCGATCGGTCTGTCGATAGCAGATGATGGCGGTGCAATGCTCCTCGACCGTGTCTCCCTCAAGATCAAGCCGGGTGAGACGGTGGCGCTGCTCAGTACCGCAACAGGTGGAGCCGAGGCGCTTGCAGAAGCCTTCGCAAGGCTGAACTGGCCGGACAGCGGAAGGGTCGCTTCGGGCGCCGACGATTTGCTTGAACTCCCCGAAGCAGTGACCGGCCGGCGCATGTCCTATGCCTCGTCGGATGTTTTCCTGTTCCAGGCAAGCCTACGCGATAACCTGCTCTACGGGCTGAAGCATGCGCCGCTGACATCGGTGCCTTATGACGATGCTGCGGCAGACCAGCACCGCTGGAACATGCATGAGGCGCGCCTGTCGGGCAATCCGGATCTTGATATCCACAGCGACTGGATCAACTATGTTTCCGCCGGCGCTACCGGCCCGCACGACCTCTTTGAAGCCGTGCGCCGGGTACTCGACGCGGTTGTTCTATCGCGCGATATCCTGGATCTTGGCTTGCGCTCTTCGGCCGATCTCACGCGTCACAGCGAGCTTGCCCGGCGGATCGTCGAACTGCGTGCGGCGCTGCGAACCCGGCTGGAACACGAAGGGCTGAGCGGACTGGTGGTTCCTTTCGAACCGGGCGCCTACAACAAGGAAGCAACGATCGGCCAAAACCTGCTCTTCGGCGCTGCCGCCGGCCCCGAACTGGCCGACAGGGCTCTGGCGGCCAATCCCTATTTTGCTTCTGTGCTGAGGCAAGCCGGCCTCGACCGCACGCTCTACGAAATGGGCATGGAGATCGCCGAACAGGCGATCGAGCTGTTTGCCGACCTGCCGCCCGATCACCCGTTCTTCCAGCAACTTGCCTTCATGAGCGCCGAGGAGATACCCACCTACGAAACCTTGCTGCAACGGCTCAAGAACCGTCCCCACGAGGCGGTTTCGGAGAGCGACCGCGCCATGATCGTCACCTTGAGCTTTGCCTATATCGAGCCCCGGCACCGCTTCGGCCTGCTGAGCGACGAACTGATGAGCAAGATCGTCGCTGCACGCAACCTGTTCTATGAAAACCTGCCGCCCGAGCTGCAGAATGCCATCGAACGGTATGATCCTGCCAAATACATTGCCGCGGCCACCGTCATGGATAATGTCCTGTTCGGGCGTGTGGGCAACAACCATCCCGACGCGCCGGATCGCATACGCTCCATCGTCTATGACATTCTTGACGAACTTGGGCTTTATGCCGAACTTCTGGATGTCGGCCTGGACTTCAACGTCGGCTCCAGCGGCAGGCGGCTGACCAGCGGGCAGCGACAGAAACTCGATGTTGCCCGGGCCCTGCTCAAGCGTCCTGATTTTCTCATTCTCAACCGGCCGCTGTCGGCGCTCGACCAGCGCATGCAGGACAAGGTGCTGCGGAACGTGCTCGAGGAAGCCAGGCGCGACGGCCATTCGCCGGCAATTGTGTGGGTCGTGACGAATCCGGCGATGGCGATGATGTTCGATCGCGTTATCGTCTTCGATTCGGGTAAATTGGTGGAAGACGGAACACCCGAGACACTTTTGGCAGGGAACGGTACATTCAAGGGACTGTTGTCATAGAGCAGCGGACATTCAGATGGGATCATTCTGCCGGTGGGAATTTACTGCAAGGTCAAGGGATTCGACGATGGGCGCAGCGAGGCCACATCCCGCCGAAACCCGAAGGGTTTGCCGCAGATTCATCCGGCTCTTCGAGTTTCCGGTTGGCGGACGCCATTGCCAGGTGGCATCGCCCGATCGCACGACATCGGGCTCGCCACCTTTCGCGCGGTTCGTCTCGCCATCCCGGAAACAGAATTCATTCCATCTGGGCGTCCATTGCTCTAGTCTGGCAAACGCGAATTTTGGGAAGGTTTGCGACAATGCTGCTCAAGGATGAAGTTGCAATGCTGCAACGCGTTCCCTTGTTCTCTGCCATCGACCCGACAAAGCTCAAGCTGCTTGCGTTCACATCCGATCGTGTGAGCTACAGCGCCGGCCAGATCCTTTTCCGGCAGGGCGACGAGGGAGACGCCGCCTATGTCATCCTTTCAGGCAGGGCGGATATTCTGGTCGATTCCGACAGCGGACCGATAAAAGTTGCCGAACTGGAGCCAAATTCGATTGTTGGCGAGATCGCCATATTGTGCAACAGCTCTCGCACCGCCACCGTCAGAGCGGCAAGTCCGCTGGAAGTCTTGAGGATCCGCAAGGATCATTTCCTGAGGCTTATGAGGGAGTTCCCGGAAATGACCATCGAGATATTGCGGGTTCTTGCCGATCGCCTAAGCCATACGACCGCGGATCTGATCGACGCACGAAGCACCAAATAACGGATGACGTGCGCTCGATCCTCGCCGTCGCGATGGCACTGGCCTCTTGCTGAGAAGGTTACCCCGGAGAAAACCTGTCTCGCCTAGCAGCAGTTGTTTGGCTACGATGGGCGACGGGGACTGGGAAGGGGTAGCATGGACTACGAAGTTTTCCTGGTCAGGTTTTGGGGCGTGCGCGGCAGCACTCCGGTATCAGGGCCAGAATTCTCTCGCTATGGCGGCAACACGAGCTGCATTGAGATGCGATGCGGCAAGCATACGCTTCTGTTCGACGCGGGCTCTGGCCTACGGCCTGCCGGCGCCGCGCTTCGGGCGTCAGGCGTGACCGATTTCGACCTGTTTTTCACCCATTGCCATTACGATCACATCATCGGGCTGCCGTTTTTTGCGCCGATCTATGACCGGAGCGTCAAGCTTACGCTTTGGTCCGGGCATCTTGCAGGACGCATGACGACCCGGCAGATGGTCGATGAGTTCATGCGGCCGCCGTGGTTTCCGGTGAAACTGGAGATCTGCAAGGCAAGCCTCGACTGCCGCGATTTCGTATCCGGAGACGTGCTTCGCCCGCGCGAAGGGGTGGTGGTCCGAACCGGCAGTCTTATCCATCCGGGCGGCTGCATAGGCTACCGGGTCGAATGGGGCGGCCGGGTCGTGGCGGTGATCACAGACACTGAGCACGAGCCGGACAAACTCGATCAGGCGGTGCTCGCCCTGATCGAAGATGCCGACCTCGTCATTTACGATTGCACCTACACCGACCAGGAAATGAAACGCCGCCGCGGTAACGGGCACTCGACCTGGCAACAGGGCGTCAAGCTCTGTGAGGCGGCCGGTGCGCGGCGGCTTGCGCTGTTTCACCACGATCCGACACGCACCGACGAGCAACTGGACGAGATCGAGCAACTGGCCAAAGACAGGTTTGCCGGCGCTTTTGCCGCTCGGGATGGCCAGACGCTCGAATTTCCGGGCTCGTTGCACAAAAAGCGCTGAGCTATTTTCCTCTACCGGCGCTGCGCCCGATCAATGTCCCGATCGGAAGCCATGCGCAGGCTTCAGTCTGTGAGGTGACTGTGAACAGCCGTTCGAGGAACAGCCAGGCCGATTCATCATGTACGAGATGGTGGGTGAGCAGGCCGACCGGTTCGCCGCCGCCGATTGCACGCTGCAATTGCGCGATGATAGCCTGAACCAATAGGCCATGATCTCGGCAGCCGCGCGTGCCATGCCAATCCATGATGTCGACATTGCTGTTGATGACCGCCAGTGGAGCCGGCTTCGGCGGCCCATAGACCGACAATGCCGCAAATCCTATCGATCCAAGGTTGGGTACCAAGCCGGCGTCGATCCTGTTCCAGGGTGGCACCAGCATCGGAACGGCACGTGAGCCGTGCAGGCCGGTTACGTGCGACAGCCCGCGAGCCAGGTCATCGAGCACCGACTCGCGTGGCCGATGCGCGCCGAGCTCCTGCTTTTTCTGGTCCTCGGGCGCATGATTTCGGTGCGCCCAGCCATGGATGGCGACCGCGGCATGCGGCGCCTCGTCAAGCCGGACGACAAGCTTCTCATCAGTCAGGGCCGGAATGACGGCAAGAGTGACCGGAACCGCGAATTCACCGGTGAGGTCGAGCAGCCGATCGAGCGCAGGCGTCGGATCCACGGCGTCATCGTCACGCAGCCAGAACTCTGCCTTTCGGTCCGCCCGTTGCCGGCACGCCAGTTCTTCCACCAAGGGCTGCCAGATCCGATCGGATGTCATGAGACCGGGATCTTCGCAAGAAGTTCGGCCAGACGCCCCGCCGCAACACCGAGGGAGCGTTCTTCGAGGATGAAACGTCTGGCTTCCGCGGCCATGATGGTTCTTTCGTCGTTGCGGGCGAGAAGCCTTTCAATGGCAGCAGCGAACGCCGCCACATCGCCCGGCGGGGTGAGAAACCCGGTCTGGCCATCCCGCACGACCTCCGGCACGCCGGCGATGTCCTGAGCCACCACCGGAAGGCCGGCGGCCTGTGCTTCAAGATAGGCAACGCCATAGGCCTCGCCGTAACCCGGCCAGACGTAAATTCCCCCACTGTAGAGGACATCCGCCACGGCGGCTGGCTCAATCGCGCCAAGCCATACGATACGGTCGGCGGGCAAGCCGGCGAATTGCGCTTTGACCTCGTCACGGGCAGGCCCATCCCCGACGACCGACATGGTCCAGGGCAGGTGGCCGATCGGACCGAGCGCCTGCGCCAGCATGCGATAGCTTTCGACTTTGTCGCCCGGGCGCATCATGGCGACGGTAACGAGGCGCGTCGGACAACCCCGTGTCGGCATTTCCCGGAATGCCGATGTGTCGATGAAGGGCGAGAGCATACCGAGAGCGGCGTCGGGAATCGCATCCGCCAGTCCCTGACGATCCCTTTGCGTGAAGCAGATGTTCAGCGCTGCCTGTTCGACGGCTCGCGCCACCAACGCTTGCGTGTCGGCCCACAAACCGGCGTTGCGCCGCCTCGAATAGGAGGCTTCCGCTGTCACACAGGGGATAGCAAAGGCCGACGCCAGTTCGGGTCCGATCAGGTCGGGCGCCTTGTAATAGGGATGATAGGAGAACCAAAGATCGGGCTTGCCGTCACGATCCCAAAGCTTTTTTAGCCGCGCGGCTTCCTCTCGGGCTTCGATCTTGAGCGCATCGAAACTTTTCGGAACCGGTTCGCGTAGATAGAAGCGCAATTCGGATGCCAGTTCGACGCTATGCCCCGCATGCTCCAGCGCCTTGACCAGCGTCCGTGCCATCTGGCGGTCGCCGGAGGCAACGGGATGATTGGGCGACTTCAGCGGCGCGTAGAAGGCAATTCGCATCGTCGGACCCTATCATCGGAAAGCCTGCGCAAGTCAATTTCGAAGCATGATCGACTCACTTTCAAGCAGTGGAATGTGGTATCTGATGCTCATGGAAACAGCTGCAGCGTCCGATCCGTTTGTCGCTTCTTTGCCGGTCTTCGCAAGGTTCGAAAGCGTTGCCGATATCGATAACTATCGGCCTCTCCCGGATGGCTGGGCGCTGGCCACCGCCGACATCGTCGGCTCGACCAAGGCGATCGACGCTGGGCGCTATAAAACCGTCAATATGGCCGGCGCCAGCGTTATCTCGGCGCTGCTCAATGCGCTGGGTCGGCGGGATCTTCCCTTTGTCTTCGGCGGCGACGGCGCGCTCGTGGCGTTTCCCGGCTCGGCACTGGAGATCACCCGCAGCGCGCTGGCCGCTGTCCAGAGATGGGTGGCGGACGAACTGGACCTGACCTTGCGTGCCGCAATCGTGCCGATAGAGGATATAAGAGCGCAAGGCCTCGACGTTCGCGTGGCGAGGTTCCGGGCCTCCGAAGCGGTCTTCTATGCCATGTTTGCGGGCGGTGGCGGCAGTTGGGCGGAAGCCGAGATGAAAGCGGGGCGCTACCGCATCGATCCTGCGCCAGCCGGCACACGGCCGGATCTTACCGGCCTCTCCTGCCGCTGGAACCCGATCGACGCCCGGCATGGCGAAATCGTCTCGATCATAGCCGTCCCGGGGCCGTCGCGCGACTTGCGCGGTTTTCAGTCTTTGGCTTCCGACATCATCGCCCTTGCCGGGGGGCAGGAACGCGATGGCCACCCGTTGCCGGCGAACGGTCCGGCCTACAGTTTTTCGCCCGCCGGCCTCGATATCGAGGCGCGGGCCATGGCGCCGGCAGGATGGCGGTGGCTGTCGAAGCTGTGGATATTGTTCCAGCTGACGCTTACGGCTGTCACCGATAGATATGGCTGGACGATCGGCAGCTTCGATCCGAAGATCTACAAACGCGACGTGGCCAGCAATTCGGATTTCCGGAAGTTCGACGACGGCTTGAAGATGACTATCGACGTTGACGCGGATGTGTTGCAACGGATCGAGAACCGGCTGAAACAGGCGGAAGAGGCGGGCATCTGCAACTATGGCCTGCACCGCCAGAAATCGGCCTTGATGACATGCCTCGTCGCCTCGCCGCTGCAGCGCGATCACGTTCATTTCATCGATGGCGCCGCCGGCGGCTATGCGATGGCCGCCGCAAGCCTGAAGGCGAAGGTGCCGGCCTGACGGCAGCTTGCGGAAATCGATTTTCCGCAATATGCCTCGGGGTTCTTGGGGAACCAGGTGAGCCTCGCCATGGGCGCGGTCGGCCTGTCCGAATTGACGGAAAGCAGATTTTTGGACGCCTCACGATCGACATATGACCGTCTTCTAAACCTGATTTCGACGCGCACCGCGCAAGTCGGCGTGATCGGGCTGGGCTATGTCGGGTTGCCGCTGGCAGTTGCGATCGCACGCGCCGGCTTCCCGGTTTCCGGCTTCGACATCGAAGCCCAGAAGGTCGAGAGCCTGAACAACGGCCAATCCTACATTGAGGCGGTGACGTCGACAGCCCTTGCCGGCCAGGTGGCGAGCGGACGGTTCCGCGGCACTGCGGATTTTGCCGAACTGGCCGTCTGCGATGTCATCATCATCTGCGTTCCGACACCGCTGACGAAAAACCGTGAGCCGGACCTCTCCTTTGTCAGGAACACGGCAGGCACCGTCGCGAAGCATCTGCGTCCCGGCCAGCTGATCGTGCTGGAATCGACCACCTATCCCGGCACCACCGACGACGTGATCAAGCCGATACTGGAAGAAACCGGCTTGCAGTCCAAGATAGACTTCTTCCTCGGTTTCTCGCCCGAACGCGAGGATCCCGGCAACCGCAGCTTTGAAGTCGCGACAATCCCCAAGGTCGTGGCAGGCGACGGCATTGAAGCGGCGATACTCGTGCAGGCTTTCTACCAGGGCGTGGTCAAAACCGTCGTTCCGGTTTCCACCACGGCGACCGCCGAGGCGGTCAAGCTGACGGAAAACATCTTCCGCTCGGTCAACATAGCCCTGGTCAACGAGTTGAAGGTCGTGCTCGGTGCGATGGGTATCGACATCTGGGAGGTGATCGAGGCGGCAAAGAGCAAGCCCTTCGGCTACATGCCTTTTTATCCTGGCCCCGGACTCGGCGGGCACTGCGTTCCGATCGATCCCTTCTACCTGACGTGGAAGGCGCGCGAATACGAAATGCCGACCCGCTTCATCGAGCTGGCGGCAGAGATCAACACGGCCATGCCGCGTCATGTGGTCGATGAACTGGCGAAGGCGCTGGACCAGCGCTGCGGCAAGGCGCTCAGCCGCTCGCGCATTCTCATCATCGGGCTCGCCTACAAGAAGAATGTGCCCGATATCCGCGAAAGCCCCTCGTTGCGGCTCATTGAACTCATCGAGGAATGGGGCGGCAAGGCGGAATTCCACGATCCGCATGTTACCGAGATCCCGGCCACACGGGAGCATATGGCGATCAAGGGGCAGCGCTCGGTCGAATTGACCGAGGCGGTATTGAAGGATTTCGATGCTGTCGTCGTTGCAACCGACCACGACGCGATCGACTATCAGGCGATCGCTGATCACGCTCTTCTGATCGTCGACACACGCAATGTTTTTGGCCGCCTCGGGCTGGCCCGAGAGACGGTGGTGAAGGCCTGACCGCGTCTGAGCCGGCGAGTTTTTTTGCCTGATGTCAGGATCGTGATTGCACTCCCCCGGCAGCCTCGCCACATAATGCCCCTCGCCGGCTTTTGCCCAAAGCCGGCTTCATTGACTTCGAGGGTCTTATCCCTGGGGTCGTTAGCGGAGCGTGTTGGGGCGGATCAAAGGAGAATGGCTCGTCTTCGACGGGTCTCAAGACAGCATGAGCACAGCGCAAGCAGAAATTTCCAGCATTCTCATGGACAAGGTTGCCGATTGGCTCACCCAATCGGCGCTGGCGGGCGACGCCCTGGAAACATTGGTAAAGGGTTTTTGTGAACGGCTGGCTGCTGCCGGCCTGCCGCTGAAGCGGGTGCATTTGAGCTTTTCGATGCTTCATCCGCTTTATGACGCGCTTGGATTCACCTGGCTTCGCGGCCAGGGCATGGAAGTGGAAGGCTTCCGCAAAGAGGACGGCGCTCATTCTGACAGATTCCTGACCAGCCCATACTACCATCTGCTCAGCAACAAGCTCGACCATCTGCGGCGCCGGCTCGACCCGTCGGTACCGTCGGAATTTCCTGTTTTCGATGACCTCAGGCTTATGGGCGTGACCGACTACATGGCATTCGTGCATCCCTTCAACGGCAATACCAGTCAGGGCATGCTCGGGTCCTGGTCGACCGACAGCGCTGCAGGCTTCAGCGACAGCATGATTTCAGCGCTGCTGCGCATCCAGAACCATCTCGCTATCGCAACGAAGATGGCGGTGCTCACCAAGCTGGCCGACAACATGATGACCACGTATCTCGGCGGCGACGCCGGCAGGCGCGTGCTGGACGGCCAGATCAAGCGCGGCGAGGGCGACACAATCCGGGCCGCACTGGTCATGGCCGATATGCGCGGCTCGACAAGGCTTGCCGAAACTTCCGGCCGCGAAATCTACATCGATACGCTGAACCAGTTCTTCGATGCCATTGCTGCACCTTTCAATCGCAAAGGCGGGCAGATCATGAGTTTCCTGGGGGATGGCTTCATTGCCGTCTTCCCTTGCGAAAGGCACCGCTCGCAGTCCGAGATCGCCTGCCAGGCTGCTCTTGCGGCAGCGCACAAGGCCACGGCGCGCATGAAAGATCTCAATCTGCGCAGAAAGGAGCAGGGATTGGGCGACATAAACTTTGGCATCGGCCTGCATGTCGGCAATGTGATGTTCGGCAATGTCGGACTTACGGACCGGCTCACATTCTCTGTCTTCGGCTCGGCTGTAAACGAGGTCCAGCGCCTCCAGACCCTGACCAAGAAATATCCGCACAGCGTTCTCGCCAGCAAAGACTTCGCCAGCTATTGCGGCGCCAACAGCTGGCTGACGCTCGGCAACGAGGAACTGGCGGGCGTCAAACAGAAGCTGACGGTGCTTTCACCCGATCTGTCGGGTGCTCTCGCACTCGATGAAGACGGTGCGCTGGAGCCGATTCACGACCGAATATCCGACGCCGAGCAGGTCATGCTGCTTCATCGCGATGCAGCGCGGCTGTCGGCGGCCGACCGGAGGAAGCTCCAGTAACCGCCACGATCTGATCCGAACGCCTTTGGTGCGCAGTCCGGTCGCCGGTTCCGCCAGGGAACTGGCGACCGATTTCGAATCCAAGTTGCTCTGCGCTGCCAATGCGTTAGTCTCGCTTTCTGGGCCCGCCGCCCGGCGGGCTGCCAGAGTGGGGCTGGTGTGAGAATGAATTCGGGTGTTGATCTGCTGCGGATCGAGGATGTTGGCATCTCTTTTGCCATTATCGGCGGACCGTTGCATGCCGTCAGACGTGCAAATCTTCGCGTCTTGCCCGGCAAGGTCACTGCGCTTGTAGGCGAGTCCGGTTCCGGAAAATCGGTTCTCAGCCAGGCAGTGATGGGCATTTTGCCGAACACAGCCCATGTTCGCGGCCGTATCCTGTTTTCCGATCCTGAAAAGCCCGGCACGACGCAGGATATCCTGCAGATGCCGCGTGACGGACCCGAAATCCGGGCGTTGAGAGGCAGCCGCATCGGCAAGATCTTTCAGGAGCCGATGACATCACTGTCGCCGCTGCACACGGTCGGCAATCAGGTCAGCGAATCCCTGCAGATTCATACGCCCATGGCGCGGGCGGAGCGCAAGGCGCGGGCCGAGGAAATGCTCGACCTTGTCGGCTTTCCCAACCCCAAGCGCGCCTATGACATGTATCCGTTTGAACTTTCGGGAGGATTGCGTCAACGCGCCATGATCGCCATGGCGCTTATCTGCCGGCCCGCCCTGTTGATCGCCGACGAGCCGACAACGGCGTTGGACGTCACCATCCAGGCGCAAATCCTGCAATTGCTGCGCGGGCTTCAGGCCAAGCTGAACATGGCGATGCTGCTGATCACGCACGACCTTGGCGTGGTCGCCAATGTCGCCGACGAGGTGGTGGTCATGTACCATGGCGAGATCATGGAAGCGGGACCTGTCGAGGCGATATTCCGCCGGCCAGGCCACCCTTACCTGAAGGGCCTGATGGCAGCCGTTCCGCATTTCGACCTGAAGCCTGGCGAAAGGCTAAAGGCGCTCCGCGAGGTGCCGGTGAATGTCGGGAACCTGCTCGGCAAGCAGACGGCGCCGGCATCGAAGGGGCCGGACGACATCCTGCTGTCGGTCAGGGATCTGACAAAGACCTTCACCATCCGCAAGTCCGGATGGTTCGGCGGAGATCATCAAACCTCTGTTCGCGCTGTCGACGGCGTGAGCTTCGATATCAGGCGGGGTGAGTGTCTGGGTCTTGTCGGCGAAAGCGGCTCCGGCAAAACCACCGTCAGCAAAGTCCTCATGCGGGCTGTCACACCAAGCGACGGCTCTGTGATTTTCAACGGCAGCGATGGTCCGATCGACGTCCTGGAAGCCGAGGGAGACGCCCTGCGCATGCTGCGCGCGAAAATCCAGATGGTCTTCCAGGACCCGGTTTCGTCGCTTTCACCTCGCATGACGGTGGAGAACATCTTGAGCGAGCCGCTGGAAATCCATCAACGTGGCAATGCCGCGTCCCGACTCGTCACGGTCAAGAGCCTGATGCAGGCAATCGGGCTCGATCCGCGCTTCATAAAGCGTTATCCGCACAGTTTCTCCGGCGGGCAGCGTCAGCGTATCGGCATCGCGCGCGCGTTGGCGCTGGGGCCTGAACTCCTGATCTGCGACGAGCCGGTTTCGGCACTCGATGTCTCCGTCCAGGCGCAGATCCTGAACCTTCTGAAGGACCTGCAGAAGGAACTGGGCCTGACCTACCTGTTCATATCCCACAACCTGGCGGTGGTGGACTACATGGCAGACCGCATCGCGGTGATGTGCGGCGGCCGTATCGTCGAGCTCGCGCCGCGCGAAATTCTGCTTAGGAAACCGGTCCACCCCTACACGCGCTCACTGGTCGCCGCAGTACCTTTCCCCGATCTCGACAGGCCGATGGACTTCAAAACGCTGAAGCTCGACGGCGCTTCCGACACCAGCGCATGGGGACCGCAATTCCGCGACGAGAGCGACAAGGATATGCTGTCGCCGCTCGACCTTGGCGGCGGCCACCTCGTGCTGGCCCGGCGTACGGCCGATGTCAGCGAGTTACGCCATTGATCAGCCGGCGCACCGTCCTTGGACTTATGGCTTCGGCATTTCTGCCGGGCACGTCGCGCGCCGGCGATCTGGAGCCGGAATTTCTTCAGCCGCAGCTGAAGGCCAAGGCGCTGCCGGCACTCGCCGAACGCTTGCCCAAGAGCCCGCGCGCGTTGAACCTCGCCGCGATGGGCCGGCAGCCCGGCCAGTATGGCGGCACGCTGCGCACGATCATCGGCAGCCAGAAAGATATCCGGATGATGACGATCTACGGGTATGCTCGCCTGGTCGGCTATGACGAAAAGCTCAACTTGCAAGCCGACATTCTCGAAAGTTTCGACGTAGCGGATGATCGCATCTTCACTTTCAAGATTCGGGAAGGCCATAAATGGTCTGACGGTAGCCTGCTGACGCCGGAGGATTTTCGCTATTGCTGGGAAGATGTCTGGCTGAACGATGAGCTTTCGCAAGGCGGGCTTGCCCCTGCCCTGCTGGCGAACGCCAAGCCGCCACGCTTCGAGATCGTCGATCCGTCGACGGTCCGCTATAGTTGGGATGCGCCCAATCCCGACTTCCTGCCCAAGCTTGCTGCTGCTTCGCCGCTATCGCTGGTTCTGCCGGCCACCTATCTCAAGCAGTTCCACAAGAAATACCAGGATCCATTTCGGCTCGCCGGCCTGATGAAGGAGAACCGGGCCAAGAAATGGACGCTCCTGCATATCCGCATGTCGCGGCAGTATCGCCCGGAGAACCCGGAACTGCCGACGCTCGATCCATGGCGGAACCGGACCAAGCCCCCGGCCGAGCAATTCGTCTTCGAGCGCAACCCGTTCTTTCATCGAGTGGACGAGAATGGCCGGCAAATGCCCTATGTTGACCGGTTCGTCATGAATGTCAGCTCGCCGGCGATCATTTCCGCCAAGACCGGTGCGGGCGAGAGCGACCTGCAAAGCATCGGAATTGACTTCACCGACTACTCCTTCCTGAAGGATGCGGAGAAGCGCTACCCGGTGAAGATGCATCTCTGGAAACGCACACAGGGTTCGCGGCTGGCGCTGCTGCCCAATCTGAATTGTGCCGACCAGGTGTGGCGTGGCCTTCTTCGTGACGTTCGCGTGCGCCGCGCCCTTTCGCTCGCTGTGGATAGGCGCGAGATCAATTTGGCCGTGTTCTACGGACTGGGGCAGGAAAGTGCCGATACGGTCCTGCCGGAGAGCCCGCTCTACCGGCCGGAATTCGCGAAAGCCTGGGTCGCCCATGATCCCGACCAGGCCAATGCCCTGCTCGACGAGGCCGGGCTTCAGACGCGTGACGATGAAGGCATGCGGATACTTCCCGATGGACGCCCTGCGCAGATCATAGTGGAAACGGCCGGCGAAAGCACGCTGGAAACCGACGCGCTCGAACTCATCACCGATCACTGGCGCAAGATCGGGATCGCCCTGTTCATCCGGA
The DNA here is from genome assembly GCF_055811475.1 of Mesorhizobium sp. WSM4829. NCBI lineage: Bacteria > Pseudomonadati > Pseudomonadota > Alphaproteobacteria > Hyphomicrobiales > Phyllobacteriaceae > Mesorhizobium > Mesorhizobium sp. WSM4829. The sequence goes on along the minus strand of NZ_JBVVQJ010000015.1, from coordinate 59,477 downwards.
CTTCGCAGCGCGATATCTTCCGCAGCCGCGCGCTTGGCGGCCAGATCATGATGTCGATGTGGTCGGGCATCGACAATGGCGTGCCGACCGCCGACATGAACCCGTACCAGTTGGCCCCAACTATGGACGACCAGCTGCAATGGCCGCTCTGGGGTGCTCACCACTTGTCTCATGGCAAGCTCGGTGAGGCGCCCGATCTTCCGCCTGTGGTCGAGCTGATGGCTTTGCTCAAGCGCTGGAAGGCATCGACCGAAGCCACGGAGCGTGCCGAAATCTGGAATTCAATGCTGTCGATCTACACCGATCAGGTGTTTTCGATCGGCACCGTGAACGGAACGCATCAGCCGGTTCTGGTGTCCTCGCGGCTGCGCAATCTGCCTGACAAGGCGCTCTACGGCTACGACCCGACCGCCTATTTCGGCGTCTACATGCCGGATACATTCTGGCTTGGAGAGTCCTGAGCGTGCTTCGATATTTTGTCTGGCGCATTGCCGTGATGGTTCCAACGCTGCTGGTCATATCGGCACTGGTGTTCACGATCATCGAACTTCCCCCTGGCGACTATTTCGACAGCTATGTTGCCGAGCTTCGGGCTCAGGGCGAAGCGGTGGATTCCGATCGCATCGAGATGATGCGCAAGGACTATGGTTTCGACCAGCCACCGGTCATTCGCTACTTCTACTGGGTCGGCGGGATGCTGCGCGGCGATTTTGGCTATTCCTTCGAATATGAGCTGCCGGTCCGCGACGTCGTCGGGGACCGAATGTGGCTGACCGTGCTGGTTTCCTTCGTCACGATCATCTTTACCTGGCTCATCGCCTTTCCGATCGGCATGTACTCCGCCACGCATCAATACAGCTGGGGCGACTATGGCCTGACTCTCTTCGGCCTTCTCGGCCTTGCCATTCCGAACTTCATGCTGGCGCTGATCCTGATGTATTTCGCCAACATCTGGTTCGGCACATCCATCGGCCATCTCATGGACCAGCAATATCTCGGCGAGCCGATGAGCTGGGCCAAGGCGAAGTCGATCCTCGCCCATCTCTGGATTCCGGTCTTGATCATCGGCACCGGGGGCACGGCAAGCATGATCCGGCGGCTGCGCGCCAATCTCCTCGACGAGCTACACAAGCAATATGTCGTGACCGCGCGCGCCAAGGGACTTCATCCGTTCAAGGCGCTGGTCAAATACCCGCTGCGCATGGCGCTCAATTTCTTCATTTCCGACATCGGCTCTATCCTGCCGGCCATCATCTCCGGCGCCGAAATCACGGCGATCGTGCTGTCTTTGGAAACGACCGGGCCGATGCTGATCAAGGCGCTGCAAAGCCAGGACATGTACCTGGCAGGGTCGTTCCTCATGTTCCTCGCCTTCCTGACGGTCATCGGTGTCCTGATTTCCGACCTGGCGCTGGCGCTGCTTGATCCAAGAATTCGTTTGCAGGGCGGTAGCACCAAATGAGCACGCATTCGCCGCTGCCCGCTCCGGGTGCTCCGCTGCAACACTACGTTTCCACCGCGCCCTTTGACCTGGAGTCGGTCGAGGCGATGACGCCGGAGCAGTCGAAGGTCTTTCAGGCGTCGCAGTTGCGGCTGATGTGGTGGAAATTCCGGGAGCACCGGCTTGCCGTTATTTCAGGCATATTCCTGGCAGCGCTTTATTTCGGAATACTGATCTGCGAGTTCCTGGCGCCCTACAATCTGCACACGCGAAACATGGATTACATCTATTCGCCGCCGCAGCGGGTGCACCTGTTCCACAACGGCCAGTTCGTCGGGCCGTTCGTTTATGGCCGCCAGATGACGCTGGATATGGACACGCTCAAGCGGAACTACATCGAGAATCAAGATGATGTTCAGCGGATCCGTTTCTTCTGCAAGGGCGACAGTTACCGGTTCTGGGGCCTAATCGAAGGTAACAGGCATCTTGTCTGCCCTGCCGAAAACGGCCAGCTCTTTCTGGCCGGCACCGACAGGCTGGGGCGCGATGTGCTCTCGCGCATCATCTATGGCGCACGCATTTCACTGACAATCGGCCTCGTCGGCATCAGTTTCAGCTTCCTGCTCGGCATTGTGATCGGCGGACTGGCCGGCTATCACGGCGGTATATTCGACCTGATCGTTCAACGAATAATCGAAGTTCTGCAGTCGATCCCCAGCATCCCGCTATGGCTGGCTCTGGCGGCGATCATGCCGATAACCTGGAGTCCGATCCTGATCTATTTCGGCATCACCGTCATTCTCGGGCTGCTCGACTGGACCGGACTGGCGCGGGCCGTGCGTTCCAAGCTTCTAGCCTTGCGCGAGGAGGATTACGTTCTGGCCGCGCAATTGATGGGCGCCAGAAGCAGCCGCATCATCGGGCGGCATCTCATTCCCGGCTTCATGTCGCATCTGATCGCGACGGCGACGATCTCCATACCCGGCATGATCCTGGGCGAGACGGCGCTGAGCTTCCTCGGGCTCGGCCTGAGGGCGCCGATAACCAGCTGGGGCATCCTGCTCACCGAGGCGCGCAGCGTCAGCGTCATCGCGTTCTATCCATGGCTGCTTTTGCCGATGCTTCCCGTCATTCTCGTCATCCTGGCGTTCAACTTCCTCGGCGACGGCCTGCGGGACGCCGCAGACCCCTATAAGTGAGATCGCTATTCCGCCGCGCGTCGGCCGCCGACTCCACCCGGTATGATCCTGTCGGCAGCCTGTTCGGTTATTGCAGCGTTCATCGTTCGCCTCTATAGGTGCCGAGACGCAATCGGGGTTTAACACGTCGCCCTCGGGTTTCACCTGTGAACCGTTCTGGTCGCGGGCATTGCCCATCTCTTGAGCTGGTTTCAGGACACACAAACGCATATGACTCGCCTTGAGAATTTCATCAGCAGGATGACCGCACAGCGCGACATTCTCGATCAAGTTTGCCCCGAGGTGGCGAAGATGGAAGGGCTGGTGCTCGAGTTCGGCCTCGGCAACGGCCGGACGTTCCACCATCTGCGCGAGCGCCTGCCCGGACGCCGGATCGTGGTGTTCGACCGCGAACTTAGCGCACACGCCAGCTCAATTCCCAACGCTGAAGACTTCGTGCTCGGCGAAATACGCGAGACGGCGAAGAGGTTCATTGGCATCGACGCGGCTCTTGTTCATGCTGACATCGGCACCGGCTATGACGATCGCGACGCAGTGACCTCTACCTGGCTTCCCGATCTGATCGCGCGCCTGCTTCGCGTCGGCGGCTTCGCGGTCAGCGGCACGCCCCTCGAGCACCCGCTGTTGCAACGCCTCCAGCCGCCGCCTTCGGTGCCCGCCGATCGTTATTTTGTCTGCAGGCGCGTGTGAGGGGCCGAGACGACCCAAACATTTGGCGGCCAAATCTTCGGGGCCAAATCTTCAGGGGATCATAAATACTGCTATCTCCCGCTCGATGCCGCGCAGCGAGACCTCGTGGGGCACGGGCGTCAGCGCGTTCCTGTTCAACAGATCGGCGGTGAGATTGTCGCCGACCACGGCACGAGTGGCGAAGATCGCCTGTGCATTGGCAAGGTTCTGGACCCGCGAAGCAATGTTGACCGTCTGGCCGAAATAGTCCTGTCGCTCGTTCATGGACACGGCGATGCACGGGCCGGCATGGACTCCGATCTTGAGCAGCAGATCCTCGCGCCCGCTCTTGTCGTTGAGCTCACGCATGGCATCGCGCATCCTGAGGGCCGCAGCAATCGCACGATCGGGCGTCGCGAAGGTCGCCATCACCGCATCACCGATCGTCTTCACCACCGCGCCTGCCTCCGCCGCGACGATCTCGTGCAGAACCTGGAAATGCACGCGCACGAGATCGAAGGCCGAAAGATCGCCCACCCGCTCGTAAAGCTCGGTCGATCCGCGCAGGTCGGTGAACAGGAAGGTCAGGCTGGTGATTTTCAGGCGCTGGTCGATGTCGAGCGTATCCGTGCGATAGAGATCGCGGAACGTCTGGTTGGTGAGCAGGCGCTTGGCGGTCAGGAAGGGCCGGCGTTTACCCAAGAGATCATGCAATTCCTGGCCGGCGATGAAGACCGTCGGCAGCACGCGGGTGTCGGTCCTGTTCTCCAGCGAAATGCGCAACGGGCCGGGTTGCATCTCCAGCGTCTGGTTCTGGACATGGTCGCGGTCGAAGACCAAAGAGAGGCTTCGGCGCTCTTTTGTTGGTTCGCCCTTCACGTCGATGAACTGTGCTGAATGGGTGACCGGCTCGAAGACGATGACGAATTCAGACGGAAGCTGTATGGGCAGAACCGCCTTTTCGCCGGGGGCAAGCTCGATATCCTCCAGCGAGAACGCTTCGATCTTTTTCGCGAAATCCTCTTCCGGCAGATCGACGCCGGACGCCCAGTAGATCTGGCGGAAATATTCCACCAACGGCAGTTCGTGTGGATTGTGGGCGGCAATCCTGCGCACGCGAGGACTGACGGTGAATGTCACCTCGACCATCTCGTCGAGGGTCGGCGAATAGCCCTCGGAGCACAGCGCGCAGGTGTATTCGTCCTTCTGCAGGGTTTTCAGCGTGGCGTTGGAGTCGAGCACGCCGCCACAGCCGGGGCATAGGACATTCCAGGAAATGTCGAAGATGCCCACCCGCGCCGCATGGAGAAAGGCGCCTATGGCGCGTTCCTCGTCGAGGCCATGCTTGCTGGCGAAGGCTGGCGCATTGATGCGGCAAAGTTCGCGGTCCTTGCCCTCCGCGATGGTTCGCCTGATCGCGTCGATTGCCTGCGGATCGACATCGGTCGATTGCCGCAGAAGCGAGAACAGATCCTGAGCTTCGTTCATCGTGCAGGCTCCGGAAAATGCGCCATCGAGGCGTGTTGACCGGACCGGTCTTTGGTCCGAGCGCTCCATCTTACTTCGAAACGGACCGTACGGCCATTCGAATGGATAGGCCTGGTAACAGTTCAATTTCCATTCGGCGGATTTTCACTGGCCGCAAGCGGCACTAGGATGGCGGGGCATTTATCTTTGGGGTCTTCTCCCATGCCGACATCCAACAACCCGCCATTTCCCGCGGCCCTGCGCCTTTTCTCCGTGGTGGTCATCATCGTCCTGATCGTCGGCGCCGGCCTGTTTTTCGCGCCTGTGCTGGTCAAGCCGCGCTGGCCTTGGGCCGTCACGCCATTCAATGCCCGCTTCCTCGGCGGCTTCTACACCGCCGAAATGGTCGTGATGGCGGCGCTGCTGGTCTGGAATCGCTGGTCACCCGGCCGGCTCGTGCTCGTCATGGCCTTCATCTTCACCGTCATCGTGTCGCTGGCTTCGTTCATCAATCTCGGCTATTTCAACTTCGAGCGCAAAGCGCCCTGGCTCTGGTTTTTGGTCTATCTCGCTTCGGTCGCGGTATCCGGGCTGTTCCTGTGGAGGGCCAAGGCCCGTCCTTCTGCAAAAGGCGTGACCTTAACCCCCGTATGGCGCGGCTACATGCCGGTGGAATCGGCGATCCTTGGGCTCTATGGCGTCGGCCTGTTGCTGTTTCCCCTGACATTCGGCAGCATCTGGCCATGGCCGATCGATGCCTTCCACGCTCAGGTCTACAGCGCCATCTTCCTGGCCGGTGCGGGCGGTATATATCTCGTCTGGAGAAGCGCGCCGCGCGAGGAACTGCTGGTGCTCGGCTTGGCGCAGTTTCTGGTTGGCCTGCTTGCCATCCTTGGCATCATCATCACCGACGCTGCGGTGCACCGGATCGACTGGACAGCGACCGGAACATTGTGCTGGCTCGCCCTTTTCGGCTGGATCGGCATCAGCGGCGTCTTCAAACTCTACGCCGCCTCCCGGTATTTTAGCTCGCAACCGGCATCATAGGTTGCAGAGACGGCTGGATTTTCAGGTGACGTCCGGTGCATCGTGGCGGGCCGATTGCCTTCGCCGGGAAAGCCATGACCAGCATGACCTCGCCATCCCCAAAGAAAATCCAGCCGCAGCTCCGGTCCGTCCGGCTAAGCGATGCGGAGGCGCTTTGCGCTATCTTCAACATGCCGGGCTTCCGCTGGGGCACGCTCAGGATGCCCTTCGAGATGGTGGAGCAGGTGGAGCGGCGCATCGCCAAGTCCGGCCAGGAAACCACCTGGATCGTTGCCGAGTTGGACGGCAAGGTCGTCGGCCATGGCAGCCTGGTCGTGCAGGGTTCGCCGCGCCGTTCGCATATCGGCGAGATCAATATCGGGCTTGACGATGCCTTTGTCGGCAAGGGTATCGGCTCTGCCATACTTGGCGCGCTGCTTGACGTGGCCGACAACTGGCGCGCCCTGAAGCGGGTCGAATTGACCGTCTATGCCGACAACGAACCGGCCATCCGTCTCTACACAAGACACGGCTTCAAGGTCGAAGGCCGACATGTGAAGGCCGGTTTTACCGACGGCCAGTACCATGACCTCCTGAGCATGGCCCGGCTGCGGTTCTGAGATCCGCTATTTGGCCTGTCAATTTCGTCTCACACCATTTGGTCGCATCCAGCAAGTCTGGTCTCCCTTGGCGTTTGCCCGGCAAGCGGCTAGACGGGACCAATGACCGCCGTCTTTGACCCATCCCCTACGCCTCCGGCGGAAATTCTGGCAGTGCTGTCGCTGCTCTGCCCGGAAGTCGTGCGCGACATCGAGCAGAACTGGAATGCACCGGTTTCCGACTACGCCCGCCATCTGTGGCGGCCGGTGGCAAGGCCTGCATCGGGCCCGGCGATCGCTGCCCGCTCGATCCTGCGCGAAGTCCTGCATCAGCGCCTTGGTGTGATCATGCAGCCTGAAGAGATCGGCAAGGTCCTCGACGAGTTCGAGTCCAGACCGGTGATTCAGTCCGGCCTGCACTGCCTGCTTCTGATGGACCGGATCACCTTCGATGCCCTCCTGCTTGCCTGGCTCGGCGCGGTCGGAAACGGGCTGTCGGCCTTCTTCAGCTTCATGGGAACGACGATGACCATGGAGACAATTGGCCGGGAGGGGCCGGGATGGCTCGATGTCGGTGACGACAAGGTCAACCTGTTTGGCATGGGGCGCCACAAACTATGCCGCAAAAGCGCCTGCGTGGCCGGTCCCGTCACCCTCAACAAGCGCGCGCTCGAAGCGGTGGGCGACGAAACGGATGCCAGCCGCTGGCTGGGCACACTGCTTGCCAGCCAGGACAAGGTGTTTGGAACCGCCGCCGATGCGCTGACAGCCCTCAACGAGGATCTGGTCGCCGATTGGGATCGTTCCGGCATGGCCCAGCCGGTTTTCATCGATGATCGGCTCGCCGCGGCTGCCATGGCGCGGCATCTGGAAAATGACGGCAGCCTTGTTTCCAGGCTGCTCCTTGAGCCCGCAAGGCGCCAGCGTCTCGAACGTGCCTTGCAAGCAGCCGCATCGAGCCCATTTGGCAGGTTCCTGCCCAATGCCACGGCCTATTTCTGGGGTATCCGCGATGAGCGCGTGCGCAAGCTCGTCCTCGATAACGGGCACCTGATCGAGCCTGGCAGGCCGCATGGTCTTTCCATCCCGTTCGAGCGACCGCATCTCAGGCAGGCGCTGCTGGACGGCATGCTGCTGCCGAACTTGTTCCTGATGTTCCTAGTCCTTGCCATATTGCCGCGCGTGCGGGTTGTGGGCGGCCTGAGACAGATTGGTTATGTAGCGCTTTTCCACTCGATCCTGCTGGCTGCGCTAGATGAAAACGCGCCGGAAGAGCGCGATCTGGCTGCGGAGTTGCAGGTTCGGGAAAATGCCTGGGGCATGCGGGTCATCGACGAAAAGATCTCGGTCCGCGAGCAGCTTGCCGGCCTGCCGGAAGGGGCGGTCTTCCCGGACCTGCTCCGGCAATACCGTTTGCGGACGTTTGCCGAGGCGACCGACGACCTGAAGCTGGTTCGCGAAAACGCCCGATGGCGCAAGATCGGCCAGGCAGAGATCAATGCGAACTGAGCCTACTTCAGGTTGATTTTCTGGTGCGCAACCGCAAGCGACGGCGATCTATCAGTGAGCCTCTGGCGTCTGATCCGGCCGCTTCCTTGACGCTGATGCCTTTCAGGATTTTGACGACGGCTTCCGCCTCGATCGGCAGCGCTATGCCACCGGACCCACACGGATCGCTCGATGCCCATTTGCGCTGCCGCTTGCTGGTCGACGACTATCGGTTCATTCTTGTGAACCTTGGCCGTGAAGTGCGTGGCGAGATCACGCCGTCACGGCCCCTAGTGAGGTCTTGTTCGATGGACTGCTCGGGCTGCGGTTTCGAGGTTGAGGGCGGTTACGCTTTCTGTCCGAGGTGTGGCAGGCGCCAGCCCGTGCCATGCGCCAGTTGCGGCTACCGCTGCGCACCTGATTTCGAGTTCTGTCCGAAATGTGGGGCAAGCGTCGGGGCGCCCGCAAAAGCCGTCGAACGGCCTGCTCCGACGCCAAGCCGGACCATTGTGCAGCCTTCTCGAACTCCGTCGCTGCTTCCGAACATCGAAAGCGAAGATGGGCTGTATCCCGTCTCTGACGCCGATCGCCGGACGGTAACGGTCCTGTTCGCCGACCTTTGCGGCTTCACAACACTCAGCGAGCAGCTCGACCCCGAGGTCATGCAAGCGCTGCAGAACGAACTATTTAAGGAATTGACGGCGGCCGTGCGAAACTTTGGCGGTTTCGTCGACAAATTCATCGGCGATGCACTGCTCGCTTTGTTCGGTGCGCCGGTCGCGCATGAGGACGATCCGGAACGTGCGCTTCGCGCCGCTCTCGACATGATCGCCCGGACGGCGCGGCTCGGCGAAGGCACCTCCCACTCCGGCTCGCCTCTGTCACTCCATATCGGCATAAACACTGGTCCGGTCGTCACTGGCGGATTTGGCGTCGGCACGGCCAAATCCTATTCGGTGACCGGCGACACAGTGAATACGGCGCAACGCCTGCAATCGCTGGCCGCACCGGGTGAGGTGCTGGTAGGCGAGCTCACTCACAGGCTGACCCGGCATGCCTTCTCTTACGAGTCGCTGGGTGATGTCGTGCTTCGCGGCAAGGCTGGCAGTGTGCTCGTCCATCGGCTGGATGCACCGCTTGCGGCGCCGCGTGCAGCACGTGGGCTCGAGGTGCTCGGCCTCAGTGCGCCGATGATAGGTCGTGGTGCCGAACTCAATAGAATGCTGGCCAGCCTTGACCAGGCGTGCGGCGGCTCGGCCCAACTTGTCCGCCTGGTCGGAGAAGCCGGTATCGGGAAATCGCGGCTAGTGAAGGAGTTCGTCGCCCGCGTCGGCGACGAGGATCGTTTTCGCAACGTCGCCGTGCGGCTGGCCACGTGCTCACCGCTGGGCGAACAATCATTTGGCGCCTTGGGCGCAGTGGTGCGCAGCGCTGCCGGGATGATGCAGAACGACAATGGGGACGAAATGCGGGGGAAGCTCGCAGGGTTGCTTGCGAATCTCGGCCTGGAGGGCGAGGAGGCGAAGCGGCTGATGCCTTTGCTCTACCATGTGCTCGGCCTTGGCGACCCCGATGCCACCTTGCAGCATGTCGAGCCCGAGCAGCTGCGGCGGCAAATTCTCTACGCAGTCCGCACAATCATCGAACGGCGGCTTGCGTTGTCGCCGCTGTTGATTGTCGTCGAAGACCTGCACTGGGCCGACGCCGTGTCGCTCGAGGCACTACGTTTCGTGATGGACAGGTTGGAACGGACGCGCTTGATGTTGCTGGTCACGCATCGTCCGGCGCCGGACAACGACCAGCTCGGCTCAAGCCGGGTCAGTCACACAGCGCTCAGGCTTTCGCCGCTCAACAATGATGAAGGTCGCAGCCTGCTGGCGGCGCTTTTCGGCGAAAGCTGGGTAAACTCCGCAGGAGGGCTTCTCGACCAGATCCTCGAGCGCGCGGGTGGCAACCCCCTCTTTGTAGAGGAGATCGTCCGCGGCCTTATCGATCGCGGCGTACTGATGCGCGAGGGCCAGCGATGGCGGACTGCGGCAGGCGAAGTCGCAACCGGCATTCCCGCCACTATCCAGGCGATGTTGCTTGCTCGCGTCGACCGGCTGCCCCAAGAGGTGCGCCGGTTGGCCCAGGAAGCCGCGGTCATCGGCCCGCGCTTCGATGCCACAGTTCTGAAAGCCGTGACGTCCGACCCCGGCCGGCTGGAAGCCGGCTGCGAACTGCTTTGCGATGCGGAAATCATCGAGGAAGTTGCCGGATCAGGCTCGGTCTCGTCGCAAAGCTACCGCTTTACGCAAACATTGCTGCAGGATGTGATCTACCAGAACATGCTCCTGCAACGCCGGACCGACATCCACGGGCGGGTCGGTGCTGCCTTGGAGCAATTGTGCGGCGACAAGCCGGAACGGCTCGAGGATTTGACCGTGCTCGGTCATCATTTCGCACAGAGCGCCGAGCGGGAGAGAGGCGCGCATTACCTGCAGGCGGCGGGCGATCGCGCTCGCATGATATACGCCAACGACGACGCACTTCGTTTCTACGAGCGAGCACTGACTGCGTTGAGCGCGATCGGGCAAACACCGCTCAAACTGGAAATTGCAGAGCGCATTGCCGATTTGAGCGGCCCGATGGGCCGCCGCGAGATCGCGCACCGCCACTACGAAACGGTGTTGCAGGCATACCGCGAGTCAGCCAATCGTGCCGCGTCGGCGCGCGTTTTGCGAAAGATGGGTCGGCTGCTCTGGGACGTCGGCAAGCGGGACAACGCAGAATCCCGCTATGCTGAAGCGGCAGCGCTCCTCGATGGAGCGGATGCTCCGATCGAGCAGGCGCATCTCTGGCAAGAACGTGGCCGACAGGCGTTCCGTAGCGGAGATCACGCTCTCGCGGCAAAATGGGCAGACGCGGCGCTGGATTGCGTACGCTCTCTGACGACAGAGCATGTTTCCGAGGTAGGGTGTGATGCCACCCTTGTGACCGCCGAGGCACTTAATACCAAGGCTGTCGCGCTGGCTCGCCTTGGGCGAAACCGTGAAGCCGTGCGTCAGGTTGAGCGTAGCATTGAATTGGCCGAAGCCGCCGGTCTGCTGGGCGCGGCCTGCCGCGGCTACACCAATCTGGGCGTGCTTTACACGACCATCGATCCGGCACAGGCGATGGAGGTCTGTCGGCGCGGTCTTGAAGTGGCGCGCCATATTGGTGATTTGGGTTTCCAGGCGCGCCTCCTCGCCAATCTGGCGGTCGCTTGTTGTACTTTCACGGATCGCTGTCCAACGGAGGGCGTGCCTGCTGCCGAGAAGGCCATCGAGATCGACCGGGCGCTCGACCAGCGCGAGCACCTGCCGGTGCCGTTGATCGTGCTTGGGCAGATCCACCAGTGCAACGGCCATCCGGAACTAGCGGTTGGCTTGTTCCACGAAGCACTGGACGTAGCCCGCGAAACGGGCGAACCCCAACTGCTGTTTCCGTGCTATGATGGTCTCGCAACGCTCAATCTCGACCTCGACAATCTGGCCGAGGCCGAACGCTACTTTTCCTTGGCGCAGGGTATATGCGCCCAGCACGGGCTCGACCCGGAAGCGCTTGTGGTGCTGCCTTTTCTCGATTAACCGGGGTCGGAGGTTGGAAATGTCCGCGCGTAGCGACTTGGTACCGCTTCAACCGGGCGACCGTGCGCCGAACGTGGTACTCGACGCCATTACCCAGGAAGGCAAGATCGCGCTTGACGACTTTCGCGGACAAAAGCCGGTGCTGGTCGGCCTGTTTCGAGGTCTGCATTGTGCGTTTTGCCGGCGCCATATCGCCGCCCAGGCGCGGCTTGATCCGGAGCTGCGCGAAAAGGGCGTGGAGAGCCTGACGGTGGTCAACACGCCGATCGAACGGGCGCGTCTCTATTTCCGCTACCACCCGATGCCGAATCTGCTTGCGGCTTCCGACCCTGAACGCGCATCACATCGTGCTTTTGGACTGCCCAATCTCGAATTCACCGAAAACGAGACGAACTGGCCGTACAAGGTCTCGATGGCAGCGGCAAAGGATATGCGGGTCGACATACCAGGCGAGTTGCCTGGTCCTATGGATCCTATTGCGGCCAGCGAACTCCTCAACAAGAGGGACCATTACGAACTGACCGAAGCCGACGAGCAGATGATCGCAACCGGACACGGACAACTGGTCGGTCAGTTCCTGCTGGACCGGCAGGGGATCGTCCGCTGGAGCTTCACCGAGATTCCAGAGGGTGGGCGATACATGTTTGGGGCGCCAAACCCGCAGGAGCTGATGTCAGCCGTTTCCCAAGTCGCCCAATAGACTAGCGAACGAGGTAAACGGGCGGGACACTGACAAGTTCACCGCTCTTCGAGCACCGCCTCGACCCTGGCAACAAAGTCATCGAGTGAGCGATCCCCGCGAATTTCGATGCGCGGAAGGTCGATGGGATCGCAATCGAGGTCCGCCGGCCCGTGTCTGCCGCCGAAGCCGATCCGATAGCCGCACTCCTTGGCCAGCCGGCCAAGCCGTCGGTCGGTGACAGAGAAGGGTGCCGCGAACGCCGTGGTTGGCCGACCGGTCCACCGTTCGATGAACATGCGAGAGCGCAGGAGCTCGGCGGCCAAGTCAGAACTCAACAGACCATCGATCGCGCGATGCGTCGCCAGATGGCTTCCGAAGAACGCACCTTCGGCGGCGAGACGTCGCACCGTGCCGGCGTCCATAAGCGGCGTCGGCGGGCCGCTGACGGCGTCCCACAGTGCACTTTCCCCCACCAGGTCCGTCACCAGGAACACTTCCGCGGTCAGGTCGTTGGCGCGCAAGATCGGCCAGGCATGGTCGGCAAAGTTCTGGAAGCCGTCGTCGAAGGTGATGAGCACTGGGCGGCCGGCGACAGGTTGACGGTTGGCGATGAACCGTTCCAGCTGCTCGGACATGATGGCGTGAAAGCCATTGGCGCGCAGCCATGCCATCTGGCCATGGAATGCGGCGGGCGCGAGCCGAAAACGGGCGAGCGCGGCCGGACCTTCGTCGGCGACGCTGTGATACATGAGGACAGGTATACGCTGCCGCCGCTCGCTACGCGCAACGTCGCGGCGCAGGGCCCGCGCCCCGCCCCAGACGATATTTCGCGCGACCCCGATTTCGAGGCGCGCGCGGATTGGCGCATGATCAATCATCGGTTCCGTCGCCGCCTCGTCCGGTGACTGGCGGCGGAAGCGGTCTACGCGATAGAGCTCGGTCTGGATCGATTGATCGAGGACGAGACCTTCGGTCCCTGCCAGCGTCTCTGAGATCGCTTGTGCACCGAATGTGTTCCAGTCGAAGCCGGTCCTTTCAACATTGTCACGTAAGACGAATGCGTGTGCGTTGATGAAACTGCCGCCAGGCGCCAATGCCTCAACGATTTTTTTGGCGAAGCGCCGCAGCTCGGCGAGATCATCCAGATAGTAGAGCACTTCCGAACAGACGATCAGGTCCATCTCACCAGGCAGCGTGTCCGCGCAAAAGTCCAATACGCCGAACTCGACATTCGGCTGATCGCTGCATCGCGCGCGCGCTCGCCCGATAGCTACGGCGGAGATGTCGGTTGCGGTCAAATGGCTCACTCGCGGCGCCAGCTGCCGCGTGAAGTGCCCCTCCGCGCAGGCCAGCTCAAGCGCTCGTCCGATCGGGCCGGCAGGCAGAATTTCGAGCTGCCGCTCATATTTTTCCTGCTCATAGGAGGAACCGTAGTTCCAGGGATCCTCGGTCGCGAAATAGCCATTCCAGAACGACGTGCGATCCATGTCGTGCCTGGGCCGTGCGCGGCGCGGCGCCGCAGGAGGCGCCGCAGCTTCGGCGCTCGACCGAACCAGCCTCCGCGCTTCCGCGGCCAACCGCGCGAGTTTGCCAAAGTGGCTGTCCGGATCGGGTCCGCGTTCAGCTGTGGCTGACAATGCCTCGGCTGCGAGCGTGTTTGACGTGTCGGCGCCGGCGGCCTGTTGCGGTACAGGTGATCGTCTCGCAAAGCTTGCCGCACTGTCTACAAGCCGCTCAGCGGCCACGACATTCTGGATCAATTCAATCCAATGGCGCCTTGTCACTTTCCCGAGTACGCCGAACTGCACGACAGCCTCGATCTGGCCATCCATCATCAGATAGGCATAAATTTGATCGATTCCTTCCGGAAGTTCGATCGAGGTCGGATTTCGAATATCGACGCGAATTCCAAGCGTCCGCGCCAGCCGGCGCGGCGCGGCAAGATCGTCGAAGTCGAGAAGCATTTCCTCAAGGTGATACTGGACGCGGCGACCCGCGGCGGGATCGTCCCAGACCTTGCCGAGTTCGGTGATCAACTCGGTGAGGGAGCCGCCGAACCTGTCCCATCTGGCAGCCAATTGCGCTGGCACCGATAGGCTTCCTACCATAAGGCCATCGCAGGCCACCTTGGCGATCTCACGCGCCCACTTACGTCCTGCCGGGAGCGCGCGCAGGGTCTGCGGGCTGATCGAGCGGCGGCCGCTGCCGCAATCCGACGCGGCGTTCCACAACGCGAACCACGCGAGTGCTTCGGAAGCGGTGCGGCCGTTCGTTTCGATCGCACCATTGGCGTGAGCCGATGCTGGCTTTTTGACCCTGGGATCAGGAGAAAAGCCGCGGGCGATCACGATTTCCGCATCGGCCAGCATCTGCGTCGAATTGCGGGTGAGCGAGTTGGGACTGGTCCGATAGAAAGCGAGCGGTTCGTCGACCATCACCCAACGTTTGCCTAGACGTGCCAGGCGCTGCCACAGATCCCAGTCCTCGCAGGTGCGCAACGAAACATCGAAGCCGCCCAACTCGACAATTGTCTTCCGGTCGACGAGCAACGCGTGAGTGCGGATGGGGCAACGGCGCGCGAATGTTTCGAAGGGCTGGATCGCAACCTCCGTCGGGATGCTCGACGGGGTGAGTTCGCCATCGGGCATCACGCGCCGGGAACCGCAATAGGCGGTGACCGCATCGGGCGCGGCTTCAAGTGCGGCCAGCATTTTCGCAAGGAAGCCGGCGTCCACCCAATCGTCCGCATCCAGGAACATGAGCCAGCGTCCGCGCGCTGTCGAAATCCCGCTATTGCGCGCGCCGGCGGCGCTATACGCAGAAGCGCTCAACGTCCGAAACCGGGCATCGTGCTCCACATAGCCGGCGATGATCGCGGCGGTGGCGTCCGTGGAGACGTCGTCGACGACGATCGCCTCCCAATCCACTATTTCCTGATCGACAAGGCAATCGAGTGCGCGCGCCAGCGTTACCTCCGCGTTGTGCGCAGGAACCACGATTGAAACCAAGGGATTATGCGCCACGCCGTCTTACCCGCGCCTGGTTCGAAGGTAGAATAAGAGTCCCGAAACATAGCCGGCGATTTCCTGCCAAAGGAAATGGTCCTCAGCGACACTGCGTCCAAACAGTCTCCTGCGAACGCTTCCGAGCCGCCGCGACGCCGCCATTTGGCTGCAGAGCGAGCTTGCTCCTGTCGTGCTACCGATGTTGGAAGCCGGGCGCAGCATTCGCATCCGTGCCGCCGAGCTTGGGCGCCAGCTGTCGCAGAGGGACGTCAAGGCCAAGCATGCCGCATACTCATGTCGTCGATCCCCGGAGTCGGCGCCATGACCACAAGCTGCGGTCCCTGGCATCGTGCGATAGCTATGGCAACCTGACGTCTTTTGCAATCGGGACGCAATAGATGCAAGCCCACTGAAGCGTTGGTGTGAATGACTGCAGTGATTGGGACTATTGCTCCCCTCCTATCGACCGAAACGCCTCGATTCCGAGGTGCATTCTCGAACAGCCATTCTCCGTGCGAAGCAAGACGTTCCTTCTACCGTTGGGCCCGCATCGGAAGCTGATCGTCGCAGTATACAGCCGGGTGCGAGACAGTATGTGCACCGCCAGACCGGCTATTTTAGATACTTCTAATGAATATGCGCTACTTAATTGAGTTCCCAGTAGCTATAGATTGACATTGTATTACTCATTTCTATAGTAGATTTCGTCAAATGGTCGATTAGATTAGCCGGTTATGCCTGCTATCACGAAGAGATGTGCGAGCGACGTAACTCGGAACCCGTTCATTTGCCGCTAGTCAAGAGATGTAAAAGGGACCCACGAATTGGCTTAAGGCAAGAAGATTCCGGCTTGCGAGCCGGCTATTTTGCTGACATGTTTGGGCGTTTTTGAGTTTTGCACTGTGGCAGGTGTTCAAATGAAGGGGCATAAGGATGGCTAAGGAATCTTCGAGTACCGCTTCAGCAAGTAAAGCGGACGAAAATCTGATAGGTAATGCAGATGGAAACGGGCTGGCCTTCATGGGGGTCCAGGCCCGCGAGGCCGGCGTCTCCGGCGACGCTGTAGGTGTCGACAAGATACGTGATCTGCTGTTCGGCAACCAGATGCAGGACTACGACCGCCGTTTTTCCAAGCTTGAAGAACGGTTCTTGCAGCGCTTCAAGGATGTCGAATCCGAGGCCAAGCGCAATCTTGAAATGTACGAGTCAAATGCAAAAAAGCAGGTCGAATCGCTCGCGGCGCAATTGCGGAACGAAAAAGATGCACGAGCCGAGGCCGACAAGGAGATTGACCGGAATCTTCGCGAGCAAAATCAGGCGCTTGAAAAGCAGGTGCGCGCGTTGTCGGATCAATTGAGCGAGCTTGAGCGCGAAGTGGCGGACCGGATAAATCGAAGCGATCAATTGCTGCGTGAGGAAATCAAGCAAAAGAATGAAAGCATTCAGATGCTGATTGAGAAAATGTTTTCCGATCTCAGCAACGTCAAGACCGACCGAAATCTTTTGGCCGGCCTGTTTGTCGAGGTTGCAAAATGTCTAAATCAGGATCCCGTCGGCAGCAAGCACAATTCGGAACGCAGCTGGAAAGTGAGTTGATCGGAACTTGACGTCGACCGTCGACCCAATCAGCCTTCCTCAAAGAGCAGCTTCGAACGATCCAGAGATTGATCGCGAGGCTCTGGCTAATCTTTTGGTCGAAATTGCTCGGAACGTCGATCCGGACTATCGTGCGCGTCTCTACGGAGTTCCAACCGCCGATCCTCGCATGGAAACGCTGCGCCAGTTGCTGGTCGGCCGCGAAATTTCGGAGCTTTCACGAGTTGCGCACCTGCTCGACGAACCTGAGCAGCTTGCGTCTGCAGTGGGGGGTGTTCTCCCCAATGCAGCCGCACGTGCGCCTCATGCGCAACTCGGCGAGGCCCTTACGCCAGCTGTCGAGAGGGCCGTGCAACGGTCCATCCAGAAGAGCCCGCGTACGCTTACGGATATATTATACCCGGTGTTTCTGCCGGCAATTCGCAAGTCGATCGGGGAAAAGATCGATCAGACCTTTCAGTCGCTGAATGAAACTTTAAGACATATATTTACCTGGCACGGGCTGAAGTGGAGATTTGAAGCTTGGAGAACGGGTGCAAGCTTCTCAGAAGTTGTTCTTAAGCATTCTCTTGTCTACCGTGTAGAGCATGTCTTTCTTATCAACCGCAATTCCGGGATTTTAATAGCGCATGTAACTGCCGCTAACGCAACGAGCGAAGATCCTCAACTCATTTCTTCGATGCTTAGTGCAATTCAAGATTTTGTGAAGGACTCATTTAACGAGAAAGAACAGAGCGGCCTGGACACTATCCGTTTCGGGGAGCTTCGTCTCTGGTCGGAAGTTGGACCGTTTGCGACCTTGGTCGCGGTGATCCGGGGAAATCCGCCAGAGGAATTACATGAAATCGTTCGCGATGTGTTGTTTCGCATCCATGATGAATACTCCCAGGCTTTAGAGCAGTTTGACGGCGACAGTTCGCAGTTGACCGGCATAGAGACGCAGTTGCAATCCTGCGTTGAACTGAAGCAGGAGGACTCAAACCAGGGATTTCCGTGGCTGGTGGTGGCTGCAGTCCTGCTGGTTTTGATTCCGGCAGGCGGTTGGTTCTTTCTTTCCTGGCAATCCGGGCAGCGCTGGCAGGCCTATGTGTCGCGGCTGAGTACCCAGCCGGGCATCATCGTTGCCGAACAAAAGATGCGCGATGGCCAATTCTATATTGCCGGCCTGAGAGACCCGCTTG
>NZ_JBVVQJ010000015.1:0-41416 GCF_055811475.1 Mesorhizobium sp. WSM4829 | reverse complement strand
AGGCAGGCGGACCGGTGTTCGACTTCTCCAAGGTTCGTGATGTGAGCCCCGAAGCACGCGCGGCGGAGCACTGGCAGACTTATGTGTCGCGTCTTGAGGCCCAACCGGGAATCATCGTCGCCCAACAAAGGGCGAGTGGCGGGCATTTCTATATTTCCGGCCTGAGAGACCCGCAGGCCGCCGACCCGCAGGCTCTGCTGTCCGGAACAGGGGTTGATCCTGCTCGCGTTCATTCGCAGTGGCAATTCTATCAGAGCCTTGATCCGAAGTTCGTGGTGAAGCGGCTGATGGCGTCGCTGGCTCCGCCGGATTCAGTACGATTTTCGATCATCAAGGATCGCATCGTTGTCGTGGGCGAGGCTCCTGCCGCCTGGATAGATCGGGCGCGGGTCGCCGCCCAACAACTGGCCGCGGACGGACTCTCTTTAGAAATTTCCGAGCTGCGCGAGTTGACCCCTCAACAACTCACGCATTTGAGGGAGGCTATTCAAGCGGTCGACATTTTCTTCGATTCTGGCAAGGCTCTACCGGGACCAGAGCAACTGCCGGTTCTCGACAAATTGGCGAACCAGTTGAAGGAATTGGCCAAGGACGCCCGCAAGGCAGGCGTAACGGCACAGTTCATGTTGACCGGCCATTCGGACGCGACGGGCCGTGAAACGGCCAACGTGTCGATCAGCGCGGCCCGCGCGGAGACAGTTCGTGCGCTTCTCAAGAAGCGCGGCGTCGATCCGGAATTGCTTTTGGTTCGCGGCGCGGGCACCTTTGAGCCAGCGGAGACTGAGATTAGCCGAACCGGGAGTTCCGCCAATCGCAGAGTTTCGGTTACGGTAAACTTCCATTAGGCGGAGCCCAGGACATTGCAAAAGAAGATCTGCATGTTGGGCGGGTTCGCTGTCGGAAAGACGAGTCTGGTTCGCAGGTTTGTGCAAAGCATCTTTTCAGAAACCTACTTGACCACCGTGGGAGTGAAAATCGACAAGAAGAGTGTTGTACTGCCGGACAAAACCGTGGATCTGATTTTGTGGGATCTGGCCGGCGAAGACGATATCGGGTCGTTCCGCGTCAGCTATGTGCGGGGCGCGAGCGGGCTCGTGCTTGTCGTCGATGGAACCCGCGCCGCTACTCTTGCCGTGGCGCTCACGCTGCGCGAGCGGGCCGAGGCCGAATTCGGCGCCATGCCGTTCGTATTGCTGTTCAACAAATCCGATCTGGCCGATCGGTGGGCAATATCGGATAGTGAGATCAACGAACTGAGGCAACTTGGATGGCAAATCTATCTGACAAGTGCGCTTTCGGGTGAATATGTTGATGATGCGTTCCGCCAGCTTGCTTCCATGGTCACCGAATAGACCATGCGTGGATTGCCAAGAGAAGTCAGAAGCTGGATTTACGATTTCTTCTACAGCGAGCACTCTGTCGCATATCTGAAAATTGATGCCCAGCTTTGCATAGCTGCGAAGGGCGGTAGTGTTGAACATTACGGCCTATCATCACTTTGCATTGGCAAGCCCGTTGCCGAGCAGCTTGAATTCATGGAAGGCTTGCTGCCTTGCCCGGAGCTTCCATATCATATGGCCATGGTCGAACTGCCCAGCGGGCGTGTCGCGGACCTTCATCTTTTTGCTGACAATGCCTGCGTATGGCTGCTCTTTCTTGACGCCACTGCCGAACGCGACACTAGGCAGCGGCTTCAACAGAAGGCTTATGAAATGACACTCCTGCAAGAGAGGGAGCGTCAACTCAACGAAAAATTACAGTTGACGAACGAGGCGTTGCGGCAGAGCCAAGAGGGATTGTCGCGTGAATACCAGCGCGCCGAAAGCCTGCTCCTCAACATTCTTCCGGCGTCGATCGCGGAGCGGTTAAAAGCGGACGAACAAATTGCAGACAACCATGCTGACGTGAGTGTGCTTTTTGCCGACATCGTCGGCTTTACGGAAAGGGCGCGGAGCGTCGGAGCCGAGACAACGCTGGCTATTTTAAATTACTTCTTCAAGGCGGCGGATCTGCTCTCGGAACGAGACGGCTGCGAAAAGATCAAGACAATCGGTGATTGTGTGATGGTGGTCGCTGGCCTGCCCGTCGCGCGATCCGATCATGCAGAAGCTCTTGCGCACTATGCACTTGAACTGCGGAAGGCGGTTAAGCACGAACGCTTCGCAGGAGAACCGATAAGACTCAGAATTGGAATTCACTCAGGACCAATCGTCGCGGGCGTCATAGGCAAAAGGCGGTTTGCCTATGACCTTTGGGGCGAGACCGTTAATCTCGCCGCACGTATTCAAACGTCAGCGGAGCCCGATGAAATCCGTATTTCGGATGCAACTCGCAAACTGCTTGGACCAAATTTTGCTTGTGACCCACTCGCGGAAACGGAATTGCGCGGTACAGGTCGTGTGCGAATGTGGAGGCTCCCGGCCTGATTTGCCGGGCTACTTCACGTCCGATTTAATAAACTGCTGCAGTTCCGGGGTCTTCGGCCTGCCGAAGAGTTCCACCGAAGGCCCCTCTTCCCAGATCTTTCCGTGATGCATGAAAATCGTTGTGGTCGCCACCCGGCGGGCAAAACCCATCTCGTGGGTGACGAGCAGCATGGTCATTCCGTTACGGGCGAGCGTTTCCAGCACGTTCAGCACCTCCTCGGTCAGTTCCGGATCGAGCGCCGACGTCACCTCGTCGAACAGCATCACCTTGGGACGCATGGCGAGCGAGCGGGCGATCGCCACGCGCTGCTGCTGGCCGCCGGAAAGCTGGTCGGGATAGGCGTCGAACTTCTCCGACAGGCCAACCATGCCGAGAACTTCCTCCGCAGTGGTTTTGGCTTCAGCTTTCGACACCAATTTAACGATCCGCGGCGCCAGCATGATGTTTTCGCCCACCGTCAGGTGCGGAAAGAGATTGTAGCTTTGGAAGACGATGCCGACATCGGTGCGCAGCTTGCGCAACTCTTTCGGGTCTCGGCCAACGGCGTGGCCGGCAACTTCGATGCGGCCGGAATTGATCTTTTCCAGTCCGTTGATGCAGCGCAGAAGCGTGCTTTTTCCGGAACCGGAGCGGCCGATCAACGCAAACACGTCACCCCGATTGACGGACAGCGAGACGCCCTTGAGGACTTCGACAGCTCCGAAGCTCTTGTGGACATTATCAATAAGCACTTCCGACATGGAGCCTCCTTTCCAGCAGACGCGACAGCTGGGACAACGGATAGCAGACGACAAAGTAGAGAGCCGCGACTGCGAGAAAAACGCGGAACGGCTGGAACGTCGCGTTGTTGATGAGTTGCCCGGCGCGGGCGAGTTCAACGAAGCCGATGATCGAGGTGATCGACGTGTTCTTGACCACCTGCACGGCAAAGCCGACGGTGGAAGGGAGCGCGATGCGTAGGGCCTGGGGCAGGATGACGTAGCGGTATTGCTGGGCTCGCGTCATCGCCAAGGATTCCGACGCCTCCCATTGCTGCTTCGCCACGGCCTGAATGGAGCCGCGCCAGATCTCCGCAAGGTACCCCGAGGCATAGATCGTCATCGAAACGCCGGCTGCGACCAGGGGCGGCATTTGAAAGCCGGCGAGGCTGAGGCCGTAATACGAAAGAAACAGGATCATCAGCACGGGAACGCCCTGGATGATCTGGATGTAGGTTGCGGCGGCAACCCGCACGGCCTTGCGTGTCGAGGTCCGCGCGAGTGCAATGATGAAGCCGATAAAGCCGCCACCCGAAAGCGCAATGACGGTCAAAAGGATCGTCCACTGCAGCGCCGAGACAAGGAAACCGAATTCGCTGAAGCCGAAAGTCCGGAGCGTCATGCCTGCACCTCCGCAAGGGAGGTCGTCGCCGTGCGCGCCACACGGCGCCCGAACAGGCCCCAGCCGACGAGCGCCAGTATCGCGCGCAACGCCAGGGCGAGAGCCAGATAGATCAGCGTCACGACGATATAGACTTCGAACGAACGAAAACTTTGCGATTCGACAAAGGCTGCGGAAGCGGCGAGTTCCTTGGTCGAAATCGCCGAGCAGATGCTTGAAGCAAGCATCATCAGGACGAACTGGCTGCACAGCGCCGGATAGACCTTGGCAATTGCCGGCATGATGATGACATGGCGATAGATTTGAAAGGATGTGAACCCGAGCGCTTCGCCCGCCTCGATCTGCGACTTGTGGACGGCTTCTATGCCGGCTCGGATAATTTCGGTCGAATAGGCGGCGAGGTTTATCGTCATGCCGATCAGCGCCGCCGTCGTTGCACTAACCCGCAGACCAACGCCGGGTAGTCCGAAATAGATGATGAAAAGCTGAACCAGGAATGGCGTGTTGCGGATGATCTCGACATACGCATCGACCATGAGCCGCACTGCCCGGCCGTGCATCGAACGCAGCGACGCGAGAACGATGCCGAACGAACTTCCCATCACGATGGAGGCGGCGGACAACATGATCGTCAGCCATATCCCGGCGACAATCTCGTCGGTGTATTGCGCGATAGCGCCGAACTGGAATGTGTAAGACATTCTTGGTCCTCGATCGGAACGTCACCAACGAATTTGCCGGACGCAGATAGTCCGCCAACCTTTCGTGAGATCAGAACAAAGGCAGTTGCGGCATCGCGGTGCCCGTCCACTTCGTCGCGATGGCGTCAAGTTCGCCGGAATTCTTCATCAGATAGATCGCGGTGTTGAGCCACTGGTGCACCTCGAAATCCTGGAGCGTGGTGGCCATGGAGTTGCCTTGCCGGAAAAAGGTGAAGCCGACCTGCAGACCGGCGTCCGGCCTCTGCTGAATGATGGCGTTGGCAACTGTCGAGGGGAGCGCGGTCGCATCGACCTGGCCGGCAAAGAGCGCCTGAGCGGTTGTCGAATCGTCCTCGAACACGACGATCTCGAGCCCCGGCACGGCGACCCGCCGCAATGCGGCTTCCTGCGACGAGCCCCGATTGACGCCAACGCGTTTGCCTTCGAGCTCTGATAGCTGGGCGAATTTCTGATCTGGGCCAGAGACGATCACCATGTTGAAGGCACTGTAGGGCTGGGTGAACATGACGGTCTTGGCCCGTTCTCCGGTAGGCGCCAGCGTGGCCACCAGAAAATCGACCTTGCCGGTTTGCAGGGCTGGGATTCGCGACGGCGGCGTCAGCGGAACGAGTTCCGCCTTCACTCCAAGATAACCGGCAATGAGGTTGGCGACGTCGACGTCGTAACCCGTCGGATTGCCGCTTTCATCGACCATGCCCATCGGAGGCGCGCCGGTCACGACGCCGATTCGGACGCTGCCGCGTGACGTAATCTCTTCCAGAGTGATGGCGCTGGCGGGCGCGTTGGCCATCGCTAGCATTGGGACGGCAAGGCTGATCGCGGCGAATATTGCGCGGATTTTGACAAGTGGTTTCATGGTGTTCTCCTCCGTGAAAGATCCCGAGGCGCCGACTGCGAGGCGCCTATCAAATATGTCCGTGCATCCACCGGCATTGACACGATCGGACAGATGGCTGTGTCTGCTCCTAGAGCTTCGATGTTGGAAAATTGGATCTGCACACTGCCCTTGGCGACTGCACAGGGCGGTCTCCGCGGGCCTTAGCCCCGCATTTGCGAGTGTGCCGATCTCATTTTTCCTCCAACCGCCCTATATTGATGTTATCGATAACATGATGTCAAGTGCCCAGCGCGTGTTTCATGGATTGTTAGCCCCAAATGCGCGAAATACAGGAGATTCGCGGCTTGGTTGCGCGTCTAAGGGACATTCGCTTCGGCGACTCCCCGATCTTGGCTCTACCTCGATGCTCGAGTTGTAACATTGTCGAGCAGTCGCAGACGCCCGAAATGGCTGACCGTTCTGCTGCAGTGTCAGCCCAGTTTGGAGCCGTTGGCCGTAAGGTAGACGGCATAAAGCGAAGTCGTCGCGCAGATGAAGAGTCGGTTGCGGCGAGCTCCGCCGAAAGTGACGTTCGCGACGGTCTCGGGAATGCGGATCTTGCCGATTAGCGTTCCGTCCGGATCGAAGCAGTGAACCCCATCGCCGGCGCTGGTCCAGACGCGGCCTTTCGTGTCGATCCGGAAGCCGTCGAAAAATCCACTGGCGCATTCGGCAAAGACGTCGCCGCCGCTCAGCCTTCCTTCGTCGCCGGCGCGGAACTTCCGGATGTGACGGGGTCCGCGCTCCAGGTGCGTAGCGCCCGTGTCGGCGACATAGAGCAGTTTTTCGTCGGGGGAAAACGCAAGGCCGTTGGGCTTGACCAAGTCGTCGGCGACTCGAGTGACCGCGCCCGTCGCCGCATCGACCCGGTAGACATGGCAGCCGCCGATCTCTTCCTCGCCGTAATCGCCCTCATAGTCGTGCATGATGCCGTAGGGCGGATCCGTGAACCAGACTGCGCCGTCCGACGCAACCACGACGTCGTTCGGCGAGTTGAAGCGCCTGCCTTCGAACCGGTCGGCAACGATCGTGATCGCGCCATCGAACTCCGTCCTTGTCACCCGTCGCGCCAGGTGCTCGCAGGTGACAAGCCGCCCATGATTGTCGACCGTGTTTCCGTTGCTGTTATTGCAAGGCTGGCGAAACACCGAAACCGAGCCGTCGGTCTCGTCCCAGCGCATCATCCGGTTGTTCGGAATGTCGGACCAGATGAGATAGCGGCCCGGCCCGAACCATGCAGGGCCCTCCAGCCAGCGCCCGCCCGACCAAAGCCGCTCGACGCGCGCGTGCCCGACGAAGCAGGCGGCAAATCGCGGATCGAGCATTTCGAAACCTGTACCCTCAATCTCTCCAAACACTGGGTTGAGTTCTCCTGGTTATTCGCGCGGCAACGGGTACTTGACCGGCGTGCATCGATCTCGTGCGGCGGCATGCGCGGTGCGACGGCTGTTGCCAGCGCGCCATGATAGCGATAACATACATGTCGTAGTTTGATTTCCAAGGGGGCATGCATGAGGACAAGCGCGCGATGAATCCATGGCACGCTCGGTCGTTAGTGTGCGTCCCGCAACCGGCTTGCGGAACGTCATGATGCCCAAGGAACTGACCGCCAAATCTCCCGAGAACCAGGTGCCGACGATGCTTGACGTGGCCCGCCGGGCCGGCGTCTCGGCGATGACGGTTTCGCGAGCACTCAAGAAGGACGGCCGCGTCTCGGATGCAACGCGTGAACGGATCCTGGCGGCGGTAAACGAGCTTGGTTATGTGCTCGACCAGTCCGCCGGAAGCCTGTCATCACGCAAGACCGGGTTTGTGGCCGCGATCATTCCCTCGATCAACAATTCGAATTTTGCCGACACCGCCCGCGGCATCACCGACGAACTGGAGAATACTGGTCTTCAGCTTCTGCTCGGCTACACCGACTACACGGCGGAAAAGGAAGAAAGGCTGATCGAGGCGATGCTTCGCCGCCGTCCGGAGGGCATTATCCTGACTGGCGGCACACATACCGATCTGACGCGGCGCATGTTGGAAAGCGCGGGCATTCCGGTGGTTGAAACGTGGGAATTGCCGCCAAAGCCGATCGATCAGGTCGTCGGCTTCTCAAACGAGGAGGCGATGGCGCTGCTCGTCAGGACATTGGCGAAAAAAGGCTACCGGAAATTCGGCTATATCGGCGGTACGACGTCACGGGATACGCGCGGCAGCCAGCGGCGGGCCGGCTTCGTCAAGGCGATCGAGGAACTCGGC
This sequence comes from Mesorhizobium sp. WSM4829, assembly GCF_055811475.1. Taxonomy (NCBI): domain Bacteria; kingdom Pseudomonadati; phylum Pseudomonadota; class Alphaproteobacteria; order Hyphomicrobiales; family Phyllobacteriaceae; genus Mesorhizobium; species Mesorhizobium sp. WSM4829. Next base: position 33,760 of record NZ_JBVVQJ010000015.1, on the reverse strand, counting down.
CTGCCGCCCGGCCGCTTGGTTTCATTCGGCGTGCCTCCAATTTCGATCGAGCAGGGCGGACAGGCGGTCGTCGGCATGCTGGAGCGCTGGCCGGATACCGAGGTCGCGCTGTGCGTCTCGGATTTGTCGGCGTTTGGTGCGGTGATGGAGTGCAAGCGCCGGGGCATCCGGGTTCCGCAGGACATCGCGATCGCCGGCTTCGGCGATTTCGAGATTGCAGCTTACTGCCATCCGACACTCACGACGGTGAACGTGGACTGCTACGGCATCGGCAAACAGGCCGCACGCAAGCTGATCCAGTCGATCAAGGGCGAGGACAACGGCTTGTCCCAGGAAATTATCTTGACCAGCTACAAGGTGGTGGAGCGGGAAAGCGCCTAACACTCAACCATTCCGGCGATAGAGGCCGCACCATGGCGGTGTTCCGCGAACCGTAAGTCTGAGCCATGACGGCGCAATGAAGGCGCTGAGCGCAGGCATGGCGCCAGCAAGCGCAATGGGTGTCCCGCAATGCTTCGTCGTGGTCGACGCCAGCGGCGAGACGATCGCCAGCCTGCGCATGGACGGCGCCAGGTATTTGAGCATGCATACCGCGCGGGCAAAGGCGCGCACGGCGGCAGCCATCAACGCCGCGACAGGCGCAATACCATTCGAGGCAGCGGCGGCAGTCGCATCGCAGGGCGGCGTGAGCTGTCTTCCCAGCGGATTGCCCATCCGCTTCGGCAGCAGGCTTGCGGGCGCGATTGCCGTTGGATCGGGAAGCGGCGAGCAGGACATCGACGTCGCGCGCCACCCTGGCAGCGATCGGCGCCGCTATGCTGTGAGCGGCTCGCCCCGGTAGCGTAGCCCTTCAGAAGGCGATCTGGATCTTCATCGACTTGTTGCGGTCGCCGGCGATCTCGAAGGCTGCGACGGCTTCCTCGAGCGGATAGATCCTTGTAAGCAGCGGTTTCACATCCACCCGGTTGCGGTTGATCAGGTCGACGGCGAGCGCGAACTCGTCATGGAAGCGGAACGTGCCGCGCATCTCGATTTCCTTCGCGACGACGAGATTTTGCGGGATCGCCAGGTCGCCGCCGAGCCCGAGCTGCATCAGCACGCCGCGCGGCCTTAGAACCTCAAGACCGGCGCGAACAGCGCGCTCGTTGCCCGACGCCTCAAACATCACGTCGAAATATCCCTTGTCGGCGTTGTAGGCCGCCAGCTTGTCGGCGTCGGTCGCGACGTTGATCGTGCGATCGGCGCCGATTTCCGTGGCTGTTTTCAAAACGCCGGCCATCACATCGGTTGCGACGATTTCCCGTGCCCCGTGCGCGCGGGCGGCGATGATGCAGAGCGCCCCGATCGGCCCGCAGCCCGTGACGAGAACCCGCTTGCCCAACAGCGAACCCGCCCGGTTGACGGCGTGCAGCGTAACCGCGAACGGCTCGGCGAAAGCCGCCTCGTTGATCGAGACGTGGTCTGCTATCCGGTGGCACTGCGTGGCGTCGGCGACCAGCCGTTGGCGGAATGCTCCCTGGATATGCGGCATCGGCATGGCGCTGCCGTAAAAGCGCATGTTGAGGCACTGGTTCTGCTGGCCCTTAAGGCAATAGCGGCAGGCATTGCACGGCCGGCTCGGCGAGATCGCAACCCGATCGCCTGTCTCGAGGCAGGAAACCCCCTCCCCGACCGCCCTGATCGTGCCAGCGACTTCGTGGCCGAGGATCATCGGTTCGCGCAGCCGGATCGCGCCGAAGCCGCCGTGGTTGTAGTAATGCAGGTCGGAGCCGCAGATGCCGCCGGCCTCAATGGCGATGTCGACCTGTCCGGGTTCGAGCGCGCCGGGGTCGGTTTCTTCGATCCGCAGATCCCTTGCGGCATGAATGACGAGCGACTTCATGGACGCGCCTCCTAAACGACCGGCGTCAGCAGGGCCTGCCCGCTGAAATGGGCGGCGAGATTGTCGCGCACGAGCTTGCCCATCGCCTTTCTTGTTTCGACCGTGCCGCTGGCATGGTGCGGCTGCAGCACGACATTGCCGAGCTTCAGAAAGCGCTCGTCGATCGCCGGCTCGTTCCAGAAGACGTCAAGCCCCGCTCCCTTGATCGTTTTCGATTCCAGGGCTGCGAGCAGCGCCGTTTCGTCGATCGTGCTGCCGCGCGAGATGTTGACGAGAATGCCGTCAGGACCGAGCGCTTCAAGGACAGAGGCGTTGATGATGTTTTTTGTGCTTTCGCCTCCAGCGAGTGTTACGATCAAAAATTCGCTGTCGCGCGCCAAATCCACGAGGTCGCCGACATAGGCGTAAGGCAGGTCGCGGCGCCTGTTGATGTCGTAGTACGAGATGGCACAATCGAAGGCGGCCGCGCGCTTTGCCACCGCGGCGCCGACCCGGCCCATGCCGACAATGCCGAGCTTTTTGCCGCAGACGCGGGTAACGAGTTGCATATTGCCCTTGGTCCAGCTTCCGTTCCGCACATAGGCATCCGCCTGAGGGATATTGCGCGCCACCGATAGCAGAAGACCGATGCCGATGTCGGCGACATCTTCGGTAAGCACATCCGGCGTGTTGGTGACCCGGATCCCGTTCGCCTTGGCGTGGCCGAGGTCTATCGCGTCGGTGCCCACTCCGTAGCAGGAGACGATCTCCAGCTTAGGCAGCCTTGCCATGAGCGCGGCGCTCGCGCCCAGTTCGCCGCGGGTTGCGATGGCGCGGATGGCGTCGGCCTTTCCGGCGAGCAGCGCGTCCGTGTCCGTCGCCTCCCAGAGCTTATGCATCCGGTATTTTGCTTCCAGGTCTTCCATGTCCCAGGCGGGGTAAGGGCCTATCATCAGGATGTCGGTCACCGGCAGGTCTCCTCCGAATTTTCACCTTTTCTATTGACTATGTTATCGATAACATCCATGTCAATGGGCTAGAAAGGCGGAGCAAGAAAATCGGGTCGCCTGGAATCGTTTTGCCTTGCAGGGAGGTTGGAGTGAGTTCGCTCTTCGATTTGACTGGGCTTCGAGCCCTGGTTACCGGATCGAGCCAAGGCATCGGCCTGGCGCTGGCCGAGGGTCTGGCGCGTCATGGCGCGACGATCGTAGTCAACGGCCGCAACGCCGACAAAGTCGCGGAGGCGGCTCGAATGCTCGCCGCGAAGGGCTTCAAAGCCGATGGCGCGGTGTTCGACGTCACCTCAGCAGAGGCTGCCGCAAAGGGCGCCGCCGACATCGAAGCCAATCTTGGGCCGATCGATATTCTCGTGAACAATGCTGGCATGCAGTATCGCGCGCCGCTCGAGGATTTTCCGGCCGACAAGTGGGATGAACTCCTGCGCACCAACATTTCGAGCGTCTTTTATGTCGGTCAGGCGGTGGCCCGGTACATGATCCCACGCCAGAAAGGCAAGATCATCAACATCGCCTCTGTGCAGAGCGAATTGGCCCGGACCAACATCGCGCCGTACACCGCCACCAAGGGCGCCGTGCGCAATCTGACGCGCGGCATGTGCGCGGACTGGGCCAAACATGGCCTGCAGGTCAACGCGATCGCACCCGGCTATTTCAAGACCCCGCTCAATCAGGCGCTGGTCGAAAATCCGGAGTTCTCGGCCTGGTTGGCCAACCGCACTCCGGCGGGGCGGTGGGGCAATGTCGACGAACTGGTTGGCGCGGCGGTCTTCCTCGCCGGCCCGGCTTCGTCATTCGTCAACGGTCATACGCTTTATGTCGATGGCGGCATCACGACCTGCCTCTGAGCCGGCCCTCATCGTGGTGATGGGCGTCAGCGGCTGCGGCAAAACCAGCATTGGCGAGGGCATCGCCGCGCGCCTGGGCATCGGATTTGTCGAGGGCGACGCGCTGCATCCCTTCCAGAACGTCGAGAAGATGTCGGCCGGCGTTCCGCTTGACGACGCCGATCGCTGGCCTTGGCTAGACCTTGTCGGCCGGGCGCTGCGTACGGCGCAAGGCGATGGCCTTGTCGTCAGCTGCTCGGCACTCAAGAAAGCTTATCGGGATCGCCTTCGCCAGGCGGCCAGAGGCGATCTGGTCTTCGTGTTCCTGGAAGGATCGCACCAATTGCTGCGGCAACGGATCGGCGAGCGGCGCGGCCACTTCATGCCACCCTCGCTGCTGGACAGCCAATTCGCGACGCTGGAAGATCCCACGGCCGAGCAGGGCGTGATCACGGTCAACATCGCCGCGACGGTGGACGCGATCATAGACGCCGCTTGTGCACTGCTGGCGGAGATGGGGATCGGGGTACAGGTTCAGCAAACGAAGGGAACGTGAGATATGTCGCAAGCCCCAGCAAAAATCGCCGTCATCGGCGCCGGCATCATGGGCTCGGCGATCGCGTCCCGGCTTCTCGAGGAGGGGCAGGCGGTGACGGTGTTCGATCTCGACAGCGCCAAGGTATCCGCTCTTGCCGGTAAAGGCGCAGCATCCGCCGCCTCCGCTGCCGCCGCGACGCAGGCAAGCGATTTCGTCATCCTCAGCCTCAACCACGCCAACATAGTGCGTGCCGCGGTCTTCGGCGCCGCGGGCGTCGCTGAAGCAGCCGGACCCGGGAAGATCCTCATCGATATGTCGTCCATCGATCCAGTCGATACCGCGCAATTGTCGAAAAAACTTGCTGACGAAACCGGCATGAAGTGGGTGGACTGTCCGCTTTCGGGCGGCGCACCCGGCGCGCTTGCGGGCCGCCTGACGGTTATGGCCGGCGGCGACAAGGCCGATTTCGAGCGCGCCCGGACCGTCATGCAGCATCTTTGCGCGAACTACACGCTGATGGGCCCGAGTGGCGCCGGCCAGACGACCAAGCTGATCAACCAACTCTTTTGCGCCGTTCTGTTCCAGGCGGTCGCGGAAGCCGTGAAACTGGCCGAAGCCGGAGGCGTCGATGCAGCACTAATTCCCGCTGCGCTCGCCGGCGGTCGCGCCGATTCCAACATTATGCAGGAGTTCATGAAGAAATTCGCCGCGCGCGATTTTTCGCCGACCGGCCGGATCGACAACATGCTGAAGGATCTCGATTCCCTCCAGGCGTTCGCGCTGAAGACGAAGACTCCGCTGCCGATGACTGGGCAGGTCGTCGAAATTCATCGCCTGCTTTGCGCGGCCGGTCTCGGAGCCCGCGATTCCGCCGAAATGATGCGCCTGCTCGACGGCATGCGCCAGGACTGACGCATGATTTACGCGGGCGGCGCTTGACTATCCGGCTATGTTATCGATAACATATACCTATTAGCTTTGGGAGGAGCGTGCGTGTTCGGGAACAAGCTGGTCGAGTTTCAGTCGATTACCAAGGAGTTCGGCGGCACGCGCGCGCTTTCCGACGTATCGCTCGATCTGCATGAAGGCGAAATTCTCGCCCTGCTGGGAGAGAACGGCGCCGGCAAATCGACGCTCATCAAGACGCTCGCCGGCATCCACCGGCCGGATGGCGGACGCATCCTGTTTCGCGGCGAGCCGTATCAGCATCGGCCCCCGCGTCCCAACCAGCGCCAGCAGGTCGCCTTCATCCACCAGGACCTCGGCCTGATCGAATGGATGTCCGTCGGCGAGAATGTCGGGCTGGCTCAGGGGTTTTCGCTCCGCTCGGGCCTCATCGACTGGCGCGCGACGGAAGAGCGGGCTCAGGCCGCGCTCAGCCTCGTCGGCTGCGATTTCGATCCGACGACCCGGGTCCAGGATCTCACCCGGACGGAAAAGTCGCTCGTCGCGATCGCCCGAGCGCTGGCAACCGAAGCCGATGTGCTCGTGCTCGACGAACCGACGGCGAGCCTTCCCGCCGATGAGGTCGACCGATTGTTCGACGCGCTTCGTCCCCTGAAGCAGCGCGGCGTCGGCATGATCTATGTTTCGCACCGACTCGACGAGATTTTCCGCATCGCAGACAGGGTAGCCGTGCTGCGGGACGGGAAGCTGGTCGGCCAGAAGAAGGTAGCCGACACAAAGCCGGACGAACTGGTGGAAATGATCGTCGGGCGACCGGCGAGCCAGATCTTTGCCAAGGCGGCCACCAAGGCGGGCGCGACGATCTGTACGGTGCGCGACCTGGTTTGCGCGGGAGCCGGGCCGGTTTCCTTCGACGTCCGCCGGGGTGAAATGCTCGGCCTTGTCGGGCTGCGCGGCGCCGGGCAGGAACTCATCGGGCGGACGCTCTTCGGCTGCACAACTTTTGCGGGCGAGATTTCCATCGACGGCAAAACGCCTGATCTCTCGAGTCCCATTGCGGCGATGCAAGCCGGAGTCGGTCTCATCGCCCGCGATCGCACCGAGGAATCGATCGCGGCTGCACTCTCAATCCGCGAAAACATTTTTATCAATCCGGGCGCGGCCAGGCGCAGCCTGTTTTCCTTTCTCGCTGGCCACAAGGAGGCGGCACTTGCTCGGGCGATCGGCGACACGGTCGGCCTCAGGCCCAACGATCCGGACCTGCCGATCGAGGCGCTGTCCGGCGGCAACCAGCAGAAGGTCGTCGTCGGCCGTTGGCTTCATACCGGCCGCAAGCTGCTCATCGCCGAAGACCCGACTGCCGGCGTCGATGTCGGCGCGAAGGCCGAGATTTACCGGCTGATCGGGCGGGCGCTCGAAGCCGGATTGGGCGTCGTCGTCGTTTCGACCGACTTCGAGGAGATCGCCCATATCTGCCACAGGGCGCTGGTCTTTTCCCGCGGGCAGATCGTTCGCGAGCTCGCCGGCGATGAACTCACCACATCCGCCGTAATCACCGCCGCATCGGCATCCGAAGCCGCCTGACCGACCCGGAGCAAGACCATGCAATCCATCGAATCCACCGCTCTCGAGCCGACACAGGGCGAAATGACCGGCCTGCCGGCGCGGCAGAAGCTCATCAGGCTCGTCCCGGTCTACGGCCTCGTCATCCTCACGCTCATGCTGATCGTGCTGTTCTCAATCCTGCTGCCGAAAACGTTCCCGACACTGCTCAATTTACGCTCGATCGTTTCCGACAAGGCGATCATCGCACTGCTGTCGCTGGCCGCCATGATCCCGATGGCTTCGGGCCGCATCGACCTGACCGTCGGCTACGGAATAGTGTTGTGGCACATCCTCGCTATCAGCCTGCAGACCATGCTGGGCATCCCCTGGCCCCTCGCCGTGATGATCGTCCTGTTTCTCGGCGCCGGTACGGGCTTCCTGAACGGGCTCCTCGTGGAAGTCGCCCGGATCGATTCCTTCATCGCCACGCTCGGCACGGGAACCGTGCTCTATGCGCTTGCCCTTTGGCACACCGGTGGGCGGCAGGTGGTCGGTGTCTTGCCCGACGGGTTCTATGCACTCAACGGCACCATGCTGTTCGGCCTGCCGATCACCGGCTTCTATGTGCTGGCGATCGCCGTCACGTTGTGGATCGTGCTGGAATATTTGCCGATCGGCCGCTACGTCTACGCGATCGGCGCCAATCCCAAGGCGGCTGCCCTCAACGGCATTCCTGTGCGGCGCTTTGTCATAGGGGCTTTCGTCTCATCGGGGTTTCTCACCGCACTGACGGGCGTCCTGCTCGCTTCCAAGCTGCGCATCGGCCAGGCGAGCGTCGGCCTTGAATATCTGCTGCCGGCGCTTGTCGGTGCGTTCCTCGGCTCGACCACCATCAAGCCCGGCCGGGTCAATGTCTGGGGCACGATGATCGGCGTCGCCATCCTCGCCGTCGGAATTTCCGGAATCCAGCAATTCGGCGGCTCCTTCTTCGTTGAGCCTCTATTCAACGGCGTGACGCTTCTCGTCGCGATCGGCATTGCCGGATACGCGCAGCGCAAACGGGGCGCCGCGGCAAAACTGCCGCGAAAGCCAAATCCGTCCGGAAGCTAATAGTCCGGACGGTCGATCAGGATCTCAAAAGCAGGGAGGTAGGTTATGCAGCGCAGGAATTTCTTGAAATCATCGGTGGCAATGCTGTCGGCCGCCATCGTGGCCCCGGCAATGTTTGCCGACCAGGCGCGGGCCGATGCCATGGCCGACGCCATGGCGATCGTCGAAAAATATGCCCAGAAAGTTACGGCCTGGGATGGCCCGACCGCCGGCCCGAGGGCCCAGGAAGGCAAGACAATCGTCGTTCTTGCCGGCGACCTGAAAAATGGCGGCATCCTTGGGGTGACGACCGGCGTCGAGGAAGCGGCCGAGGCGATCGGCTGGGAGGTCAAGGTAATCGACGGCGCCGGATCGATCGGAGGCCGCACCGCCGCCTTCGGCCAGGCCATGGCGCTGCAGCCAAGCGGCATCATCATCAACGGCTTCGACGCGGTCGAACAGGCACCGGCGATCGAGCAGGCCAAGGCCGCGGGCATTCCGATGGTTGCCTGGCATGCCGGCCCGACGATCGGCCCGGACGACAAGATCGGGCTCTTTGCCAATGTCTCCACCGACGCCATGCAGGTTTCAGCCGCGGCCGCGAACTGGGCCTACGCAGACGCCAAAGGAAAACCCGGAGTGGTGATCTTCACCGATTCCACTTATGCGATAGCCATCGCCAAGGCCGATCGGATGAAGGAAGAAATCGAGAAGCTCGGCGGAACCGTGCTCGAATATGTCGACACGCCTATCGCCGAAACGTCGCAGCGCATGCCGCAGCTGACCACCTCACTGCTGCAGAAGTACGGCGACAGCTGGACGCATTCGCTGGCCATCAACGATCTCTATTTCGACTTCATGGGTCCCTCGCTCGCGGCAGCCGGCAAGACGGGTACCGACGCGCCGATCAATGTCGCCGCCGGCGACGGCTCGGAATCGGCCTATCAACGCATCCGCGCCGGCCAGTTCCAGAAGGTGACGGTGGCCGAACCGCTCAACCTGCAGGGCTGGCAACTGGTCGACGAGCTGAACCGCGCGATCGCCGGTGTAAAATGGTCCGGCTACCTTTCGCCGCTCCACGTCGTGACCGCAGACAACGTCGAATTCGACGGCGGGCCGAAGAACAGCTTCGACCCCGACAATGGCTATCGCGACGAATACAAGAAAATGTGGGGCAAAATGTAGGCGCCGGCCGTGGGGGGGGGGGGGGGGGGGGGGGGGGGGGGGGGGGGGGCCCCCCCCCCCCCCCCCCCCCCCCCCCCCCCCCCCCCCCCCCCCCCCCCCCCCCCCCCCCCCCCCCCCCCCCCCCCCACGACTCACCCGGCCACAGCAGCCCACCTCAACCGATCCGGCGGTCGCGCGGCCTCGCGGCCGCACCGGGAAATGTTGCAGGCCGAAACCCCGGAGAAACCATGATCATCCGATACGCGCTCTTCGAAGGCGAAATCCATAGCGGCAGGGAAGCTGAGTTCCGCCAGTTCGTGAAAGACCGGCTTGTCCCGCTCTGGACGCAGTTTCCCGGAGCCGAGGAAATCCGCATCCTCGACGGAACTATCCGCGACGAAGACGCCCCGGCCTACGCAATGGCGCTGGCCATCCGCTATCCGGATATGGCGGCCTGTGAATTGGCGCTTCAGTCCCCCATCCGGTCCGAAAGCCGCGAAGTTACCGGCGAGCTGCTGAAAATGTTCACCGGACGCGTTCACCACCACGTGTTCGACGCGAGCGAATACGAGCCGACACGTGCACCTGAAGAATGAGCGGGCGGTAAGCAGAGATCGGCTTGGCGTCATGGGACGCCATCTTCCGCTCGGTTTTCCACAGCGGTTTGCCTTTTGTCGACGTGGCAAGCCGAGCTGGTGAGACAGCCGCACACCACCACGGACCAGATCTAAATCGGCGATCCTGTCCGGCGCTGCATCGGCACGCGTCAGCGCGATGAAGATACTTCGGTATCCGCACGCGCCATCCTCCAGATGTTGCGCTCGAGCAGGCCGCACAGGGATTGGTGACATAGCTGACGTTGCTGCTCGGCAAGACGCAGCAATTTTGCTAAGATCGGCTGTGGGAGGAGACGGGCATGCAATCGCTGCCGATAGCCGATCCTGGCGTAGCCAAGACGACAGCCGACGCATCGCTTCCACTCGCCTATTCCACCGCGACGCTCTGCTGGCTCCTGTCCGCCGGCGTCTACATCGCAGCCAAGTGGGTCGCCCCCGAGATGCCGCCTTGGGCGCTCTGCTTCTGGCGGCTGGCGCTCGCCTGCGCGATCCTGCTGCCTATCGTCCATCATCATCACGGGGCGATGCTCGCACTGATCCAGTCCCGGGCGATCGAGGTGCTGGCCATCGGCGCCATCGGGCTGACCCTCTGTCAGGGCATGATCTACACGGGCCTCAATTACACCGACGCGACGACCGCCGGCATCATCATGGCGCTGTCGCCGATCATGACCATGGTGCTTGCCCGCTTCGTGCTCGGCGAGCCCCTCGGCATCTGGAAGGCGCTTGGCGCGCTGCTCGCTCTGGTCGGGATGGTGGTGATCGTGGCGCGCGGCGACCTGACCGCGCTGATGCGGCTCCAGTTCAATCCCGGAGAGTTGTGGATCGTCGGCAGCGCGTTTTGCTGGGGCCTCTACACCGTGCTGCTGCGTCGCGCCAAATTCGCCATCGAACTGCTGCCGACGGTGGTCCTGCTGCTGGGGGCCGGCGCGCTGGCCGCACTGCCCCTCTATCTCTGGGAGCTGTTTTCCGGCGAGCGTTCGGCGCTGCATGCGAACGGCCTTCTGGCACTCGCCTATGTCGCTGGCCCGGGCGGCGCGCTGATGTATTACCTCTACAACCGCAGCGTCGAGACGCTTGGCGCCGGGCGCGCCAGCATGCTGCTCTATCTGCAGACTGTCTTTGTCGCCGTGCTCGCTTATCTTTTCCTAGGCGAAAGCTTGCACGACTACGACCTCGCCGGCGCCGCCTTTATCGTCGCCGGCCTGCTGCTCGCCACCGCGATCAAGCCGAGGCAGCGCACGGCCCATGTCGCGTAGGGATACCTCTCCCGCTACGCCTCTCACCTTCTGAGATACAGGCATAGTGTCGTCGGCGCCAGGATCGCGGTCAGCGCCACCGGCGCGATCAGGGCGAGGACGACCTGACTGAGTGTCGCCCCGCCACCCATCAACCCGCGCAGCGCCGTCGTCATCAGCGACACCGGATTGACTTCGACGAAGGCCCGCAGCCAGTCCGGCATGGTCCCGGGGTCGACCATGATGTTTGAGGCGAAGACGAGCGGAAACAGGAAGGTAAAGCCGAGCGTCATCACTGTGGTTGGCGTTCGGATCAGCAGGCCGAGCACGATGAATACCCAGCCCATGCCGAACCCGATGGCGATCAGCATGGCGAAGGCGGCAAGCACGCCGAGGATGCCCGCCTCCGGCCGGTAGCCGAGGATCAGCCCGATGGTGAGGATGATCGAGGCGGCAATCAAATGGCGCAGGATGTCGCCCACCATCAGACCGGCGAACGGAGAGAGCGACCAGATCGGCAGCGATCGGAAGCGGTCAAACAAGCCCTTGCCGAGGTCGGTCGACAATCCCATGCCCGAATAGACTGCGTTGAACACCACGGTCTGAACCAGGATGCCGGGCAGGAAGAACTGCAGGTATTCGCCAGGCGAACCGGCGAGCGCACCGCCGAAGACGAAGGTGAACAGCAGCGTGAACATGATCGGAGTCATCACCAAGTCGAACAGTTGCTCCGGCACATGCTTGAATTTCAGCACCGCGCGCCATCCGAAGACCAGCGCGTTGGAAAGGGCTGATGGGGACCTCGGTCGGGCGACCCTTTGCAGCCGATGCAGGGATGTCGTGTCGATCATGGCTTGTCGTCCTTCCGGCTTTCACCCAGGCTCGGCTGGCCCGTCAGCGCGAAGAAGACCTCCTCAAGGCTGGGTTGGCCCATGGAGAAATCCGACAGTTCGATGCCGGCAGCGACCAGGTCGGCCAGCGCCTCGTTGGCGGCCTTCGCCGTGCCGGCAAGGACGGAGAGTTCCGCGCCCTCGGCACTGCGTTGGACAGGGTGCTCCAGCCGGCGTTCCAGGATCGACGCCGCCTGGTCCAGCCGCGCGACATCAGCGAGCGCGACATGGAGAAAACCGGAGCCGGTGGCCGCCTTCAATTCACGGCTGGTGCCCTCGGCAATCTTCCTGCCGTGGTCGATGACGGCGATGCGTGCCGCGAGTTGATCGGCCTCTTCGAGATATTGCGTGGTGAGCAGGATGGTGACGCCGGCCTCGGCGAGGCCGCGGATCATGCCCCAGACATCCTTGCGGGCGTTCGGATCGAGGCCCGTGGTCGGCTCATCGAGGAACAGCACGCCCGGCGTGACGATCAGCGACGCGGCTATGTCGAGCCGCCTTCGCATGCCACCCGAATAGTCCCTCACCTGCTTCGTCGCCGCTTCGGACAAGCCGAAAGCCGCGAGCAGGTCGTCCGCACGGGCTTTCGCGGCACGACCGCGAAAACCCCAGAGTCGGGCGAGCAGGACGAGGTTCTCCCGGCCCGTCAGGTCCTCGTCGAGCGAAGCGAACTGCCCGGTCATCGCGATTGCCGCACGGACCTCGTGCGGGGCCTGCACGAGATCGTGCCCCATCACGGTCGCGGAGCCGGCGTCGGGGCGCGACAGCGTCGCAAGCATCCGCATCAGCGTTGTCTTGCCGGCGCCGTTCGGACCCAGGATAGCGAAAATAATGCCGCGCGGCACATCGAGGTCGATACCATCGACGGCACGCAGCTTGCCGAAGGTTTTGACCAGGCCGCGGGCGGAAATGGCTGACTGGGCAAGGCCCGTGGCGGGCACAGCCATAGGAGAAGTATCGTTCATGCAATCATCCGGCAGTCGCAAATGAAGGCCAACCTCGGCGCAATGGCTGCGTCGCCAGTTCCTCTGCAGGCTCATGAGCTTACCTCTGGCTTATCCTCATGCCAGAGGCTCCGACCATCTGCCCGACCGCCGAACTGTAGCGCCGGTCAGATCATATGTCGGCTACGCCCCTGGGGTTTTCTCACTCGATCACGGCACAGGCCTGACGTTTTCCGGCATCGCCGGCAGGCTGGCTTTTGTAGTCGTCCTGCCCACCGTGGATCATCAATGCCTTGCCTCGTATCGCCGTTTCTCCACCATCCAGCTTGACCATGCTGTTGAAAACCTGAGCACGCAAAACGCCGTCGGCGCCGACCAGCTGATTTGGCATATCGCCCGCGTGCGGGCCTTTTCCGGCGAGATATCCATGTTCGGCATTCGTCGGATTGAAGTGCCCACCGGCCGAGTCATGGCCGGTCTGATGATCACACTTTCCGGTCTCATGAACATGGAACGCAACCAATTCGCCCGCCGGCAGTCCCGTCACCTGCAACTCTATCAGCACACCCTGCGCCGTCTCGGTCAGCGTGGCCGTTCCGTTCTTCTCGCCGGCCATGTTAACGAATTCGGCTTTCGCGGTCGCTGCGTCCTGCGCCGCTGCAGGCATCGCGACCGCCAGCGCCAAACCTGCTGTTGCAACCAATTTTCTCATCGACTCGGCCTCCGGTTGTCCAAGGCATCCAAACAACAACGGGGCCTCTTCGTTCCATTTGGGAATTGAGTTTTTGTCTCCGGCACGGTCGATGTGCCTCTGTTACACCAATTCGAAGAGTTGCGCGGTTTGCCAGCCCGCCAGCAGTATGATCAGAGTGCCAACGAGCCTGAGAAGCGTCTTTTCTGCGATCGACTTCACCATCAATCCGGCCATCGGCGCTGCGATCACCCCGCCAAGGACCAAGCCGGCAACGGCGATCAGATTTTCTGCCAGTGCTCCTGCCTCCGCCCAATGGCCGGTCAACAACGCAAACAGGAAGGTCAGGGACACCGACAGCGTGGTAAGGAACTCGGTGGCATTTACCGTGCCAATCACGTAGCGGGGCGTCCCGCCAAAACCGAGAAGGCCCGTCGTCACGATGGGTCCCCATCCGCCACCCCCTGCCGCATCGAGAAATCCACCACCAAGCCCAAGCGGAGGCACCGCGGCTGCAGGGACCGGCTTGCTTGGTATCCGTCGGAAGGAACGGAACAGGAGCCAACCTCCGACGAGCGCAAGATATGTGGTCACATAAGGCTTCATGATGGCCCCCTCAAACGAGGTGAGCACAAAAGCGCCGAGAACGCCGCCGAGCACGCCAAACGGCATCAGCCGCCAGAAAAGCTTCCAGTCGATATTGCGGTGATAGAGGTGAGCCGAACCCGAGGCCGCCGTGGTAAACAGCTCGGCCGCGTGAACTGAAGCCGAAGCATGTGCAGGAGACACGCCGAACCCCAGTAGTGTTGTCGAGCAAATCACGCCGTAGGCCATGCCGAGAGCGCCGTCCACAGCCTGAGCTAAAAACCCTACGATCGCAAAAAGAAGGAATTCTTGCATTTGGCTCTCCAACAAGGCGCGGATATACTCGACGAAAGAGGAACCCGCTGCCGATAACGCATGCAATCTTCACGCTTTCACAACTCACCAAACGCCTGGCATCGATAATGGGACGACGAACGGGAAACTGTCCACCCGATCGACGCTTTTCTCCGCACCCGATCGAATGGACTGCGCCCCACCTCCTCTGGAGGTTCCACGGGTCGGCCGCAGACTTGCAGCTCCACCCATGAGGCCGGTTGGCGCATGACAGAAAGCCAACCCGCTTGCCTCGGCCAGCCTCGATTATTGGGTCGACCTGCAAAGCTTCATCGACGACGTGATGCCTTCGCTGGAGGTTCGCAAATGTTCGACGCTGGGGGTAAGCGCACCCTTTGCGAGCGATACGGGCCTTCCACGTTCTTTAGCTCTGGAATCGAACTGGTGGCGCGTGGCGATGCTTATTCACGACCAGGCGCGGCTCCCGACTGCCGCGATGGCTTTGTGTCGCGCTTTGGCGTCAGTTCCGCCCCGGGTTGCTCGTTCAGTCGCTTCTTGAGGATGTCAACCAGGCTGACGGTGACCGCAATCACCGCAGGGCCAAGAACGAGCCCGGATGCTCCGAACAGGACGATGCCACCGACAGCACCGACAAAGGCGACCACCGTGTGGAGCCGCAGCCGGTTCCCGACAAGTATCGGATAGAGCAGATTGTCGATGCCGGCGACGACCACGCCGCCCCAGACGGTCAGGATCGCCGCGCTCGCCCAAGCCCCCTCCAGCGCGAGATAGATCGCTGCCGGCACCCAGATCACGAATGCGCCGAGCACCGGCACGATGGCAAGAAGTCCCATTGCCAGGCCCCAGAACACCGGAGTGGGCAGGCCGAGCCACCAGAAAATCAGGCCGCCCAGCGTCCCCTGCACAGCTGCGACAAGCACGGTGCCTATCAGGATCGCATGGACCGTCTCGGCAAGGCGGGACAGCGTGTATGCCGTCTCCGCGGTACGCAGGGGCGAGAGACGCTCGATCCCGCGCAGGGCGGATTCACGGTCCCGCAGAAAATAGAACAGCAGATAGAATGTCAGAACGAACATCACGGCCTGATTGATCGAGCCGCGCAACAGCGATGTGCTTTGTGCCGTCAGCCATTGTACAAATGCGGCGACCGTGCCGGCCGGATCGATTTGGTTCTCGATCCACTGGGCAACCGCCGAAAGCCTGGGATAGCCCGACATGAAGGCATCTGTGTTCCAACCCCGGATGACCTCCTCCATATAGGTGGCGCCGTTTACCGCCTCGCGAACAAGCTGCTGTGCTACGAAGATGAGCGGCAGGCCGACTGCAACCGCCGCGATGCTGACTGACATCAGTGCAGCCAGGTTCTGGTTCCTGAGCCTTTCCTCAACCTGTCGATGAGCCGGATACAGGATGATTGCCAACACCACCGCCCAGGTCAATGCAGGCAAAAAAGGCAACGCCAAGAGATAGCAGACATACAGGCCGATCGCCGTCGCGGCCACGATGCCGAGCAATCTCATTTGCTTCATATCGGGCATCTGTTTCAGGTCGGGCATCTCTCGCCGTCTCGCAAACCAAGCGAGCCTAGTGGATTTTCTGACAAAATGGCAGCTTTCGTCGCCGCACCCCCTACTGCCAAGCCGCTGTCGAGCGTGACGAAATTGGCCATTTCTCGGTTGTTGGCTGGCCGGTTGGGCGCCCATCCACGCTGCCAACACCACGTCCTGCCGGGCGTGGATGCTCCACCTACGCGCGGTTTTGCAGTTCGCTCGCGGCAGCGCAGCTTCACGGGGCCAAAAAGAAAAAGGCCGGACTGTAAAAGTCCGGCCAAGCGTGAAGGTTCAAAACCTCCAGAGGGGAACGCGCCGGACGCAATGGGAGGAAAACATCCGACGCAATGCGTATATGGGTGGGGACAGGTGACGTTTCAACGACGTGTTGTGGGCCACATCAGCCGCTCCATAGAGCCACGTGGACTCATGGGTGCCGTCACGAGTAGCGTTCTCAATCGATGTCGAAGGACACGCCTTGGGCCAGCGGCAGCGCCTTGGAATAGTTCACCGTGTTGGTGGCGCGGCGCATGTAAGCCTTCCAGGCATCGGAGCCCGACTCGCGGCCACCGCCGGTCTCCTTCTCGCCGCCGAAGGCGCCGCCGATCTCGGCCCCCGACGTGCCTATGTTGACGTTGGCGATGCCGCAGTCGGACCCGTCGACGCCGAGGAAGCGCTCGGATTCCTGCAGGTCGCGGGTGAAGATCGACGACGACAGCCCCGCTCCGACCGCATTGTGCTCGTCGAGCGCGGCGTCGAAGTCCGAGTATTTCATCACGTAGAGGATCGGCGCGAAGGTCTCTTCCGTCACCGGCGAGACCTGCTTGGGCATCTCGATCAGCGCCGGACGAACGTAATAGGCGTCGGGATGGCCATTCTCGACCCGCGCGCCGCCGGTGACCTTGCCGCCGTGAACGGCGGCTTCCTTCAACGCATTCTGCATGCTGTCGAAGGCTGCCTTGTCGATCAACGGTCCGACCAGCGCTGATGTCTCCAGCGGATTGCCGACAGAGACGCTCTCATAGGCCTTCTTCAGGCGCGGAACCAGGGCATCATAGATGCTCTCATGCACGAACAGGCGCCGCAACGTCGTGCAGCGCTGGCCGGCGGTGCCCATGGCGCCGAAGGCGATGGCGCGCAAGGCCATGTCGAGATCGGCCGTCGGGCAGACGATGCCGGCATTGTTGCCGCCGAGCTCCAGCACGGCGCGGGCAAAGCGCTTCGCAAGCCGCGGACCGACATCCCTGCCCATGCGGGTCGAGCCGGTGGCCGAAACCAGCGGCACATCAGGATGATCGACCAGGATTTCGCCGACGGCGCGATCGCCGATCAGCACCGAAATCAAGCCTTCCGGAGCATCGCCGAAACGTTCAGCCGCACGTTTGAAGATCGCCTCGCAGGCGAGCGCCGTCAGCGGTGTCTTTTCCGACGGCTTCCAAACCACCGCGTCGCCGCAGACCAGCGCCAGCGCGGCGTTCCACGACCACACCGCGACCGGGAAGTTGAAGGCCGAAATCACGCCGACGACGCCCAGCGGGTGCCAGGTTTCCATCATGCGATGACCCGGGCGCTCGGTGGCGATGGTCAGGCCGTACAATTGCCGCGACAGGCCGACGGCGAAATCGCAGATGTCGATCATCTCCTGCACTTCGCCGAGCCCTTCGGACGGGATCTTGCCGACCTCGATCGACACCAGCCGGCCAAGCTCTGCCTTGTACGCGCGCAGTTCCTCGCCTAGCAGCCGCACCAGCTCGCCGCGCTTCGGTGCCGGCACCAGCCGCCATGCCTGGAAGGCTTTATGCGCCCTGTCGATGGTCTCTGCCGCATCGGCCGGTGAGATCGTCTTCAGCGCGGCGATCTGCTCACCCGTCACCGGGCTGCGCACGATGAGATCGCCGCCTGAAAGCGCAGCCTCGGCAACGCCCAGTTTCGCCAGCAGCCCGGCTGTTTCCTTCGCAATCGTCATTTTCTTTCCCTTTCAGACCCGTCGCTCAATTATGCATGTCGCCCAAAAGCATGCCCTCGGGCCTGACCCCAGTGCGCAGCGGTTTTGGGACATGCACCCTTGCGCCATGCCTGCGCCGATCGGTACATCAGGCGCTGTCATGGCGTGGCATTACTCGTTTCAGGGAAAAATCGCCACCCCGGCATGGTCTAAGCCAAAGGCAGACCGTTGAACCAGCGAGTCGTCTCAGCGCGCTGCCTGCGCACCCCGCACGGCGCCTTCCTTCATCAGGCGGTCGATGTGCATGCGGATATGGGCGGCCTCGGCGGCCGTATTGGCAAGCGCAATGGCGCGGTCGAAGGCGATGCGCGCCTCCTCACCACGACCGAGCTGCATCAGCAGGCCACCCCTAAGGCCGAAGAAGTGGAAATAGCCGGAAAGCCTTTGTTCCAACGGCTCGATCATGGCAAGTGCGGCTTCCGGCCCGCGCACCTTGGCGACCGCGACGGCGCGATTGAGCGTCACCACCGGCGACGGCTGCATCTGCTCGAGCAGGCTGTAGAGCAGCTCGATCTCGTTCCAGTCCGTGTCCTCGGGCCTTTCCGCGCGCGCATGCAGGGCGGCGATCGCCGCTTGCACCTGGTAGGGACCGGGCTTGTGGTGGCGCAGCGCCTTGTCGACCAGCGCCAGCCCCTCGTCGATCATCTTGCGGCTCCACAGGCTGCGGTCCTGGTCTTCGAGCAGCACGATTTCGCCGTTGTCGTCGAAACGCGCCGGCGCACGCGCATGCTGAAGCAGCAAGAGCGCCGTCAGGCCCATGATCTCCGGCTCGGTCTGGAACAGCCTGAGCAGCAGCCGGGCCAGCCGGATCGCCTCCTCGCAGAGCGGCGCGCGCGCCGGCGCCTCGCCGCTGTTGGTCGAATAGCCTTCGTTGAAGATCAGGTAGACCATGGCGGCGACCGCGGCGAGCCGCTCGGAGCGCTCGACCGCACCGGGCGTCTCGAACGGCACGCCGGCATCGGCGATGCGCGCCTTGGCACGTGTGATGCGCTGCTCCATGGCGCTTTCGCCGACGAGAAAGGCGCGGGCGATCTGCTTGACGCTCAGGCCTGAAACGATGCGCAACGCCACGGCGATCTGCTGCGTCGCCGGCAGGTCGGGATGACAGCAGATGAACAGCAGCCGCAATATGTCGTCGCGGTAATGCGCGCCGTCCAGCCGTTCGGCGATATCGGTCTCGGCATCTTCCAGATCGGAGATCTGGTGCTCTTCCGGCAGCGGCGCCTGCTTGGCGCGCTTGCGCACCGCATCGATGCCGCTGTTGCGGCCAACGAAGATCAGCCAGGCCGCCGGATCGCGCGGCGGGCCGTTTGTCGGCCAGTTCTTCAGAGCCCGCAGGCAAGCGTCCTGGAAAGCTTCTTCCGCCGCATCGAGATCGCGGAAGTAGCGCAGCAGCGCGCCCATCGCCTGGGGGCGGGCGGTGCTGATCGCTGTGCTGATCCAGGTAAGGTCGGTCATGCTGAAACCTTGGCGGGATTGAAGAGCGAAACCGGCCGTATTTCGTAGGAGCCGCCGCTCGGGTTGACCTCGGAAAGCTCGCGCGCAAAGTCGACGGCCTCGTCGAGATCGGCGCATTCGAGCGTGTAGAAGCCGAGGAACTGTTCCTTGGTCTCGGCAAACGGGCCATCGATGACGACCGATTCGCCCTTGACCTTTCTCAGCGTTGTCGCAGCGGTCGTCGGCAGCAGCCGCGCCACCGGGCCAAGCCGGCCGGCCCGAGCGTATTTTTCCTGCACGCCAAGAAGTTTTTCCATGACGGCATCGTCCTGTTCCTTGCTCCACGAGCAGACGACGTCTTCTGAGGCATAGCAGAGGATTGCGTAGAGCATGGGTGCGTCCTTTTCTCTGTCAAAGGACGAAACAGTAGGACCGATCCCGACACAACGTCGATAAAAAAATTACGTCCTCTCAGCCCTATGAAGCGTCATTCGACAGCAACCGCCAGGCACCGGATGCGCCCGGCCTTCTGGGGCGCATTCCAGCTACATTTGGATTGGCCAATACATCAAGACCCGGCCCGTCGGGATCAGCTGAAGCAAATAATCGAAGTCGCTGATGTTGCCCGTTAGTACGGCAAATCCCAATTTCTGGGCCTGCAGGAACAGAACGCAATCCTGAAGCGCCCGCAGCCTGGAATCATTCTTGTAGCCTTGCAGGCGACACAGCATTCCTGAGAGGAGTGCGGCTCGGCCCAGGACATCGGGATCTGCTGCAAAAACCCGATGCGGCGGCATATCCTCGATCATGGTCCCGATCTGCTTGATCGCTTCGGCGGTGCCCGGGTGGTTCGGCTTGAGGACGCCAACCGTGTGCATCAGTTCCTGGATGGCTATGGTAGAATGATTGACCTGCCTGATGTCGAGGAGGTCGGCAACTGCTTCTGGCGCTCGGCCTTGCAAACCGTCAAGGTAAACACAGGTATCCAGCAGCAATTCCTGTCCCGCCTCGACAAGGTTACCGATGATCGGCAGCTCCTTGTCGGGCCGGCGGCTTAACGTTTTCTGGGGGTCAAATCGCGACCATCTGACGGCCGCACCGAAGTCGAAATCGGCCAATTCAGAATCCGAGCTTCAGCGTCGGATCCACCGTTCCACGTGTTTTCCTGAAGGTCTCGGCGAAATTGTCTTCCAAGGCTACATTTGCCAGCGCAAATTCGACCAGCTCGGTATCAGACGTCAATCCGGTTCGAGCCTTAGCCTGCTTGATCAGGTCGGCACTCACCCGTCCCGCGATCCTGCCGTTCTTCTCAGCGCGCAGGCCGGATTCTTCTGCCCTCTGCAGGACGGCATCAATTCTGGCCAGGCGACGCATCTGCATTTTCGCAGCCGCTTTGGGAAGCGTTTTCGTCCGCTTGCCAGCGGCGAGGCCGCGACGGACACGTACAGCTGTCTTCGCCATCAGGGTGCCTCACCTTCTGTTTAACAAAAATCGATTTTGGACAACATAGCAGGAAAGACAATGTTTTCAATGCCCGCTTCCGGCACAGGTTCAGGCGCGCTTCGGTTCAGCTTTCCTGCGCCTTCAGCCATCTCAGAACGACGGCTTCTTCGTCATCAAGGCCGGCTATCGATCGCTTCCGCTTGTTCGCATCCGCCATTTCGCCGAGCAGCCGACCTTCGGACCAGGCTTCGAAGACCTGTGGGTGGATGTAACAGCTGCGGCAGATGGCGCGCGTGTTGCCCAGCCGCTCGGCCACCTTGTCGATGACGCCGTTCATCACCCGCTTCTGTTGTGCCTGGCTTTCGGGTCGTTCGGTTTGCGCAAACAGCGACGCAGCATGGATGGTGCCGCCCCAGGTTCGGAAATGCTTGGAGCTGAAATCCGCCCCCACCGTCTCCCTGATATAGCGGTTGACGTCGTCGGAGCGGATCGGTCGCCTGCTTCCGTCCTCGTCGAGATACTGGAACAGCTTCTGGCCCGGCAGATCCTGCGCCCCGCGCACGATCCTGGCGATGCGGCGATCGACGAGCTTCAGCTTCCACTCCTTGCCGGACTTGCCCTTGAAAGCGAAACGCAGGCTCGAGCCACTGATGTCGACATGACGGTCGCGCAGCGTGGTCAGCCCAAAGCTGTTGTTGTCGCGAGCATAGGCGGCATTGCCGACGCGGATCATCGTGTTGTCGAGCAGCCAGACCACAGCGGCAACAACGCGTTCCAAGGGCAGGCCGTGACGGCGCAGATCGGCGTCGATCTGGCGTCGCAGTTCAGGCAGGCTCTCTGCAAAGGCAACCAGGCTCGAATATTTGACGCCGTCGCGCTCCTCGGCCCATTGCGGATGATAGCGATATTGCTTGCGTCCGCGCTGGTCTCGGCCGGTCGCCTGGATGTGACCGTCAGCAACGGGCGAAATCCACACATCCGTCCACGCCGGTGGGATGGCGAGCGCCTTGATGCGGGCCATGGTGTTCTCGTCGACGCCCTGCCCGTCAGGTCCTTTGTATGAAAATCCCCTGCCGGTCCTGAAACGGCGGATACCGGGCTCGGTATCGGTGACATAGGTGAGCGAGGCTCGATCGGCCGAGGCCTC
The DNA here is from genome assembly GCF_055811475.1 of Mesorhizobium sp. WSM4829. Lineage (NCBI taxonomy): Bacteria > Pseudomonadati > Pseudomonadota > Alphaproteobacteria > Hyphomicrobiales > Phyllobacteriaceae > Mesorhizobium > Mesorhizobium sp. WSM4829. Next base: position 11,952 of record NZ_JBVVQJ010000015.1, on the reverse strand, counting down.
TCCGCCATTCTTCGGCGCCCCGTTTTTTGGTGCACCCTCCTTGGCAGCCGACCGGCCACTCGACGATCCGGATTTGTCCAGCATGTCCTCTCCACGGAATTTTCCCGTAGATAAGCAACGGATCGGCCCACTGGTTCCGCCATTGCTTCGACGAACATGACTGCCACAAAGATGCCGGGCTCACCGCATGCGCGTTTGAGAAGCAGCCTTCTGCCGATGTTCAAGATCGATTGCGGCCTCGCTTGCCGTCATGCCTTTTCCAGCACGACCGGAATGACGTCGACAGCCTGCTCGCCGACCTGTCCGCCCGTCGTCTTCAGGACGCCGACGATCGGCGCTACATCCGAATAGTCGCGGCCGTGCCCAACGGTGATGTGGTCATTGCTTGCCCGCATGCCGTTGGTTGGATCGAATTCCTGCCATCCGGTGTCGCGCCCGCACCACACCTTGACCCAGGCATGCATGGCGTCGGCCCCTTCCAATCGCGGTTTTCCGGGCGGCGGAATGGTGCGCAGGAAGCCGCTGACATAGCCGGCGGGGATACCGAGGCCACGCAGGCCGGCGATCATGATGTGCGAAAAATCCTGGCAGACGCCCCGCTTCAGGCTGAAAGCATCGCTCGCCCGGGTCTGCACCGTGGTCGCCTCGCCATCGTAGGTGAAATCGCGATGAATGCGGTTGCACAGGTCCATGGCGGTACCGACGACAGAACTGCCGGCACTGCTCCGCGCATACCCCGTGATATCAGCGTCAATGCCGACATGGTCGCTGGCGGCCAGAAAGTGATGCGGTGTATCAGGCGACAGCGACCGCACCGCTTCGAGTTGGCTCCGCAGCCGGCGAATGTCGGGCGACACGTCAAGCCCGGGTTCCGGCCGCGAGACGGCGACGCGCGCGCTCATCCTGATGTCGAGCGCATCATGGGCATCGCGAAAGGCGATCGACGTGACATTGTTGCCGAAGAAATCGGAAAAGTCGGAGCGTTCGCTCGGCGCCGGCGCGAAGGACAGCGAAGCGGCGATCACCCGCTGCACGCCCGATATCGTCGGCGGCAGCACGCGCACCTGATGGCGGCCGCCGCCGGCTGCAGCATCATAGTCGTAACGCAGATTGAGTCTGATGTCGTAGAGCATGCCAGCCTCCGGGTCCCGTCCTTAGCCGAAATAGGCCTTGGCGAGGCTGTTGTAGAGGCCGCCGATCTCGGTGGCGAGATCGTCCAGGGCCTTCGCCGTCATGTCCGAGGGCTCCTTGATGGCGATTGCCGTATTGAGCTGCAGTATCTCTTTCGCCGCCGGCGACATATGCCCCTCGCCACCGACAGCAGGCAACAGCGCGATCTCGGCCTTCAGCCGCTCGAGCTGGAACAGGATGGAGCGCGGGTTGAGCGGATCGAGCACCAGGAGGTCGATCACCGTGCGCCTGCCGGCCTGCACCGGATACTGCCGCCGGTGGGTCATCACGCTGTCGCCGATCTCCAGCATCATGTCGAGCGCGCCTTCGGGCGCCGCAGCCCCGGTCAGCCGGGCCAGCGTGCGCGTGATCTGGATGCCGCGTTCCAACCGCCGGCCGATCTCCAGGAAGCGCCAGCCGGTGAAGCGATACATGTTCTCATGCAGCAGGCCGGAAAACCCGGCGAGCTTGCGCAGGATGACCGTCATCGCCCGCGTCGCATCATCGCCAGGCGCCACCGTTGTCGCGAATTGATGGATGGTCTTCGACAGATCCTTCAGCGCCAGCCAGCCGTCGGGCGAGAAGCGGTCGCGGATCTGTCCGGCGCTGTAGACGGCGCTGTCCAGCGTGCCGATCAGCCCCGGCGGGATCGCCGTGGCGACGTCGATGCCGAACGGTTCGAGATGGTCTCTGATATCGGCAAGCAGCGGCATGTCCGGGTCGGAGGCCTCGGCCAGCCGCACGTGATAGGCGCGCAGGATGCGCACCGTGCCTTCCGATCGCTCGATATAGCGGCCGAGCCATGTCAGGTTTTCCGCAGCGCGGCTGGGCAGGCTGCCTGGCGAGGTGCGGGTGAAGCTGTCGTGCTCCTGGGGCAGCAGCGTCTCGCGCTCCACCGGCCTGTCGCTGACCACCCATACATCCGCAGCCTGGCCGCCGCGCTGCATGGCGATTGCGGTCGGGTCGAGCGAAAAGCCGACGCGGGCAAAACCGCCGGGCATCACCGTCCAGCCTTCCGGCGTTCGCGCCAGATAGACGCGCAGGGCTGCCGGCCGCGGCTCAAGCCAGCCGCCGACATAGACCGGCGTGGTCGAAAGCGTCACCGCTTCCTGTCCGACGAAGGCGCCGCCGTCCCGTTCGATCCGGGCTATCAGTTCGGCCCGTTCCCCGGCAACCAGCGCCGAGCCCAGCCTGGTGCAATCGTCATCCTCGAAGGCAAGCCGCGTCGACAGCGCCGGACCGATCACCATGCGGTCGAGGTTGGCCAGCACATGGTCACGGTCCGCGTCCCGCCCGCACCACCATGTCGCGACGCTCGGCAAGAGAAGCTCCTCGTTGCGCAATTCGCGCGAAATTTTTGGCAGGAAAGCGAACAGCGCCCGCGTTTCCATCAGCCCGGAGCCGAGCGCGTTGACGGCTGAGACGGCTCCCCGGCGGATCGCCTCGACCAGCCCTGGCGTGCCGATCTGCGAATCCGGCCGCAACTCCAGCGGATCGGCGAAAGCGGCGTCGAGCCGCCGCCACAGCACGCTGACCGGCATCAGCCCGGAAACCGTGCGCACCATCAATCGACCGCCGGAGACGGTCAGATCCTCGCCTTCGAGCAGCATGATGCCGAGATAGCGGGCGATATAGGCATGCTCGTAATAGGTTTCGTTGAGTGGCCCCGGCGTCAGGATGGCGACACGGCCGCCCGATCCCTTGGCCATGCCGTTAAGCGCGTCGCGAAAGCGACGGAAGAAGCCGGCAAGGCGGTGCACATGCATCTCGCCATAAACGTCGGACAGCGCACGCGTTGTGGCGACGCGGTTTTCCAGCGCAAAGCCGGCACCTGACGGCGCCTGCGTGCGGTCGCCCAGCACCCACCAGCGGCCATCCGGTCCACGGCCGAGTTCGAACGCGCAGAAATGCAGGAAATGGCCGCTGGCCGGTCTGGTGCCGACGACGGGGCGCAAATATTCCGGGCTGGCCGCGATCAGCCCCGCCGGCAGGATGCCTTTCTCGACCAGGCGGTTCGGCCCGTAGATATCGGCAATCGTTACCTCGAACAGCTCGGCCCGCTGGACCAGGCCGGCACTGATCGCGGCCCATTCCTGCTCCTCTATCAGGAGAGGCACATGCGCCAGCGGCCATTCGCGCTCATTGGCGCCGGCCTGATCGTAGAGACGGTAATAGACGCCGGCGTCGCGCAGATACTGGTCGGCGCGGGCGAAGCGCTGGGCGAGCTTTTCAGGCCCCAGATCTTCCAGCGCCTCGATGAACTCCTTCCAGACCGGACGGGGATTGCCTGATGCATCGACCATCTCGTCGACGACGCCGTCGATCGGCTGGTAGTGCTCCAGCAGGTTATGCGGCCTGCCGCGTATTTCCTGGTGATTCCCCTTTGCCATTGCTGATCAGAGTCTTGCGGGCCGCCGCAGGTCAAGGGTCATCGGGAAATCCTCAGAGGCTTGTTCGTCGCGCAGCACGTAGGCGGACGGCGTATGGCCGCGCGGCTCGAAGCGGGCGAGCCGCCGCGCCTCCGCTTCGTTGCCGTTGACCGGGAAAGTGTCGTAGCTGCGCCCGCCGGGATGCGCGACATGGTAGACGCAGCCGCCGATGGCCCGGCCCGACCAGCGATCGTAGATGTCGAAGACCAGCGGCGTGTTGACCGGCAGTGCTGGATGCAGGCCAGATGACGGCTGCCAGGCCTTGAAGCGGACGCCGGCCACCGCGATCTCTCTGGTGTCGGTCACCTTCATCGGCACGATGCGGCCGTTGCAGACGACCGCATGACGCTCCGGATTGAGCCCTTCGGTCTTCACCTGCAGCCGCTCGACCGAGGAATCGACGAAGCGCACGGTGCCGCCGATCGCGCCCTGCTCGCCCATGACATGCCACGGCTCCAGCGCCTGCCGCAGTTCCAGCTTGATGCCGGCATGCTGGACCTCGCCGCAGAACGGGAAGCGGAATTCAAGCTGCGCGTCGAACCATTCGGGACGGAATTCAAAGCCGTTCAGCTTGAGGTCGTCCAGCACGTCGAGAAAGTCAGCCCAGACATAGTGCGGCAGCATGAAACGGTCATGCAGCGACGTGCCCCAGCGCACGAAGCGGCCATCGAGCGGGTTCTTCCAGGTGCGGGCGATAATGGCGCGCACCAGCAATTGCTGCGCCAGGCTCATGCGCGCATTGGGCGGCATCTCGAAGCCGCGGAACTCGACCAGCCCCAGCCGGCCGGTCGGCCCGTCGGGCGAAAACAGCTTGTCGATGCAGATTTCCGAACGGTGGGTGTTCCCCGTCACGTCGGTCAACAGGTTACGGAACAGCCGGTCGACCAGCCACGGCAACGGGGCGCTGCCACTGTCCGGATGCGGCACCTGCGCCATGGCGATCTCAAGCTCGTACAGCGAATCGTGGCGCGCCTCGTCGAAACGCGGCGCCTGGCTGGTCGGGCCGATGAACAGGCCTGAGAACAGATAGGACAGCGACGGACGGCGCTGCCATTGCAGGACCAGGCTCTTCAGCAAATCGGGGCGGCGCAGGAACGGACTGTCGTTGGGTGTTGCGCCGCCGACGACGACATGGTTGCCGCCGCCGGTGCCGGTATGACGGCCGTCGATCATGAACTTGTCGGCGCCAAGCCGCGTCTGCCGCGCCTCCTCATAGATCGCTGTGGTCGTCGCCACGCAGTCCTGCCAGTTTGCAGCCGGATGGATGTTCACCTCGATGACGCCGGGATCCGGAGCCACGCGGATGACGTTTAGGCGCGGGTCGTGTGGCGGACCGTAGCCCTCGATATGCACCGGCAGGCCGATAGCCTTTGCCGCGTTCTCGGCCGCCGCGACAAGTTCGAGATAATCTTCCAGCGCCTCGACCGGCGGCATGAATACACAAAGCCGTCCGTCGCGCGGCTCGACCGACAGCGCGGTGCGCACCGCGCCACCGATCTCGGTAATCTCCTGTTCGACACGGTCCTGCTGGCCGGTCGCTGCGGTGAAGGACGCCGCCTGCTGGCGGCGCGCCATTTCGTCAGCGCCTTCAAGTGCGGCCGGGGCAGCCTCCGGCAAAGAAGCGGCTTCAGGCAAAATAGCCTCGCGCGCCGGCAATGGTCCGCGCGGCAGCGAAGGATCGACCGGCACGATGTAGGGGAACTGCGCCGGCGGCACATGGGGAAGCGTGCCGAGCGGCAGGCGGTAGCCGACCGGTGAATCGCCCGGCACCAGGAACAGCCTGCCGCGCCGCGTCTTCCACTTCTCCGAACGCCAGCGCGGTCCCGACGCCTGGCTGTTCCAGCGCTGGACAGGCAGTACATAGCCCGACGGCTTGGTCAGGCCGCGTTCGAACACCCGCGCCATGCGGCTGCGCTCCTCGGGGTCGTCCAGCTTCGAATTGGACGGATCGACATTCTCCGGCAGCTTGCCTTCCTTGAGCAGCCACTCAGCCGGGTCCTCATAGGCTTCGCTGACCATTGACTTGTCGATGCCGAGTTCATCGGCAATCGCCGTCAGCAGGCTTTCAGCCTGCTTCGGCCCAACATCTGCTTCGCCTGCTTCATCTGCTTCGCTGTTCTCCCGCGCGATCAGCGACGGGTCGCTCCACACCGGCTCGCCGTCGGCGCGCCAGTACAGCGAGAAGGTCCAGCGCGGCAGGCTTTCGCCCGGATACCACTTGCCCTGCCCGTAGTGCAGGAAGCCGCCGGGCGCGAAACGCTCACGCAGCCGGCGGATCAGCGCATCGGCCTTTTCGCGTTTTGTCGGGCCGACGGCGGCGGTGTTCCACTCCTCCGCCTCGAAATCATCGATCGACACGAAGGTCGGCTCGCCACCCATGGTCAGCCGCACGTCCCCGGCTTCGAGTGCGGCGTCGACCTGCCTGCCCAATGCGTCAAGCGCCTGCCAGCTTTCGTCGGAGAATGGCTTGGTGATGCGCGGGTGCTCGGCGATGCGGTCGACCCGCATGTCGAAGCCGAACTCGACATTGGCGAAGCTCGCCATGCCGGAAATAGGCGCGGCGTTGCGGAAATGCGGCGTGGCCGCCAGCGGCACATGGCTTTCGCCGGTGAGCAGGCCGGAGGTTGGGTCGAAGCCGATCCAGCCGGCCCCCGGCAGATAGACCTCGCACCAGGCATGAAGATCGGTGAAGTCGGTCGCCGTGCCGGGCGGTCCGTCAAGCGCGACGAGGTCGGGCTTCAACTGGATCAGGTAGCCGGAAACGAAGCGCGCCGCGATGCCGAGGTTCCTCAGGATCTGCACCAGCAGCCAGCTTGTATCGCGGCACGAGCCTTTCTTGGCGGCCAGCGTTTCCTCCGGCGAAAAAACGCCGGTTTCCATGCGCACGATATAGGCGACCTCGCGCTGCAGGCGGGCATTGAGGTCGACGACGAAATTGACGGTATTGGTTGGGTGGCGATCGATGGTTTGCAGGAACGCCGACAGCAGCGGTCCAGCCGGTTCCGGCGTCCGGTAGATGGCGAGATCGGCGCTGATCTCTTCCGGGTATTCGAACGGAAAGATCTCGGCCGCCGGCTCGACGAAGAAATCGAACGGATTGTAGACCGTCATGTCGGCGACGAGGTCGACCTCGATCTTCAGTTCCGTCACCGGTTCCGGAAACACGAAGCGCGCCAGGAAATTGCCGTAGGGATCCTGCTGCAGATTGACGAAGTGGTTCGCCGGCCCGACCTTCAACGAATGGCTGAGCACCTTGGTGCGGGAATGCGGCGCCGGCTGCAGCCTGATGACCTGCGGGCCGAGGACGACCGGCCGGTCATATTTGTAATGGGTCAGGTGGTAGACGGCTGCCAGAATTGCCATGGGACCCCGAAAGTCGGCGTTTCAAACGAACTCGCCGAACCCTGACACAAATGCTGGCCATTCTCCAAGCAGAGATGTTGCGGTGCAACTAATTTAAGCAGCGTTGCTGGCCTCGGGGCCGGCTTAGAAAAACGCCTGCAATCCAGTCTGCGCCCGTCCGAGGATCAGCGCATGCACGTCATGCGTGCCCTCGTAGGTGTTGACCGTTTCCAGGTTCTGCGCATGGCGCATGACGTGGTAGCCGATCTGGATGCCGTTGCCGCCATGCATGTCGCGGGCCTGGCGGGCGATGTCGAGCGCCTTGCCGCAATTGTTGCGCTTGACGATCGAGATCATCTCGGGCGCCATCTTGCGCTCATCCATCAGCCGCCCGACCCGCAAGCTGCCCTGCAGCCCCAGCGCGATCTCGGTTTGCATATCGGCGAGCTTCTTCTGGAACAGCTGCGTGCCGGCCAGCGGCTTGCCGAACTGCTTGCGGTCGAGGCCATATTGGCGGGCCCGGTGCCAGCAATCTTCCGCCGCGCCCATCGCCCCCCAGGAAATGCCGTAGCGCGCCCGGTTGAGGCAGCCGAAAGGCCCCTTCAGGCCCGACACGTCAGGCAGCAGCGCGTCCTCACCGACCTCGACGCCTTCCATCACCACTTCGCCGGTGATCGACGCGCGGAGACTGAGTTTGCCGTCGATCTTTGGCGCCGACAGCCCCTTCATGCCCTTTTCCAGCACGAAGCCGCGAATCTCGTCGTCATGCGCGCCCCCACTCTTGTCGGACAACTTTGCCCAGACGACGAACACGTCGGCGATCGGCGCGTTCGATATCCACATTTTCGAGCCGGAGATCCTGTAGCCGTTCGCCGTCTTCTCGGCCCGCGTCTTCATGCCGCCAGGGTCGGAACCGGCATCCGGCTCGGTCAGCCCGAAACAGCCGATCCATTCGCCTGACGCCAGCTTCGGCAGGTATCTTTTGCGCTGCGCCTCCGAGCCATAGGCATGGATCGGATACATCACCAGCGACGACTGCACGCTCATCATCGAGCGATAGCCAGAATCGATGCGCTCTACTTCGCGCGCCACCAGGCCATAGGTGACGTAGTTGGCGCCGAGCCCGCCATATTCTTCCGGAATGGTGATGCCGAGCAGACCCGCTTCGCCCATCTCGCGAAAGATCCCGGCATCGGTCTTTTCCTCGAGATAGGCTTCCTCGATTCTGGGAGCGAGCTTGTCGGCGGCGAATGCCGCCGCGCCATCGCGCACCATCCGCTCGTCTTCCGACAGCTGGTCCTCGATCAGGAAAGGATCATCCCAGACGAATGCGTTCTTGTCGGCGGCCATGGCCTCGCTCTCCCAAACTCTTGCACGTCGCCCAAAGCTTGCCCTCGGGCCTGACCCGAGGGTACTCGGCGGATTTGAGATAACGACATGCAAAAACAAAAATCTTGAAGTGCGCGGCTTATCGGCTTCCGGTTCGAAAAAATCAAACGAAATTGCTTCGCCAACCAATGAGCGTTAGTAATGGATCATGAACGTGCAGCGCCGCCTTTTGCCTGGTATCAGCGCCCTTGCCGCCTTCGAGGCGGTGGCCCGGCTGGGCAGCTTCACCGCCGCCGCAAGGGAGCTCGATCTGACCCAAGGCGCCGTCAGCCGCCAGATCAGACTTTTGGAGGACCAGTTCGGCCGCCAGCTGTTCGAACGCGACAGCCGCAATGTCAGGCTGTCGACGGCCGGTGAGATCTATGCCGAAGCGGTGCGCGCCGCCTTGGGTCAATTGCGACGCAGCGCTTGGATTGATGAGCAATCGGCATAGTGGCATCTTGAACCTTGCGATCCTGCCGACCTTCGGCACACGCTGGCTGATGCCGCTCATCCCGGATTTCGTCGAAAGCAACCCTGATATCACCATCAATTTCGTCACCCGCATCGGCCGTTTCGACTTCGCCCGCGAGAGGCTCGACGCCGCCATCCATTACGGCCTGCCCGACTGGCCCGGTGCCGACTCGACGCTGCTGGTGCGCGAGACAGTGGCGCCGGTTGTCTCGCCCGAATTTCTGGCCGGCCGCGCCATTGCCACGCCTGCCGATATCGGCCGCCTGCCACTGCTGCATATGGCGACGCGGCCCGGCGCATGGACCGAGTGGTTCGAGCATCAGGGATTGAGCGTACCGACCGGGCCCGGCATGCAGTTCGAGCAATTCGGCACCGCCGCCCAGGCCTGCATGGCCGGGCTCGGCGTGGCGCTGCTGCCGCAGGTCCTCATCTCAGGCGAATTGCAACGGGGCCAGTTGGTGCCGGCCCCAGGCCGGCCGATGCAGAGCCGCAGCGCCTATTACCTCGTCGTGCCGCATGACAAGCGTGGCCATCCGCCGGTCGCCAGTTTTCGCGACTGGCTGCTGCGCCATGTGCCGCCGGAGAAGTAGCTACTTACGCTTCAACGCATCGGCCAACGCGGCGCCGAACGCGCCTTGCTGTACCGGCCGTTCCGGCTGACGCTGCGGCGCCGGCGCTCGCGGCGCCGGTCTGTTGCCATTGTCGCGCGGCTTCGGTGTACCGCCGTCACCTTCCCTGCGCATCGACAGGCCGATGCGCTTGCGCTTGATGTCGACCTCGACGACACGCACCTTGACCACGTCGCCGGCTTTCACCACCTCATGCGCATCCTTGACGAAACGGTCGGCCAGTTGCGAGACATGCACAAGTCCATCCTGGTGCACGCCGATATCGACGAAGGCGCCGAACGCGGCGACATTGGTGACGGTGCCTTCCAGCAGCATGCCTGGCTTCAAATCCTTGATGTCGTCGACGCCGTCGGCGAAGGTGGCGGTCTTGAAGCCGGGGCGCGGATCGCGGCCGGGCTTTTCCAGTTCCGCCAGGATATCGCGCACCGTCGGCAGGCCGAACCGCTCATCGACGAAGACACGCGGATCGAGCGCCTTGAGAGCGGCACTGTCGCCCATCAGCGAGCGGAGGTCGCGTCCGCAGGCCGCAACGATCTTTTTCGCCACGCCATAGGCTTCGGGATGCACGGCCGAGGCATCGAGCGGTTCGGTGCCGTTGGCAATGCGCAGGAAGCCGGCGCATTGCTCGAAGGCGCGGGGTCCAAGGCGCGAGACCTTCAACAGGTCACGTCGGCTGGCGAAGGGACCCGCCGCGTCACGGTGCGCAATGATCGTCTCGGCCAGCGATGCGCCAAGACCCGAAACCCGCGCCAGAAGCGGCGCCGAGGCGGTGTTGAGGTCGACGCCGACGGCATTGACCGCGTCCTCGACCACCGCTTCCAGCGAGCGGCCGAGCCGGTACTGGTCGACGTCGTGCTGGTATTGGCCGACGCCGATCGACTTCGGCTCGATCTTGACCAGTTCGGCCAGCGGATCCTGCAGCCGCCGCGCGATCGACACCGCGCCGCGCAGTGACACGTCGAGGCCGGGGAATTCCGCCGCTGCCGTTGCCGAGGCGGAATAGACCGAGGCGCCCGCCTCGCTGACGATCACCTTGAGCGGCTTCGGCCCGGACTCGGCAGGCATGTCGGCCAGCATGTCTGCGACCAGCCTTTCCGTCTCGCGGCTGCCGGTGCCGTTGCCGATGGAAATCAACTCGACCTTGTGCAGGCGGATGAGTTTTGCCAGTTCGGCCTGCGTGCCGCGCACGTCATTCCTTGGCGGAAACGGATAGACCGTCGTCGTCGCCAGCAGCTTGCCGGTGCCGTCCACCACCGCCACCTTGACGCCGGTGCGGATGCCGGGGTCGAGCCCCATCGTGGCGCGCGAGCCGGCCGGGGCAGCGAGCAGCAAGTCCTTCAGATTGCGGGCGAAGACATGGATCGCCTCCTCCTCGGCCCGCTCGCGCAGATCCCGCATCAAATCGAGCGTCAGATGCAGCGACAGCTTTACGCGCCAGGTCCAGCCCGCCACCTCCATCAGCCAGCGGTCGCCCGGCAACTGGCGGCCGATGGCGTAGGCATCGGCGATCATCCGCTCGACCGGCTTCACCGGCGACGCGTCGTCGGCATCGACTTCGATATCAAGCGACAGCACCTCTTCGTTGCGGCCGCGCAGCATCGCCAGGGCGCGATGGCTCGGCACATTGGCCCAGCGCTCGACATGGTCGAAATAGTCGGAGAATTTCGCCCCGGCTTCCTGCTTGCCGTCGACAACGCGCGACCGCATGAAGGCGCGTTGCTTCATGTAGCTCCGCAGCCTGCCGACCAGATCGGCATTCTCGGCGAACCGCTCGGACAGGATGTCGCGCGCGCCCTCGAGCGCCGCCTTGGCGTCGGCCACCTCTTCAGTGATGTAGGCCAGCGCCAGTTCTGCGGGCACCGCGGCGCGATCGGCAAGGATGGCCTCGGCCAGCCGTCCCAGCCCACGCTCGCGCGCGATCTCGGCCTTGGTCCGGCGCTTCGGCTTGTAGGGCAGATAGATGTCTTCGAGTTCCGCCTTGGTGACGGCCGCAGCGATCTTGGTTTCAAGCTCTTCGGTCAGCTTGCCCTGCTCGCGGATGGAACCGAGAATGGTGTCGCGGCGCGCATCGAGCTCGCGCAGATAGGCTAGGCGCTCGGCCAGCAGGCGCAGCTGCGTGTCGTCCAGACCGCCGGTGACCTCCTTGCGGTAGCGCGCCACGAACGGCACTGTCGCGCCTTCGTCCAGCAGTCCGATCGCCGCCGCGGCCTGTTCGGGCCGGGCCGTGATCTCGGCTGCGATGATTGCTGCGATGCGCTCGGATGCCATGTCGTTCCTGCTGTCCTGTCGAAAAGAGCGGCGACCATAGGCGCAGAGCGTCGCCCCGCCAACCTCGCTCTTTTCGACCGATCAAGAGTTCCACAGGAAAGCACGTTGGAAATTCGCATGGCAGAATGCGCCCACGCCTGGATTTGCCCGTGCCCTTCAGACGTGCGCGCTGCCCCTCATTGCCCTGCCGGGCATTTCTCCCCGTATAGTGACCTATCGCATTCACACATGTCGGTTGCGCTTTTCGGCGAAGCTCGATTCTATTTCGGCCG
>NZ_JBVVQJ010000014.1:24885-159887 GCF_055811475.1 Mesorhizobium sp. WSM4829 | reverse complement strand
GCGCTCAAAGGCTATCACCTGCTGCCGAGCGTTCGCGGCGACCTGCTCCGCAAACTCGGCCGCTACGAGGAGGCGCGGGGGGGGGGGGGGGGCGCCCCCGCGGGGGGGGGGGGGGCGCCTCCTACGGCACCACAACAACGTCTACCACTGCCGCAGCGACCCCCTCCGCCGCCTTCGGCGGCACCTCCCCCTCAAGGGGGGAGGAGATCCTCTTCTACGTCGCCTCGCGCGGCCATCATGCCGACATTGGCGGCACGGCGCCCGGCTCGATGACGCCGCTCGCCACCACCGTCGACGAGGAAGGCGTGCTGTTCGACAATTTCCGCATCGTCGATCGCGGCCGGTTCCGCGAGAAGGAGCTGGAGACGCTGCTCACCGACCACCCCTACCCGGCGCGCAATCCGCACCAGAACATCGCCGACCTCAAGGCGCAGATTGCCGCCAATGAAAAGGGCGTTGCCGAGTTGCGCGAGATGGTCGCGCATTTCGGCCTTGGCGTGGTCGAGGCCTATATGGGCCATGTCCAGGACAATGCCGCCGAATGCGTGCGCCGCGTGCTGGAGCGGCTGCCCGACAGCTCCGTATACGAGTATCCGACCGACACCGGCCAAATCATCAAGGTGAAGATATCGGTCGACCGACAAAAGCGCGAGGCAACCGTCGACTTCACCGGCACATCGCCGGTCATGAAGAACAACTTCAACGCCCCCGAGCCGGTCGCCCGCGCAGCCGTGCTCTATGCGTTCCGCGTCATGGTCGAGGACATGATCCCGATGAATGCCGGGTGTCTGAGACCGATCAACATCATCATTCCCGAAGGTTGCATGCTGAAGCCGACCTACCCGGCCGCGGTCGTCGCCGGCAATGTCGAGACCTCGCAGCATGTCACCAATGCGCTGTTCGGCGCCATGGGCGCGATGGCCAATGCGCAAGGCACGATGAACAACCTCACCTTCGGCAACAAGCAGTACCAGTATTACGAGACGATCTGCTCCGGCTCGCCGGCAGGCCGGATGAACAGCGGTCGCGGCTTTGCCGGCACCTCCGGCGTCCACACCCACATGACCAATTCGCGCCTGACCGACCCGGAAGTGCTGGAGTTGCGGTTCCCCGTCCTGCTCGAGGATTTCCACATCCGCGAAGGCTCCGGCGGCAAAGGCAAATGGAGTGCCGGCGACGGCACCGAGCGCACCATCCGTTTCCTCGAAAAGATGGAATGCGCGATCCTGTCCTCACATCGCAATCGCCCGCCGCAAGGCCTGGACGGCGGCGGCGATGGTGAGGTCGGCTCGACCAAGGTTCGCCGCAAGGATGGCCGCATCGAAGTCCTGAAGGCTTGCGACCAGACGGTGCTCGAGGCCGGTGAAGCCGTCGTCGTGACGACGCCGACGCCGGGCGGATTTGGCCGCCCCTAAGGGGGCATCCAGAATTCGCTCTGGCGAGTCAGGTGGGGTGGTTTTCGAGAACCGAAGCGGAGCGGACATTTGGGTCCGTGAGCATCGCGCATGACACCAAAAAATCGGAACGATTTTCGGAAAGGATCATGCGCAAAATCAAAATGCTACAGCGTCCTTTGCGCGTCCTTGGGGACGCGCGGCGCTGTAGTAGCGCAGAAAACCGCGTCAGATGACCGCCGGAGTAGAATTATCGATGCCCCCGACTGTCACCGGCCTGTCATCCACCTGCGCTACCCGCTTGCGCCAGAGCAAACGGGGAATCGCCTTGTCATGACGGATGTTTCCGGAGAACTGGTTTTTCGCCGCGGCAAGCAAGTTGGCAAGGCCGTCTACCAGAACCGCCCGCTGTCGAAGGCCGGCCTCTCCGAGCGGCTCTTCGCCTTGCTGTTTTCCGGCCTCGTCTATCCACAAATCTGGGAAGACCCCGACGTCGACATGGAGGCGATGCAGCTTGGCCAGGGCCACCGCGTCGTCACCATCGCCTCGGGTGGCTGTAACATCCTTGCCTATCTCACCCGGTCACCCGAAAGGGTCGACGCCGTCGATCTCAACGCCGCCCATATCGCGCTGAACCGCATGAAGCTCGAAGCGGTGCGCCATCTGCCGTCGCAGGGTGACCTGTTCCGTTTCTTCGGCGCTGCCGAGACCCGTCACAATTCGCAAGCCTACGACCGTTTCATCGCGCCGCATCTCGACCCGGTCAGCCGTCATTACTGGGAACATCGCAACTGGCGCCGGCGTCGCCGCATCGCCGTCTTCGACAGCAATTTTTACCAGACCGGGCTGCTCGGCCTGTTCATTGCCATGGGCCATCGCACCGCCAAATTCTTCGGCGTCGATCCGGCCGGCATCATGGAAGCCAAAAGCCTCGTCGACCAGCGCCGCTTCTTCGACGAGGAACTGGCGCCGGTTTTCGAAAAACCGCTGCTGAAATGGGCAACATCGCGAAAAGCCTCGCTGTTCGGCCTCGGCATTCCGCCGGCACAGTACGATTCGCTGATCACCTCGGGCGACGGCACTATGGCCAGCGTGCTGAAGGCCCGGCTGGAAAAGCTCGCCTGCGATTTTCCGCTGGAGAACAACTATTTCGCCTGGCAGGCTTTTGCCCGCCGCTACCCCAATCCCGGCGAGGCGGCGCTGCCTGCCTATCTCGAAAAACGCAACTACAAAACGATCCGCAACAATGTCGACCGCGTCGCCATCCACCATGCCAATCTGATCGAGTTCCTTGCCGGCAAGGATGCCGGTTCGGTCGACCGCTTCGTCCTGCTCGACGCGCAGGACTGGATGACCGACGACCAGCTCAATGCGCTGTGGGCCGAGATCACCCGTACCGCGTCGACCGACGCTCGCGTCATCTTCCGCACTGCGGCCGAACCCAGCCTGTTGCCCGGCCGGGTCTCGAAGTCGCTGCTCGACCAGTGGAGCTATGCGGACGAGGCCTCGCGCGAATTCTCGGCCCGCGACCGTTCGGCCATCTATGGCGGCTTCCACCTCTATGTGAAGCAAGCAGCATGAGCGCGACCGACCTGCCGGCCAGGCACGGCGAACCGCCGGCCGGGCACGGCGAACTGATGGACGGCGTCTACCGCTGGCAGCGCCACGTCTACGATCTGACCCGCAAATACTACCTGCTCGGCCGCGACCGGCTGATCGCGGGGCTGAATGTGCCCGCCGGCGGCACCGTGCTCGAGCTTGGCTGCGGCACCGGCCGCAACATCGTCCTCGCCGCCCGGCTTTATCCCGACGCCCGCTTCTTCGGTCTCGATATTTCAGCCGAGATGCTGGAAACGGCCACCGCTGCCATTGCCCGCGAAGGTCTCTCCGGCCGCGCCAAGCTGGCGCGCGGCGACGCCACTGATTTCGACGCGAAGGCGCTATTTTCCGTCGAAAGCTTTGACCGCATTTTTGTCTCGTATTCGCTGTCGATGATCCCCGGCTGGGAGAAGACGATTTGCGCGGCACTTGCAGCCCTGTCACCCGGCGGTTCGCTGCATGTCGTCGATTTCGGCCAGCAGGAAGCCCTGCCCCGCTGGTTCCGCACGCTGCTGCGCGGCTGGCTGAGAAAATTCCACGTCGAGCCGCGCGAGGCCCTGCGGGACGTCCTGGAATCGGAATCTGCAAGAGTCGGCGCAACCCTTCGGTTTAGAACGCTTTATCGCGGTTACACCTGGCTGGCTGTGACCAGGATCGCCATCTAGTAGCCATGCTCTGATTACTAGCGCAGGAAGGTGCTCCAACTCCTCAGTGAGGCGGGTTGAATTCGGCTAAATCTCATTGCCATATGACCCAACGAGTGGTACATCAGGTCATCGCTGGAAGCATGGGATGATCGTAGGCTTTAGAGACGTATGGCTGCGGGCCTTCTTCGTGGACGACACTCACTCCCGCAACATTCCGTCCGATCTCGAAAGCCGCTTGTTCCGCAAGCTCCAGATGATTGACGACGCAGCGATCGATCAGGATTTGCGTGTGCCGCCCAGCAACCATTTCGAGAAGTTGCGCGGCAATCTCGAAGGCTTCCATTCGATCCGTGTCAACAAACAATGGCGGCTGGTCTTCCGTTGGGATGGAGGCAGGGGTGAGGCGTCGGACATATATCTCGACGACCACGGTTATAAGTGAGGTGAGACATGTTGATGACCGCACGCAAGCCAGCAACGGTTGGCGAAATTCTTACCGAAGAATTCATGCAGCCACTCGGCCTGACACAGGCGACTTTGGCCGAAGCTATGGGCGTCCAGCGCAAGCATGTGAACGAATTGTGCAACGATCGCCGTAATGTGACGGCGGCAACCGCGCTCATTCTGGCGCGAGTGTTTGGCAACAGCCCGGATTTCTGGTTGAACGTCCAACGCCGCAGCGACCTGTGGGCGGTCATGAATTCGCCCGACGAGCGGGCGCGTGTTGATCGTGCAAGGCCTTTGGCGACGGCTGCATAGACGCTGCGGCGAGCGACCGCCACACTCCTCTAATCCAGCGCCTTCACCAGTGCTGCCAGCATGATCTGCGGCCGGTAGCCGAGCTTGGCCGGCGTCAGGCCGAGCCGCACCACCACAAGCTGCGCCGACGGGATGATGGCGACCGTCTGCCCGTCATGGCCTTCCATCCAATAGCTATCCCCAGGCAGACCCGCAGCGATGCCGGCGCCGGGGCTCTCTTCGTCGCCCGGACCCTCGATCCACACTTGGCCGCTGCCATAGACTTTCGAGGCGGGTGCGGCTTCCCGCATCCAGGCGACGAAGCCGGCAGGCAGGATCTCCTGGCCGTTCCAGACACCATCCTGCAGCAGGAACTGGCCGAAGCGCGCCCAGTCGCGGGCGGTGGCGTAGAGATAGGACGAGCCGACGAAGGTGCCATGCTCGTCGGCCTCCAGCACAGCGCTATGCATGCCGAGCGGGTCGAACAGCGAAACCCTCGGCCACGCCAGCGCCTTGTTCTTATCGCCGATCGCATCCTGCCAGAGCCGCGACAGCATCACTGCCGTGCCGCTCGAATAGGAAAATACCTTGCCCACCGCGCCGGTCAGCGGCTTGGATCCGGCAAAGCCCGCCATATCAGGCTCGAGATAGAGCATCCGCGTCACGTCGGTGACGTCGCCATAATCCTCGTTGAACTCGAGCCCGCTCGACATCGCCATCATGTCGGCGAGACTGATGGCGGCGCGGCCGTCCGTTTTCCAGGGTCCGAACAGGCCCTGGTTCGTCATCACCATCTTGCCGTCCTTCACCAGCGTGCCGACGATCGCGGCATTGACCGTCTTGGTCATCGACCAGCCAAGCAGCGGCGTCTTTTGGGTAAAGCCTGCGCCATAACGCTCGGCGATGATGCGGCCGTTCTTGACCACCACCACAGCCCGCATACCGGCGCCGGTCATTGCAGGATCGTCGAGGATTTTCGCGATCTCGGGGTTTTGCGAGGCATCAACTCTGTCGCCCTCCGGCCAGAGCACGTCGAGCGGCGGCGCCGGTGTCAGCGGCGCCCCGGCGACTGCCTTGGCCCTGGCGATGTCGCCATCCGGAACCGAAGCACAGCCGAGCCCGTCGCGAACGACGGCGACGCTCTTGCCGAACACGCCGAACAGCCCGGCCGAAACCGTCCCCTGCTCCCAGTCGACCGACACCCGCATCAGCCTGAGCAGCGGGTGGCCCGGCGCCTGCACGTCGACGGCGAGCACCTGATCGGCATCGCGTCCGGCGATAAAGACATTCGAGCAGACGATCTTGGCCGTATAACCCGAGCCGACGCGGATCAGTTCCGGCGGCGCCAGATACAGCCAGGCAGCGAGTGCTGCGACCGCCAGCACGGCCAGCCCGAGCAGCCATTTGACCAGCCTCAGAACAGTCTGCATTCTTCCGACTCTCCCCGGACGCTCATCCATGCCATTGATTTGCCGCCATTGCTTCGGCAAAATCGCGGTTCTGGTCGAGCGCTGTCAACGGAATATCAACCATGATCGGCGATCACTGATGCATGTCGCCCAAAAGTGCGCAGCGGTTTTGGGATAACGAAATGCCATAAAAAAGATCAAGGCGCGCCGAAGCGGCGCGCTTTGGGATAGGAGAGCGGTCCTGTGGGGCGATCGCTTGGGGGCACGGTCGAGGGACCACCTGCAGCAACAACCCATCAGCGGCCGGCTGAAACCGGTTCAGGAGTAGCGATGCGCCGTTTCGCGGCTTTCATTATGCTGACGCTGCTGGGCGCCTGCTCGACCGTCGACGATCTTGCGCCCTCGCTGCCGGGCGCGCCGAGCGTTGCGGTGCGCGCACCCCGTTTTGACGACTCCGACCCGCATGAGTGGGACAGCGGCGCGCCGTGGAGCTATGCCGTTCATGGCACCGACGTCTCCAAATACCAGACCTCGGTCGATTGGCCGGCGGCCAGGGCCAGCGGCATTTCCTTCGTTTTCGTCAAGGCGACGGAAGGTGGCGATCGCTTCGACGCGTATTTCAACGAGCATTGGAGCCGCACGAAAGCCGCCGGAATTCCGCGCGCCGCCTATCATTTCTACTATTTCTGCACACCGGCCGCGACGCAGGCGCGCTGGTTCATCCAGAACGTGCCCAGAGACCGCTCGGCAATGCCGCCGGTTCTCGACATGGAATGGAACCCGCAATCGCCGACCTGCAAGCTGCGCCCCAATGCGGCCACGGTGCGCAGCGAGATGAGCACTTTCCTCGAAATCGTCGAAAAGCACTATGGCAAGAAGCCGATCATCTACACCTCGATCGATTTCTTCGACGACAACGGCCTGTCGGCCTTCCGCGGCTATCCCTACTGGCTGCGTTCGGTGGCCGGCCATCCGCGCAAAAGATACGGCAGCCACCCGTTCACCTTCTGGCAGTACACCGGAACCGGTATTGTGCCGGGCATCTCAGGGAAGGCCGATATCAACGTGTTCAACGGCTCGGAAGCCACCTGGAACAAATGGCTGCGGCAGAACACCCGTTGACAGCGGGCGTGCAGCCTGCTTTTCGACACAGCCAATGAAGGACGCCTGCAACCGCCGGTAATCTTCTCGGAGGATGGCGATGCGATTGCGCTTGGAAATTCTCGCGGCGCTGTTTCTGGCCGCCACGGCGGCGCCGGCGGTGGCACAGCAATGCGGCGGCGATTTCCAGGCATGGAAGCAGGGCGTTGTGGCCGAGGCGAAGAACGCCGGCGTCGGCACTGCCGGACTTGAGGCACTGGAAACCGCCGCTCTCGATGGAAAGGTGCTGGCGCGCGATCGCGCCCAAGGCGTCTTTACCCAGACCTTCATCGAGTTTTCGAACCGCATGATATCGGCCTATCGGCTGAAGCAGGGCGCGGTCATCTTAAAGGAATATGCCGACGTGTTTGCCCGCGCCGATCGCGAATTCGGCGTTCAGGCCCCGGTCATTGCCGCCTTCTGGGCGCTGGAAACCGATTTCGGCGCCGTGCAGGGCGATTTCCAGACGCTGAACGCATTGGTCACGCTCTCTCACGACTGTCGTCGCCCGCAGCTCTTCCGGCCCCAGATCGTGCCATTGTTGACGCTGATCGATCGCGGCGTGGTCCCGGCCGACGTCACCGGCGCCTGGGCGGGCGAAATCGGCCAGACGCAGATGCTGCCTTCCGACTATCTCGGCCGAGGCGTCGACGGCGACGGCGACGAAGTGATCGACCTGCGCGGCAGCGCGCCTGATGTGATCATGACCACGGCCAACAAGATCATGTCGCGCGGCTGGAAACGAGACCAGCCCTGGATCGAGGAAGTCCGCGTGCCGGACGACTTGCCATGGGACCAGACCGGCCGCACCAACAAGCTGCCGCTGGCGCAATGGGCTCAGTGGGGTGTCACCAACCCGAACAGCACGCCGCTTGTCGATAACGGCCTGAAGGCAGGCCTCGCACTGCCTATGGGCCGCAACGGGCCGGCCTTCCTGGTCTACGACAATTTCGACGTCTACCTCGAATGGAACCAGTCCTTCACCTATGCGCTGACCGCGGCAAATCTCGCCGCGCGGCTGGCGGGTGCGCCGCAATTCGACCCGCGCAATCCCGAACCCGGCCTCAACGGCGACCAGATGAGGGCATTGCAGACAAAGCTCGAGGCCAGAGGCTATGACGTAGGCACGGTCGACGGCATCCTGGGCACCAACACCCGCGAGGCGATCCGCAAGGAGCAGATGCGGCTAGGCCTGCCGGTCGACGGCTGGCCGACACCGGAGCTTCTGGGGAAGTTGTGAATGGTGAATGGTGAATGGTGAAATGGAACAGCACCGGATCCGCTTAGAGCAAAAGATCTACCACTATTCACTATTCACTATTCACTATTCACTATTCACTATTCACTATTCACTATTCACTATTCACTATTAACTATTCACTATTCACTATTCCTCGCCCAGCAAGCAGGAAGTCGATAAACACTCGCAAGGCCGGCGGAACCTGCCGGGAGCTTGTATGATATAGGTAAAAGCCCGGAAATCTCGGCGACCAGGCTTCGAGAAAACGGATGAGCTTGCCGGTTTCGATCCACGGCCGAACCTGGTAATCCAGCATGTAAGCCACGCCGATCCCATCCAGGGCCGCCCTGATCATCAGTTCCGTGTCGTTGACCGTCAGACCGCCGTTCACGGCTATTTCGAAAGCGCGCTGGCCTCGCGCGAACTCCCATCGATAGATGTTGCCGCCACCGGGCCACTGGAAATTGATGCATTGGTGATGGTGCAGATCGGCGGGATGACGGGGCATGGGGTGATCCTCGAGATAGCTGGGCGCCGCCACCGCAGCCATCTCCAGTTCGTCGCTGAGTTTCACCGCCACCATGTCCTTATGCAGCCGCTCACCAAGCCTGATTCCGGCATCGAATCGTCCCTCGACAATGTCAGTCAGTGTGTCGTCGACGATGATGGTGAGGGCAATATCGGGATAGGCCCGGCGGAAATCGCCGAGCATTGGAGCGATGAAACGCATGGCGGCGATGCGTGGAACGTTGATGCGCAACGAGCCTGCCGGTCGATCGCGCGATGCATGCGCGTCGGCGACAGCCCCTTCGAGTTCGCTGAATGCCGGAGCGAGGCGGGCAAACAGCGTTTCGCCTGCAGTGGTCGGCGACACGCTGCGTGTCGTGCGGTTGAGCAGCCGGACACCGACACGCTCCTCCAGCCCGCGTATCGTCTGGCTAAGCGCCGGCGGCGAAATCCTGAGCCTGGCGGCGGCGCGGACAAAGCTGCCTTCCTCGACGATCGTCGCGAACGCCTTCAGTTCGGAAAACTCGGTCCCTCGCATTATGTACCTCAGACTTAACAAGGCTGTTCGATAATAGACTATTATCTGAGCAATAGCATGCCCCTAACTTCGACATGGAATCGACGCTCGATTTGGAGCGGCCGTAGCCAGACGAGAAAAGGACAGCAGCTATGTATCATTCGCTTGATGGCAAAACCGCGCTCGTGACCGGCAGTTCGCGCGGCATCGGCCGCGCCATCGCCGAGGGGCTCGCGGCAAACGGCGCGGCCGTGGTCGTCAACTATGTCGGCAACGAGAAAGCTGCCCAGGAAGCCGTTGCCGCCATCCGCGAGAATGGCGGCAAGGCCGTCGCCATTCGGGCCGATATCTCCATTGTTTCCGACATTCGCCGGCTGTTCGATGAAACCGAGAGGCAGATGGGCGCGATCAACATCGTCGTCGCCAATGTCGGCGTCGCCGTCATAAAGCCGCTGGCCGAGGCCACCGAAGCCGACTTCGACCACGTCTTCGGCGCCAATGCCAAAGGCACCTTCTTCACGCTTCAGGAAGCGGCGCGGCGCGTGCGCGACGGTGGCCGCATCATCGCGGTTTCCACCGGTGGAACCAAGATGTTCTTCACCCAGACCGCCCTTTATCTCGGCAGCAAAGGAGCCGTCGAGCAGTTCGTCCGCGTCCTCTCGCGCGAACTCGGACCGCGCTCCGTCACCGTGAATGCGCTTTCGCCGGGCTTTACCGACACTGACCTGCTTCCGCAGCGGGACCGGGCCGTGGCTGCCGGGATGTCGCCCTTCGGCAGGATCGGAGCGCCGCGCGATGTTGCCGATGTCGCGGTTTTCCTGGCCTCCGACGAGGCCCGCTGGCTGACCGGCGAGAACATCCAGGCCGGCGGCGGCGTTGCTTAGTGGGTAGTGAGTAGTGAATGGTGAATGGTGAATGGAATTAGATATTCATTACTGACTACTGACTACTAACTATTCACTATTCACTATTCACTATTCACCATTCACTAATCCGCCATCGTCTCCAGGCTGGCAAACCCCTGCGGCGCGTCACCTTCATCGAACGGCGTCGTCACCTCGACGAAGGTGTCGGGATAGAAGCCGTTGAACCGTGTCCTCAGCGACAGCGAATAGGCGCCGATATGGCCGATCTCGATCCAGTCGCCGGTATCGACCGTTTCCGGCAGCCAGAACGGCCGCGACAGGATGTCGACGGAATCGCAGGTTGCGCCGCAGACCTTGAACGGCACGATGGTCTTCTCCTCGCCGTTGCGCGAGCGGATCGCCGGGTCTGGAATGAAGCGCGCCGGCAGCGTGATCTTGCCGGTCCATGAATCCGACAGCGACGCCCAGATGCCGTCATTGATGTAGAGCCGCTTGCCCTTGCGCAGCAGCACGCGCACGATCAGCGACAGGCAGCGCGCCACGATCACCCGGCCCGGCTCCGCCACCAGCGGCATCTGGTCGAACTGGTATTCCTTCAGATCGCCCGACAGCCGCGACATGATCTGGCCGAGCGACGGCATCTCGATCTGCTTGCGGTTGGGATCATGGCCGTATTCGGCGGGAAAACCGCCACCGACGTCGAGGCCGGCAATGTCGAAGCTGACGCGGTTGCGCACCCAGTCGGCCGAGGCCAGCGCCCGCTCATAGGTGTCGGGATCCTCGATCTGACTGCCGACATGAAAGCATAGCCCAACCTTGTAGCCCGTCCGGTTCAGCCGTTCGGCCAGTTCGACCGCATTGGCCGGTCCGGCGCCAAACTTCTTCGACAGTTCGTAGGCGGCCGATCCTTTCGTCTGGATGCGCACGAACACGGTGATCGCACCCGGATCGATATCGAGCGCCCGCACCACGCGGGTCAGCTTGGTGATCTCGTCCTCGTGGTCGAGCGAGATGACACGGATGCCATATTTCTCCAGCGCCAGCTTGATGTCCGACTGTGCCTTGACCGGATGCATGTAGAGCATCTCGGCGTCCGGCGAGACTGAGCGCACCGCGGCGAACTCACCGGGCGAGGCCACGTCGAAAGCGCCGACGCCGGCCTCGACCAGCGCCTTCAGCACGATCTGCTCGCCGTTGGTCTTGACCGCATAGGCGGTCTTGCCGGGAAACATGCCCATGAACTGCCTGGCGTCCGCCTTGAGCACCTGCGGGCGGAAGCAATAGATCGGATCGTCCGGGCGAAGCGCCAGCGCCGCTTCGCGCGCATTTTCGAATTGCTGCATGGACGA
The DNA here is from genome assembly GCF_055811475.1 of Mesorhizobium sp. WSM4829. Classification (NCBI taxonomy): domain Bacteria; kingdom Pseudomonadati; phylum Pseudomonadota; class Alphaproteobacteria; order Hyphomicrobiales; family Phyllobacteriaceae; genus Mesorhizobium; species Mesorhizobium sp. WSM4829. The sequence goes on along the minus strand of NZ_JBVVQJ010000014.1, from coordinate 148,481 downwards.
ATCCCTTGGCTTAGACTGCGCACAATTAATCCAACCTATGCGGGAATGAAAACAATTCTGTGTCTCGCACCCCTGACGCTGCGGCGCTACGGCAGATGATGGAATGCTAGTCCACTGATCTGGTTTCGGGTGGCCCTTGCCGTCGAACAGGATATGGCCTGAACAGACGCCTGATTGATTTGGCATTCAGAACCATCCGGGAGGATGATCCATGGCGATTACGACGACGGCAATGCGCGGCCCCATGGTCTTGAAAGACTGGGCGCAGCTTCTGCTGCTCGGTGCGATCTGGGGTGGCTCGTTCTTCTTTGCCCGCATTGCGGTTGCCGAGATTCCGCCGCTGGTGCTGGTGCTGTTTCGCGTCGCCATCGCGGCGCTGGCGCTGCATCTCTATCTCGGCCTGCGCGGTCCGTCCTTCCGCGTCGCCTTGCCGCATGCCGGCCTGTTCTTTCTGCTGGCGCTCGTCAACAACGTCATACCGTTCTCGCTGATCTTCGCCGGCCAGACCGAGCTTGGCGCCGGCGTCGCGTCGGTGCTCAATTCGACGACGCCGTTCTGGACGTTGATCCTCGCCAACGCGCTGACATCAGACGAAAAGCTCTCCTGGAACAAGCTTGCCGGGATCGCGCTCGGCATCGTCGGCACGGCGGTGATGATCGGTCCCGGCCTGCTTGCCGGGCTGGGCGGTCCGGTCTGGGCGAAATTCGCGCTGGTCGGCGCCTCGCTGTCCTATGCGGTGGCCCTGATGATCGCCCGCCGCTTCAAGGGTGTGCCGTCACCGGTCATCGCCACTGGACAATTGACCGCTTCGACCATCATCATGATCCCGATCGTGCTGCTTGGCCACGGCACTGCCAACCTGTTTTCGGCCTCGCCGCCGGTCTGGGCGGCGGTGTGGGCGCTGGCCCTGCTGTCCACCGCCTTCGCCTACATCCTTTATTTCAACCTCGTCGCCTCGGCCGGCGCCACCAACGCCTCGCTGGTCACGCTCATCGTGCCGGCCAGCGCGATCCTGCTCGGCTTTCTGTTCCTGGGCGAACGGCTCGAATTGTTCGAGCTCGGCGGCATGGCGCTGATCGCGCTTGGCCTCGTCACCATCGACGGCCGCCTGTTCGGCCGACGCTGATGCATGTCGCCCAAAAGCACGCCCTCGGGCTTGAACCGAGGGTGCGAAGCGGTTTGCGATAACGACATGCATGACCAACAAGCTGAAGCGTGTCGCTTCCCAGGCCTGACACGCTTGAGGGTCCAATCGGACGCCCAAACGACGCTCCAACTTGTCGAATCTTCGTACCGACGCGAAAATCGATTCCGACTTTCAGCGGCGGTAGCGCTGCCATACCCATTCTTGCCCCAGCTCCGTCACATTTTGTACACAGGGCCGAAGCGGGATTTTGCCGAAGAGTTTCAATGCCTAACGGCAAATGGCCTGTCGCAAATTCCACATTGTCGTCGCATTGCAGCATAGTTTCCGCTTGCCTGTGGCAGAAATGCCCCTAGACTCTGGCCATAGCTCTTTAAGAGGAGGCTATGACATGGGGCTTACCAGGCCAATCAACGCATTGATGATTTGTGCTGCATTTGCATTCATCGGGGCGCTGATTATGGGCTTTCTTCCGTAGACCCGCCAAGCAACGGAAGCAGCACAAAATAGTCCAAGTCATTGAAAAGGCCGGGTTTTTTACCCGGCCTTTTTGCATCCCGGATTTGACGGGGAGTTACGCCGCGGCGGACCCCGCGGCTTCAGCCTCATGCGAGCGGATGCCGATCATGTGGCAGACGGCGAAGACCAGATCGGCGCGGTTCATGGTGTAGAAATGAAAATCGCCGACGCCGCGCTCGACAAGGTCCAGCACCTGCTCGGCCGCCACCGCGGACGCCACCAGCGCATGCGTCTGCGGGTCCGTCTGCAGCCCGTCGAAGCGCTCGGCCATCCACGCCGGCACCAGCGCGCCGCAACGCGCCGAGAAATTGGCGACCTGGGTAAAATTGTGGACCGGCAATATGCCCGGCACGATCGGTATGTAGATGCCCGCCCGCCGCGCACGCTCGACATAGCGCTCGTAGAGGTCGTTGTCGAAGAAGAACTGGGTGATCGCCCGCGTCGCGCCATTGTCGACCTTGCGCTTCAGCATATCGATGTCGGTAGCGAAATCCGGGCTCTCCGGATGCTTTTCCGGATAGGCGGAGACCGAGATGTCGAAATCGCCGACACCTTTCAGCGCCCCCACCAGTTCGGCGCCGTTGGCATAGCCGTCCGGATGCGGACGATAGGCGGCGCCGACGCCCTCGGCCGGATCGCCGCGCAGGGCGACGAAGCGGGTGACACCCATGTCGGCGAATTCCTGGATGACTTCATCGACCTCGTGACGCGCCGCATCGACGCACGTCATGTGCGCCGCCGGCGTCAGCGTCGTTTCGTTGAGGATGCGCTTGACCGTGCGCGCCGTGCGCTCGCGGGTCGAGCCGCCGGCGCCATAGGTGACGGAGACGAATTTCGGCTTGAGCGGCTGCAGCCGGGTAACTGTGTCCCACAGCCTTGCTTCCATCTCGTCGCTCTTCGGTGGGAAAAACTCGAACGAAACCCTGATCTTGTCGCCAATGTCGGGGCGGCGGGAAAAGCGGAACTGGTTCATCAGGCGGTTTCCCCTATCGGAAAGGCATTGGCCGGTTGTGCATGGTTGGAAAGATCGGCGATCAGCATGCGCTGGTCACGGCCGAGCCACAGCTTTACGGTGAGCCTGGGTTCATTGCCGCCGCGCGGCTCGAATTCCTGGCTCTCTTCGAGGTCGAGCCCGGCCTCGGAAAACCACTCGGTGATCTGCCGGTCGGCAAAGCCAAGCCGCACATGCGCGTGGGCGTCGCGCAGGAATTCCAGCGAATGCGGAGCGAAATCCACGATCACCAGCCGGCCTGCCGGACGCAGCAGCCTAGCTGCCTCGCGGATGGCGCGGGCAGGATCGTCGAGATAGTGCAGCACCTGGTGGATGGTGACGAGATCGAAGGCGTCGCGCTCGACCGGCGGCGCAAAAATGTCGCCCTGACGCACCTGCGCATTCGAAATGCCGGCCTTGTCGAGATTGGCGCGCGCCACCGTCAGCATCTCGCGCGACATGTCGATGCCGATGCCGCGCCGGTAGAGCGGCGAAAAGATCTCGAGCAGCCGCCCGGTCCCGGTGCCAAGGTCGAGCATCGACTGGAACGGCCGCTTGCCGACGAGCTTGAGCAGCGCTGCCTCCACGGCGCGGTCCGGCACATGCAGCGAGCGGATGTGATCCCAGCTTGCGGCATTTGCGGAGAAATATTCGGCGGCGCGATCCTGCCGCTTGCGCTTGACCGCCGCCAACCGCTCGAGGTCACGCTCGACCTGCGGATCGGCACCCCGGATACCGGAGACCAGCCTGAGCACGAAGTCCCGCGCCGCATCCGAATCCGACAGCCGGAAGAAGGCCCAGGAGCCCTCCTGATAGCGGCCGATCAGCCCCGCCTCCAGTAAAAGCTTCAGGTGGCGCGAGACGCGCGGCTGCGACTGGCCGAGGATTTCGGTGAGATCGGAAACGGTGAGGTCGCCGCGCGACAGCAACGCCAGGATGCGCAACCGGCTGGATTCGGCCGCCGCCTTCAATGTATCTACCATGGTGTCGAGCGCGACATGCATGCGAGCATTCTCTTTGAAAAGATATAAACATATGTTTATGTCGATTTTGATAGGCTTGCAAGCGCTATGTCGCTCCCGGACAAGAAAATGACGCATGCGTGGCGGATCGCGCACAGGCGGAAGCAGGATCGGGGCGAAAACCATGTTCGAAACGCGCAGCGGCGAAAAGCTTCTGGAAACTGATCCCGCCGATATGCCGCCGGACGGCCATGTCGTCTTCATCGGTCGCATCGCCTCGCCCTGGACCACTCGGGAAACTTGCCCCAAGAACATGAAAGCCGCGCGGGAAACCGGACAGCCGGCGGTTCTCACGATCGACCTGCCCTATCGCCAGGGTCTGCTCGGGCTTGAACGCGCCAGCCACGTCATCATCCTGTCCTGGCTGCACCACGCACCGCGGACCCTGATTGTTCAGAAACCCCGCCATGCGGCTGAACCGAAGGGCGTTTTTTCGCTGCGCTCCCCGGCCCGGCCGAACCCGGTCGGGTTGCATATCGCCAGGCTCGTCGCCCTCGACATCGAAACGGGCCGTATCGATCTCGATGCCATCGACGTGCTCGACGGCACGCCGGTGATCGACATCAAGCCTTATTTCGCTTCGACCGATGCCTTTGCCGACGCGACCATCGCCGGACGGGACGAGGTCGGGCCAGTGCGGGACGGGCCAGGACAGGTCGTGCGATGATCGCGCCGACCGGCCGCCGCCGCGCCATCGCCAAGGCGCTGACAGCGCTTTTGCCGCTGGCGCCCTATTCCGACATGGAAAAAATCCGCGCCGACGCCGGCGCGGTGCATATGAAGAGCTTGCCGCCGAGCATTGCCGTGTGGCTGGCAACCATCGCTCATATTCGCCATATGCACACCGACTACGAAAAGCTGCTGGCCGAAGGCTATGACCGCGATTCGGCGCGCTTCTTCGTCATGGAACAGACCAACAGGGTGCTGACCCGCTGGCGCGCCACCCGTCTGCTCGAGGGTGAGGATGAGGAATAGAGGAGCGATGGCACCCGTATGAGTTCTACGGCGTCTGTCCTCGGGCTTGCCAAAGGCAAGACCCGTGGGCGACCACCTCCCCCCGCTGGCAATGCCGCCTCGACAAACAACTATGCCCGGTAAATCCACTGCTCGGGCACACGCACCGAAATCTCCTCGCCGGCCGTGATGCGGCCTGGTTTTTCCACCCAGGCGACAAGGCCGCGCAACCGCTTTGCCGCCTTCGGGAACAACAGCGCGCCGGCTTCACGGTCGGCCATTCCGGCATTTTCGGCGACCGATCGCCCGGCGATGCGGCAAGGTCCGTTCTGCGCGTCGACCTTGACGCCGCCTTTAAAGAACAGCAGCGTGCCGGACGGCAGCATCGAGAGATGCGGCAGGCCTTCGATCAACAGATTGGCGCCGATCCACTCCGGCTTGATCTCGGCGATGGCCATCCGCCCTGCCACGATCGCCAGTTCGTCCGCGGCCACGATCGACAGCTGCCGCTCGTTGCGCATCTCGGTGCCGCGTGGATACCAGGGCTCGCGCCCGCCGGAGCGCCGCGTCGCGCCGGCGTGGAAATCGCCGTCGATGCCGTCGAAGCCAAGCCGCAATTCATCCACCGCGCGTGTCTCGAAATGATCCGATGGCGCGACGTAAAGCCCGGCCACCCGCGCGGCAAGCTTCAGCGCCGGGATGATTTCGACCGGGTTTACGGTCTCGGGGAAGAGGTCCAGCATAGGCTTCTCTCCGTGCGTGACGCCAAGCAATTAGCCGTAGTGAGTTCGTCAGGTCCAGTCGAAAGCGCTGATGCTACAATCAAGCAGGCTGATACGATTACACCTGCGCCTGGCAATGCCGGTGCAGTTCGCGCCAATCAGAGCATGCGCAACAGCGCCCCGCCGATCGAATAGCCGGCGCCGAAGGCGCAGAGCAGGCCGTAGTCGCCGGCGTTCATGTCGGCGTGGTTTTCCGACAAGGCTACGACCGCACCGGCGCCGGCTGTGTTGCCGAGGCGCTCCAGCACCATCGGCGCGCGGTCATGGCCGACCTCGTGGCCGAACGACAGCTTCAGGATCATGGCGTTCATCCGGGCATTGGCCTGATGCAGCCAGAAGCGCCGGATCGCTTGCGGCGTCAGCCCATGCTCGGCCAGGAACTCGACGATGAACTTGTGCCCGGCGACGGTGACTTCCTTGAATACCTTGTTGCCGACCTGCTTGATCAGGTTGCCTTCCAGGTTGATCATATACGGATCGTCCTGGGCGGTGCGCGTGTAATAGCCGAGATTGGTGCGGATGTTGTTGGACATCTGCGTCCAGGTCCGGGTGTCGAGCACCTCGAAACGTCCCGGCCGCTTGTCGCCCTGGGCAAGCCCCTCGACGACCATCGAGACCGAAGCGTCGCCGAAGATGAAATGCGTCTGCCGGTCGCGGAAGTTGAGATGGCCGGTGATGATCTCGGGCGTCGTCACCAGCACGCGCCTGTGTGCGCCTGCCCGCACCAGATTGACCGCAATATGCAACGCGGCCGCCGCCGACGAGCAGCCAAGGCCCATGTCGAAGCCGGCGCCCTTCGTGCCCATCGCCTGCTGCATCTCGATGGCGATCGCCGGATAGGGCCGCTGGTGATGCGAGGCCGAGCAGATCACCAGGTCGATGTCTTGTGGCTCCACGCCGGCATGGTCGAGCGCTTTCCTGGCCGATGCGATGCCGAACTCGGCTTCCAGCGACAGCGCATCGTCCGGCCGCGCCGGAATGCGCGGCGCCATGCGGGTCGGGTCGAGAATGCCTTCCCGCTCGATCACATGGCGCGTCTGCACACCCGAAGCATGGACGATGAAGGCGCTGTCCGATTTCTGCAGCAGCGTCTCGCCCGAAGCCTGGCGGCGGACATTCTCCATCTCGACCCAGGCATTGAAGCTGTCGACCAATTCCTCATTGGTGATCGAAGGCTCGGGGATTTCAACGCCGATGCCGCTGATGATGACGCGATGCATTTTCAGTTCGTCCCCATGCGCAGGCGCTGCGGCTTGATGTGGGCGCCGCGAGAGTTCGGCGCAACAGTATTCGCATCAAGCTAGTTTAAGCCGGCTTAAATCAAGGGCCTGAGGCAAAAGACCACAAGCTTGCGTGGCCGCAATGCGCATTGTGGCGAAACCGAATCAAGCGCAGCCAGGCAGTGCGTCTCGGTTATGGCCAATCGTTTCTAGGCGGCGCGCCGCGCGACGATGAACAGGCGCGGGAAACGCAGCAGCACCTTGCCGTTCGCCGTCTTCGGATAGGCTTCGGTTATCCCAGCGGTGTAGCGCGTGAGAAAAAACCGTCGCTCGTCCGCGTCGAGCGGATCGAGGAACGGCTTCAGCCCCGTCGACTTCAGCCACTCGACGATCGCCCCGGCATCGGCCAGCGGATGATTGTAGGCGGTGTGCCAGATGTCGATCCGGTCGGAGAGCGGCGACAAAAGATCGTAGTAGAACGACACCGGCGGCAGCGGTCCGCGCGCAGCACCCCTAAGCTTTTCGGCAAACGGCATTTCGGCCGCCGTCTCGCGCATCAGCCGGTGCGAGGGCTCGCCCATATTGTCGGGCATCTGCACGGCAAGCGCGCCGCCGGGCGCCAAAAATCCCATCAGCCGCTGGAAGATCGCCGGATGCTCGGGCAGCCACTGGAACACCGCATTGGCGAAGATCACGTCGACCGGCTCTTCGGGCTGCCACGCTGCCGCATCCGCCAGTTCGAAGGCCACATCCGGCAGACGTGCCCTCGCCTTCTCGATCATGTCGGGCGAGGTGTCCAAACCGCTGACCTCAGCGCTCGGCCAGCGCTCGACCAGCAATTGCGTCGAATTGCCCGGCCCGCAGCCGATATCAACCACCCGGCGTGGCGCCGCCACCGGCACCTGCGCGACGAGATCGCGCGCCGGCCGGGTGCGCTCGTCCTCGAATTTGAGATATTGGGCGGCGGACCAGTCGAGTCTTGCTTTTGCGGCAGTGCTGTTCATCGATAGACCTCGCGACGGTTGCCGACCTCCACAACCAGCACGACAAGCCGGCTATCCTCGAATTGGGCAATGATCCTGTAGTCGCCGACGCGAAAACGCCAGGCCTCTTGCTTAGTAGCGGTCAGGCGCTTGGCAAGCATTCTTGGATTGGGGTGCTCCGAAACTCTTTGATGCAGGAATTCGAGGACGCGCCGCTGGTCTTTCGTTGAAAGCCGTTCGATGTCTTTTTCGGCTTGCCGCGTGAACTCGACACGCCAATTCATTCAGCGGCAGGTTTCTTGCGCCGTTCCGCTGCTTCGCGAAGCTCAAGCTTCCGGATCACGTCCTCCAACGGAATGCGCGCGCCGTCGTCATCCTTCAGGCGTTCCTGCGCAATCCTCGCGTCCTGCCAATCCTCGATTGTCTCGAGGATCGCTTCAACTGCAACCTGATCGATCGTACGGCCGCTGGCCCTGGCCATATCGGCCAGCAGCTTCTCGACTTCTTGCGGCAATTTGACCGTGATCATGGCAACTCCATTCGATCAATTTAGGTCAAACGACGATCGCCTGCAACGGATCGAACCTTACCGCGTCAGCCGCTTATACGTCATGCGGTGCGGGTTGATGGCGTCGGGGCCGAGGCGGCGGATCTTGTCCTGCTCGTAATCCTCGAAATTGCCCTCGAACCACTCGACATGGCTGTCGCCTTCGAACGCCAGGATGTGCGTCGCCAGCCGGTCGAGGAACATGCGGTCGTGCGAGATGATGACGGCGCAGCCGGCGAAGTTTTCCAGCGCGTCTTCGAGCGCCGCCAGCGTTTCGGTATCGAGGTCGTTGGTCGGTTCGTCGAGCAGCAGCACATTGCCGCCGGTCTTCAGCATCTTGGCAAGATGCACGCGGTTGCGCTGGCCGCCGGACAGATTGCCGACCTTCTGCTGCTGATCGCCGCCGCGGAAGTTGAACGAGGCGCAATAGGCGCGGGTGTTGGCCTCGAACTTGCCGAGCTTGACCACTTCGGCACCACCCGAGATTTCTTCCCAGACGGTCTTGGTCGGGTCGAGCGCATCGCGGCTCTGGTCGACGTAACCGAGCTTGACGGTCTCGCCGACGCGGATCGTGCCGGCATCCGGCTTTTCCTGGCCGGTGATCATGCGGAACAGCGTCGTCTTGCCGGCGCCGTTCGGGCCGATGACGCCGACGATGCCGCCGGGCGGCAGCTTGAAGTCGAGATCATCGATCAGCAACGTGTCGCCAAAGCCCTTTGACAGGTCCTCGACCTCGATCACCACATTGCCAAGCCGCTCGCCATGCGGAATGACGATCTGGCTGTCGCTCGGACGCCGCTTGTCGGCTGCGTCCAGCAGATCCTGGAACGCCTGGATGCGCGCTTTCGACTTGGTCTGCCGTGCCTTGGGGCTGGACTGGATCCACTCGCGCTCGCGGCCGATCGCCCGCTGGCGCGCATCGTCCTCGCGGCCCTCCTGCTTGAGCCGCTTGGCCTTGGCTTCGAGATATTTGGTGTAGTTGCCCTCATAGGGAATGCCGCGGCCGCGGTCGAGCTCAAGAATCCAGCCGGTGACATTGTCGAGGAAGTAGCGATCGTGGGTGATGATCATCACCGCGCCGGGATAGGCGCGCAGATGCTTTTCCAGCCACGCCGTCGTCTCGGCGTCGAGATGGTTGGTCGGCTCGTCGAGCAGCAGAAGGTCGGGCTGGCGCAGCAGCAGCTGGCACAGTGCCACGCGGCGGCGCTCGCCGCCCGACAGCTTGGTGACGTCGGCTTCCTTGGGCGGGCAGCCCAGCGCTTCCATCGCCATCTCGACCTGCTGTTCGAGATCCCACAGGTTGAGCCGGTCCATCTCGTCCTGGAGCTTGGCCGACTCGTCGGCCGTCTCGTCAGAATAGTTCATCATCAATTCGTTGTAGCGTTCGATGATCGCGGTCTTGGCGGCGACGCCTTCCATGACGTTCTCGAACACGGTCTTGCTTGCATCGAGCGCCGGCTCCTGCGCCAGGTAACCGACGGTGGCGCCTTCGGCCAGCCACGCCTCGCCGCTCCACTCCTTGTCGATGCCGGCCATGATCTTGAGGATGGTCGACTTGCCGGCGCCGTTCGGCCCGAGGATGCCGATCTTGGCGTCCGGGTAGAAGGAGAGGTGGATATTCTCGAGCACCTTCTTGGTGCCGTAGGCCTTGTTGAGGCCGGCCATGTGATAGATGAACTGGCGTGCCACGCGCGCTTTCCCTGAAAAGTCGACTGGAATGTCGGATTGAATGGAAGTTGCGCGCTATGTAGGCGATGCCGCGCCGAACGGCAAACTGTTTTGGCATTTCGGATTTGTCTTCCGGCCGAGACGGGCGCGATCGGCATCGGCGCATAGGCATCCAGTGTCACTGGAACTCGATCGGATCGATGATGCCTTTCGGACAGCCGGCATTGTTCGTCGGCACTGAGGCCAGCAGCAGCTCACTGAGCGAAGAGTTCGGACCGATTGGGCCGGTCAGGCCGAGCGTCAGTTCGCCGATCAGCCGCCTGCCGCTCGAAGGATCCTTCACGCAGGAGACGCGAACCCGCTGGCCGGCGCCGGGACCAAAGGCACTGTCGAAGGCGGCGCGGATCTGGCCAGAGGTCAGATCCCGGCCAATGTTCTGCGTGAAAAGGTCACGCAGGGATGACGCATTCACCGCGCGCGTCAAGTTCAGCGCATCGGAAAAATACGCCTGCTGGCTCTTGCCGTAACAGGTGCCATGCTTGATCCATTCATGCCTGTCGAGAGCGGATGCGGTGCCTGGCATCACCCGATCGAGCTCCGACCGCGTGTTCGGCTCGAGCTCGACCGGCGGCAGGTCCTGCCAGTGCGCCGGATTGTCGTTCGCCTTGTCCGCCGCTGCCACCTGGCAATAGAAATTTCCGTTCGGCTGCGGCCACAGCCCGTGCAAGGTGAAATGCGTCGCCTCAAAACCGGCCGCGGTCTGCGCCCTGCATTCGGTCTTGCCGGGCCTGGTCTCGCAAAACGCCGGCTGCCAGCTCAGCGCGAGGACATATTCGGGCTTTCGCGAAACCGGCGCAGCAGGTTTCTCCCGGTCGGCCGGCACAGGCGCTGCCGATTCCCCGGACGCGCTGCCACCCGAAACATGGCCGCAATCGACCTTCACCCAGCGACGCTCCGGATCGGCCCCGGGCACGCGGATCAGATAATGCGTGGGAGCATCCTTGTTGCCAGCCAGCAGCTCGTAGCTCTGTCCCGCATCGGTCGCGATATTGCCCGGGTTCTTGCCGCTCCTGATGGCCTGGGTGGCTGGACAGATGGCGTCGGCGACGAAAGAGCCGCTCATCTTGACCTCGGCCCGCACAGCACCCGTCAGCGACGCAGCGGCAAGCGCCGATCCAAAAACAAGACCTGTCAGCGTACGCATGGGTACTCTCCGGTTGAATAATGCTGGGCAACAGACTGCCGCCCTCTCTCGGTAGCAAATTCTCCATGTCAGAATTGCGATACCTGCGTTGCGGCGCAAGAACAGCGTTGCGAAACACCGCCGACGGATTGACGCAAAACCGGCGTCGGCGCACACAAATGTCCAGGCGGAAAAGGCGCGTTGGAGACGAATCGATAATGTCATTCAGCCAGCAGCGCGTGCTGCCATCGCCGACCGGTGCGGCGCTCAACCTTTACGTGAAACGCGCCGAGGGCCGCCCGCGTGCGGTCGTCCAGATCAATCACGGACTGGCCGAACATGCGGCGCGCTATGTCCGCTTCGCTACCTTTCTGGGAGAGTGCGGCTTCCATGTCTATGCCCATGACCATCGCGGCCATGGCGCCACCAAGGCGCCAGACGCTCCGCTCGGCACATTCGCCAAAGTGGATGGCGGCGCCAAGGTCATCGCCGATGTCGCCGCCGTGCATGACCTGATCGCCGGCGACCATCCCGGCCTGCCGGTCATCATCTTCGGCCATTCCATGGGCGGCCTCGTCGCGCTGAATTTCATGCTTCATCATTCGAACCGGCTGCACGCCGCAGCCATCTGGAACGCCAATTTATCCGCCGGGCTCGCCGGCCGTGCCGCACAAATCATCCTGGCCTGGGAAAAATTCCGGCTCGGCTCCGACATGCCGTCGCGCCTGCTGCCGAGACTGACCTTCCAAGCCTGGGGCAAAGCCGTCCCTGATCACCGCACGCCATTCGACTGGCTGTCGCGCGACGCGGCCGAAGTCGACAAATACATCGCCGATCCGCTGTGCGGCTGGGATGCGTCGGTGTCGATGTGGCGCGACCTGTTCGGCTTTGTCTTCGACGGCGACACCAAATTTTCCGGCATCCGCAAGACCCTGCCGATCTGCCTGGTCGGCGGCGAAAAGGATCCCGCCACCGGCGGTGGCAAGGCGGTCAGCCATCTCGCTGGGCGCCTGCACAGGATGGGCTTTTCGAATCTCTTTTCAAAGGTTTACGCCGAGACCCGCCACGAAAGCCTGAACGAGGTGAATCGAAATATCATCATGGACGATTTCGCCGCATGGGCCGACAGCGTGCTGAAACAAGCCTGACCGAGATTGGCACGGTCCGGTTGGCCCATTGCAAGAACCGTGACTTCGGCACGCGGGATTGATAGTGCATGTTGCCCAAAAGTGCGCAGCGGTTTTGGAATAACGACATGCATAAAAAGAAAACCAGAGCCTGCGCTTTCGATCAATCACGGTGATCCATGACCGAGCCTCCGCTGAAAGGCATCCGCGTAATCGAACTCGCCCGCATCCTGGCCGGGCCGTGGGCGGGGCAATTGCTTGCCGATCTCGGCGCCGACGTGATCAAGGTCGAGAGCCCTGATGGCGGCGACGATACCCGCAAATGGGGTCCGCCCTTCGTCATGAGCCATGACGGCGAAAACCTCTCGGCCGCCTACTACCATTCCTGCAATCGCGGCAAGCGCTCCATCGCCATCGATTTCTCGACGCCCGAAGGCGCCGAGACAGTGCGCCGGCTGGCTGCGACATCGGACGTGCTGATCGAAAACTTCAAGCTCGGCGGGCTGAAGAAATACGGCCTCGACCATGACAGATTGCGCAAAATCAACCCGCGGTTGATCTATTGCTCGATCACCGGCTTCGGCCAGGACGGGCCCTATGCGCTACGCGCCGGCTATGACTTCATCATCCAGGGCATGGCCGGCATGATGTCGATCACCGGCGAGGCCGGCCGCGAGCCGCAAAAGGCCGGTGTCGCCATTTCGGATATTTTCACCGGCCTCTATTCGGTGATCGCCATCCAGGCCGCACTTCGCCATGCCGAGAAGACCGGCGAAGGCCAGCATATCGACATGGCGCTCTACGACAGCCAGATCTCGGCGCTCGGCAACCAGAACCTCAACTATCTGGTCTCGGGAAAATCGCCGGTGCAGATGGGCAATGCGCATATGAACATCGCGCCCTACGAAGTGGTGCCGGTCAAGGACGGCCATATCATCCTGGCCATCGGCAATGACGGCCAGTTCGCCAAATTCTGCGCGGCTGTCGGGTTGGACAAGCTGCCATCCGACCCCGATTTCGCCACCAATCCCGCCCGGGTCGCCAACCGGGCGACGCTGCGCGAGCATATAATCGAGGCGCTGAAAACCTTCGATCGCGATCCGCTGCTGGCCAGGCTGGAGGCGGCAGGCGTGCCTGCCAGCCCAATCAACACGATCGGCGAGATGTTCGCCGATCCGCAGACCATCGCGCGCGGCATGCGGCTCGACCTCGACGACGGCCATGGCAATCTGTTGCCCTCGGTGCGCGCGCCGATGGTCATGTCGGGCACGCCGCTGGTCTATGAGCGGCCCTCGCCGCGGCTCGGCGAACACGCCGAAGAAATCCTTGCCGAACTGGAGAGGTCAGGAAAATGAAGACCGGCGGACAACTAATTGTCGATGCGCTCGAAGCCAACGGAACGGACCGTATCTATTGCGTGCCCGGCGAATCCTACCTTGCGGTGCTCGACGCGCTGCACGACTCGCCGATCCGCACCATCGTCTGCCGCCAGGAAGGCGGCGCCGCGATGATGGCCGACTGCCATGGCCGCCTGACCGGCAAGCCAGGCATCTGCTTCGTCACCCGCGGCCCCGGCGCCACCAACGCCTCGGCCGGCATCCACATCGCCATGCAGGATTCGGTGCCCGTCATCCTGTTCATCGGCCAGGTCGCCAGCCACGCCAAGCAGCGCGAGGCTTTTCAAGAGGTCGACTACGTCAGGTTCTTCGGCGACATCGCCAAATGGGTGGTCGAGATCGACGACGCCGCGCGCATCCCCGAATTCGTCACCCGCGCCTTCGCGGTGGCGACATCCGGCCGTCCCGGCCCGGTCGTCATCTCGCTGCCGGAAGACATGCTGACCAGCCTTGCGGAGGCGCCGGCCGCCCTGCCCCACACGCCGGTCGAAACGCGGCCGGGCGAGGCCGAGCTCGATGCTCTGGAAAAGCTTCTCAACAAGGCAAAGCGCCCCTTCGTCATCCTCGGCGGCACGCGCTGGGATGCGGAGGCCGTCGCGCGGATGCGGACGATCGCCGAAGCCTGGTCGCTGCCGGTCGGCTGTTCCTTCCGCCGCCAGATGCTGTTCGATCATCTCCACCCTAGCTATGCCGGCGATGTCGGCATCGGCATCAACCCGAAGCTGGCGACCGCCATCAAGCAGGCCGACCTCGTGCTGCTGATCGGCGGCCGCATGGGCGAGATGCCGTCCTCCGACTACACGCTGCTGAAGAGCCCCTACCCCGACCAGTCGCTGGTCCATGTCCATGCCGACGCCAGCGAGCTCGGCCGTGTCTACCGGCCGACGCTGGCGATCAACGCCTCGCCGTCCGCCTTCGTCGAAGCCTTTGCCGGGCGCAAGCCGGCCGCCTCGCCGGTCTGGGCGGATGAAACACCGAAGCTGCACGCCGCCTATCTCGACTGGTCGACACCGCCCGAAAGCGGCCCCGGCGCCGTCCAGATGGGGCCGATCATGAACTATCTCGAAAAAATGCTGCCCGACGACGCGATCCTCACCAACGGCGCCGGCAACTACGCCACCTGGGTGCACCGCTTCCACCGTTCCCGCCGCTTTGCCACACAGGCAGCACCGACATCCGGCTCGATGGGCTACGGCACGCCGGCAGCGGTCGCCGCCAAGGAATTGTTTCCCGAGCGCGACGTGATCGCCTTCGCCGGCGACGGCTGCTTCCTGATGAACGGCCAGGAATTCGCCACCGCCGTGCAGTACGATCTGCCGATCATCGTCGTCGTTGTCAACAATGGCATCTACGGCACCATCCGCATGCACCAGGAGCGCGAATATCCCGGCCGCGTCGTCGCCACCGACCTGAAGAATCCCGACTTCGCGGCGCTCGCCCGCGCCTATGGCGGCCATGGCGAAACCGTCGAGAAGACGGCCGACTTCGCGCCGGCCTTCGAACGCGCCCGTGCCAGCGGCAAGCCGTCGATCGTCGAGATCAGGCTCGACCCCGAGGCGATCACGCCGACCCGGACGATGACCCAGATACGGGACAGGACCTGAGCGCCAGAGGCATAGGCCGAATTCCTTCGCGGCGCTGTCCCGCAAACTTCGACAGGCCAGTGCAGCGCTCCGCCGGGCCGACGTTGCGCTACATCGTCGCCGCCTTCTCGATCTGCCCGCGGATCTCGCCGTCCTTGTGGGCCGCCGTATGGATGTTGATGTAGTATTTGCCGGCCATCAGGTCGGCAGCCTGCGCGTCGGTCAGGATCGCCGCCCCCTTGAACGGGCTTTTCGGAGCGCCCTTGAACGGGACTACGACGTCGGCATTTTCACCCTTTGCTGCCGGACCGTGAATATGTCCGGCCGTCGCCGGTCCACTGAGACCTGAATACATCACGTTCCAGGTGAGCTGTTTCGTGTCGGTGTTGAAGCCGAGAGTGGCCTCGCCTTTGCCCTCCGTGGTGACGGCTGGATTCTGCTGAGCGCCATCGAGCGTCGCCTTCATCTTCATCATGTCGGCCAAGGCCGGTGAAGCGCACAGGAAGGAAGCCGAAACGGCGAGCGCCGAAAGCATCGGCGGGAAGGATTGCATGCGCATGGAATTCTCCGTTGTGACGATGACATCCGCTGAAGCAGGATGCACTGGAACAACGGTTGTGGCGAGCGGATGTTTCCACCGGTAACGGCTATTTTACATCAAAAAAGGGGGCGGTCGCCCGTCCCCTTTTTTCAAACTGCGGACCCCAGAGGCCCTGGTTGACGGCTTACTTGATGGCCTTGTCGGTGATGGCGGTCGTGTAGGCGCCGGTCGGCTCCTTGGTGATGATCTTCTGGTCGAGCAGCGCCTTGGCGGTGCGCGCGTAGGTCGCCGGGTCGAGCTTGCCGTCGGCATTGTCGATCAGCTTGGCGACTTCGCCCATCATGCGCTTCTGATGGTTCTCGTCCTGGCCGCCATTGTCCATGACGATGCCGGCCGCCTCGTCGGAATTGTCGACGGCGTATTTCCAGCCCTTCATCGAGGCGCGCACGAAACGCACCATCTTGTCCTCGAAGGCCGGATCCTTGAGCTTGTCCTCCAGGGCGTAGAGACCGTCCTCAAGCAGGTCGTTGCCCATGGCCGAGTAGTTGAACACGATCAGCTCTTCCGGCTTGTAGCCGGCATCGATGAGCTGCCAGTATTCGTTGTAGGTCATGACCGAAATACAATCCGCCTGCTTCTGGATCAGCGGCTGCACGTCGAAACTCTGCTTCAGCACGGTGACGCCATCCGGGCCGCCGTCGGTCTTCAAGCCGAGCTTGTTCATCCAGGCGTAGAACGGATACTCGTTGCCGAAGAACCAGACGCCGAGCGTATGGCCCTTGAAGTCGGCTTCGGTTTTGACCGGGCCGTCCTTCGGGCAGACCAGCTGCATGCCGGCCTTCTTGAACGGCTGGGCGATATTGACCAGCGGCACGCCCTTTTCGCGTGCGGCCAGCGCACCGCCCATCCAGTCGACGATGACGTCGGCGCCGCCACCGGCGATCACCTGCTCGGGCGCGATATCGGGGCCGCCCGGCTTGATCTCGACGTCGAGGCCCTCGGCCTCATAAAAACCCTTGTCCTTGGCGACGTAGTAGCCGGCGAACTGGGCCTGCGTGACCCATTTCAGCTGCAGCGTCACCTTGTCTGCGGCCATCGCCTGGAACGCGGCAAGCGACATCGCGCCGGCCAGCATCGAAACAACAAGTCTTTTCATGCTTTTACCCTCTGGAGTTAAGTGTTCACCCTTTTAGGACCAGGACCTTCAATCCACCCCTGATTCCAAACCCGCCACCGCCCTATCCACCACGGACGGAGGGATGCCAAAACGTGACTGCTCTCTCGAAAAGAGCGACCACGCCATAAAAGACCGAACCCGCAAGTGCTGCAACTGCGATTTCGGCCCAGACCATGTCGATATTCATCCGTCCGACTTCGGTCGAAATCCGGAATCCCATGCCGACCACCGGCGTGCCGAAGAACTCCGCGACGATGGCGCCGATCAGCGCCAGCGTCGAATTGATCTTCAGCGCATTGAAGATGAAGGGGGCTGCCGCCGGCAGCCGCAGCTTGAACAGCGTCTGCCAGTAGCTCGACGCATAGGTGCGCATCAGGTCGCGTTCCATATGGCCGGAGGCGGCAAGCCCCGCGACCGTGTTCACCAGCATCGGGAAGAAGGTCATGATGATGACGACGGCGGCCTTCGACTGCCAGTCGAAGCCGAACCACATGACCATGATCGGCGCCACACCGATGATCGGCAGCGCCGAGACCATATTGCCGATCGGCAAAAGCCCGCGGCGCAGGAACGGCACGCGGTCGGCCGCGATGGCGACGAGGAAGCCAGCACCGCTGCCAACCACATACCCAAAGATCACGGCCTTGAAGATGGTCTGCCGCACGTCGGCAGCCAGCACCGGCAACGAATTGGCGATGCGCACGCCGATGGCGCTTGGCGGCGGCAGCAGGATGAAAGGAATGCCGGCACCGCGCGTCACCGCCTCCCAGATGATCAAAATCCAGGCGCCGAAGATCGCCGGGATGATCAGCCGCAAAGCGGTCGCCGCCCAGCGCGAGGCCGGGCGAAGCGCTGACAGCACCGTCACGCAGCGCCAGGCCAGAAGCCATGCCGCGGCGAGCAGCAGATAGAACGAGGCGCGAGCGGTGCCTTCGTTGCCGGTTATGCCGGCGAGCAATAGCCACGCTGCGCCATGCGCCCCAAGAAACAGACAGGTCGCCGCGATTGCAGGTGGAAATTGATCCATCTGGATCGCAAACAGCAACAGGATGAAGATCAAAGCCACCGTCGCGATGTCATAGCCCGGCGTGGCAGTGACAAGCGGCGCCGAAAAAAGGCCGACGGCAAGCAGGACAAGCGCGGCATACCCTTGCCACGAACGGGGCGTGATCGACGCGAGGCTGAGGAGATCGCTCATGCCGGCCTGCCGCCCATGGCGCGGTCGACGAGGCGCCCGGCTATGCCGACCACCATCACCAAAAGAGCCGCCACCACCGAGCCCGCCACCAGCGCCGACCAGATATCGATGGTCTGGCTGTAATAGGCGCCGGCGAGCAGCTTGGCGCCGATGCCGGCGACGGCACCGGTCGGCAGTTCACCGACGATGGCGCCGACCAGGCTGGCGGCCACCGCCACCTTCATCGAGGTGAACAGGAACGGCACCGAAGCCGGCACGCGCAGTTTCCAGAAGGTCTGCGAGGGGCTGGCATTGTAGGTGTGCATCAGGTCGAGATGGGTGAGTTCGGGCGAACGCAGCCCTTTGACCATGCCGACCGCCACCGGAAAGAACGACAGATAGGTCGAGATCAGCGCCTTCGGGATCAGGCCGGTGACGCCGATCGCCGCCAGCACGACGATGATCATTGGCGCCACCGCCAGGATCGGAATGGTCTGCGAGGCGATGATCCACGGCATCAGGCTGCGGTCGAGCGTCGCCACATGGACGATGCCGACGGCAATCAGGATGCCGAGCGAGGTGCCGAAAGCGAAGCCGAGCAGCGTCGAGGACAGCGTCACCCAGGCATTGTAGACAAGGCTGCGATTGCTGGTGACCTTGCGCAGAAACGTGTTCTCGAAGAAATTCACCGCCACCTGATGCGGCGTCGGCAGCGTCGGCTTGGGCTGCGCCATCGTCTTGCCGATAAACTCCACGATCCCCGGCGTCTCGCCGGCACGGCGGTCGAGATCGCGCTGGAACGGCGCGTTGAGGATGACGGCGAAAACATACCAGACGACCACCACGCCTGCGAGGATCGAGGTCACCGGAACGATCTTGTCGCGAAAGGAGTCCATCTAGCGGTACTCGCCAGACGGATGCACGCTGTGCGTTACGCGAGGGGGTAACCACGCCTTCGTCATCCTAGGGCGAAGCAAGGAGCGAAGCGACGCGGCGCAGACCCTAGGATCCATGCCGTTACCTTCGCGCTCCGCAACGGTGCGGAACATCGCTCCCTGTCTGGAGGAAACGTCGGCTGCCATGGCTTGCCTGGCGGACACTCTGAACCGCTTGCGCCTTTCGGCTAATGTCACGGCATGGATCCTAGGGTCTGCGCAGGCCGCTTCGCGGCTGCTCCGCCCTAGGATGACGAACGTGGCCGCCCCCTCACCCGACCTCCGCTTCGCTCCGGCCACCCTCTCCCCGTCGGGGAGAGGAGGGAGCTCATCCCGCTCAATCCTCATAGCTGTGCTGTGCCCTGCCCTGCGCCGCGTCGCTTCGCTCTTTGCTTCGCCCTAGGATGACGAAGGCGTGGTTGGCCGCGCTCTCGATGAACGCCGCTTCGCGGCGGCTCCGCCCTAGTCTTACTGAGTAGACGAAGGCATGGGTGGGCCCGCTGGCACCGTAGGGGAGAGGAGGGAGCCCATCCCGCTCAATCCTCATAGCTGTGCCCTGCCCTGAGGCCGTCACGGACCCGCGCCGCGATCGCCAAAAACTCCGGCGTCTCGCGAATGTCGAGCGGCCGCTTTTTCGGCAGCGTCGATTCGATGACGTCGCTGACGCGGCCCGGGCGCGGCGACATGACGATGATCCGTGTCGACAGGTAAACCGCCTCGGGAATGGAATGGGTGACGAAGCAGATGGTCTTGTTGGTCCGATCCCAAAGCTCCAGCAGCTGTTCGTTGAGGTGGTCGCGCACGATCTCGTCCAGCGCGCCGAACGGCTCGTCCATCAACAGAAGATCGGCATCGAAGGCCAGCGCCCGCGCGATCGAGGCACGCTGCTGCATGCCGCCGGAAAGCTGCCACGGGTACTTCTGCTCGAAGCCGGACAGGTTGACGAGGTCGAGCGTGCGCTTGATGCGCGCCGCCTGCTCTGCCTTCGACAGGCCCATGATCTCCAGCGGCAGCGCCACATTGCGCTCGATCGTGCGCCACGGATAAAGTGCGGCCGCCTGGAATACATAGCCATAGGCGCGGTTTTCGCGCGCCTGCTCCGGCGTCACGCCATTGACGGAGATGCTTCCTGATGTCGGTTTCTCGAGATCGGCGATGACCCGCAGCAAGGTCGTCTTGCCGCAGCCGGACGGCCCGATGAAGGAGACGAATTCGCCCTTGCCGATGGTCAGGTCGACATTCGACAGCGCCTGCACCGGACCGTCGCTGGTCTGGAAGGTCAGGCCGAGCTTGCTTGCCGAAACGACGGCTGGCGACTGTCCGGTCATAGGCCGCAGCCCGGCTTTTCGCGTCGCCGCCGCGCCAGCCGGTTACCCGTTGCTTTTGCCAAAATGCTGCTTTCCACTTATCTTGTCCCACTCGATCGAGAGTTTGCCCGATGTCGTCCAAACCCACCTGCCATCTTATCCGCCCCGAAAGCTC
This sequence comes from Mesorhizobium sp. WSM4829, assembly GCF_055811475.1. Classification (NCBI taxonomy): domain Bacteria; kingdom Pseudomonadati; phylum Pseudomonadota; class Alphaproteobacteria; order Hyphomicrobiales; family Phyllobacteriaceae; genus Mesorhizobium; species Mesorhizobium sp. WSM4829. Next base: position 128,049 of record NZ_JBVVQJ010000014.1, on the reverse strand, counting down.
TTATGAAGGCAAGCAGGGACTGAGTTATTTCGCCGGCATCGCCGCCGAAACGGTCGGCTCTACCGGCATCTGCATGCACCTGCTCACCATGCCGCCCGGTGCCCGCGCCAAGGCGCATATGCACGAAAGCCATGAAACGGCGATCTATGTGCTCTCCGGCGAGGTCCATACCTGGTATGGCGACCGGCTCGAGCAGCGGATCGTCGCCAAGGCCGGCGACCTTTTCTACATTCCCGCCGGCGTGCCGCATCTGCCGGCCAATCTGAGCGACAGCCCGGCCTCGGCGGTCATCGCCCGCACCGATCCCAACGAACAGGAAAGCGTCGTGCTGCTGCCGGAACTGGAGGGGCTGGTCGCGCGATAGGCGGGCTACCCGCCGGCCAATTGGTATCGGGCATAGAGACAGTGCAATCGCTTCAGGTTTGCGCTGCCCCCCGGCGCCGACTTCGACAAACACTAGCACCGGGACAGTACCGTCCTTGCGCAAGCTCACACCCCGGTCGCCGGAATACCTGACCGTTCCACCTTGCGCGGCGCGGAGATTTCCTTCCAGGTCGACAGCGCCCGGTTGACTGCGGCATTCGGCTCGCGAGCGACGAACTCGCCATGGCCGGGCTTCGCCTTGACTTCAGCCTCCTGGATCGACAGTTCGCCGCGCGAGAAGACGAAGCGCGGCAGGCCGGTCACCTCAACACCTTCGAAGACGTTGTAGTCGATCACCGACTGCTGTTTCTCGGAAGTGATCGTCTTTGTGCGCTTCGGGTCCCAGACGAGGATGTCGGCATCGGCGCCTTCGACGATGGCGCCCTTCTTCGGATACATGTTGAGGATTTTTGCGATGTTGGTCGAGGTCACCGCGACGAACTCGTTCATCGTCAGCCGGCCGGTGTTGACGCCGGTGGTCCACAGCACCGGCAAGCGGTCCTCGAGCCCGCCGGTGCCGTTTGGAATCTTGGTGAAATCGCCGACACCGTTGCGCTTCTGGCTGGTGGTGAAGGCGCAATGGTCAGTCGCCACCACTTGCAGTGATCCCGCCTGCAGGCCGGCCCACAGCGAATCCTGGTGCAGTTTGTTGCGGAACGGCGGGCTCATGACGCGGCGCGCCGCATGGTCCCAGTCCTTGTTGAAATATTCGCTCTCGTCGAGCGTCAGATGCTGGATCAGCGGCTCGCCGAACACCCGCATGCCTTTTTGGCGCGCCCGGCGAATGGCTTCATGGGCCTGCTCGCAGGAGACATGCACGACATAGAGCGGCACGCCGGCCATGTCGGCGATCATGATGGCGCGGTTGGTCGCCTCGCCTTCCACTTCCGGCGGCCGCGAATAGGCGTGCCCTTCGGGGCCGTTGTTGCCGGCGGCCAGCAGCTTCTGCGAAAGCGCCGCGACCACGTCGCCATTCTCGGCATGGACCAGCGGCAGCGCGCCAAGATCGGCGCAGCGCTGGAACGACGAATACATCTCGTCGTCATCGACCATCAGCGCGCCCTTGTAGGCCATGAAGTGCTTGAACGAGGTGATGCCCTTGTCGACCACGGTGGCCATCTCGTCGAATACCTGCTTGCCCCACCAGGTGATCGCCATGTGGAAGGAATAGTCGCAGGACGCCTTCGAGGTCTTGTTGTCCCACATCTGCAGGGCCTCGAGCAGCGACTGCTGCGGCGACGGCAGGCAGAAATCGACGACCATTGTGGTGCCGCCGGCAAGCGCGGCGCGGGTGCCGCTCTCGAAATCGTCGGCCGAATAAGTGCCCATGAACGGCATTTCGAGATGGGTGTGCGGATCGATGCCGCCCGGCATCACATAGCAGCCGGTGGCGTCGAACTCGTGGTCCCCATGCAGGTTCGAACCGATGGCGACGATCTTGCCGTGCTGCATCAGCACATCGGCTTTCCACGTACGATCGGCGGTGACGATGGTGCCGTTCCTGATGACCTTGGTCATTTTCTTGTTCCCTTTGTTCTCTTCGCGCTTCTTGGGGAGCGGCGTTCAGAATCCTGGTTTCTAGCTCACCCCACGATCTCCGCCGTCTCCACCACGGCGTGGAACAACACGTCGGCGCCGGCCGCCGCCCATTCCTTGGTGATTTCCTCGGCCTCGTTGTGGCTGAGCCCGTCGACGCAAGGGCACATCACCATGGCCGTCGGCGCGACGCGGTTGATCCAGCAGGCGTCGTGGCCGGCGCCGGAGACGATGTTGCGATGCGTATAACCCAGGCGCTCGGCCGCATCCCGCACGGCCTTGACGCAGCCCGGATCGAAAGTCACCGGATCGAAATGGCCGACCTGGTCAATTTGATATTGGATGTCGAGCGCTTCGCAGATCGTGTCGATGCCTTCGCGGATGCGCCCGTCCATGGCGTCGAGCACTTCCTTTTCCGGCGAGCGGATGTCGATGGTGAACATGGTGCGGCCGGCGATGATGTTGCGCGAGTTCGGATAGACCTCCATGTGGCCGACCGCACCGACGGCGTCGGGCTGGTAGTCCATGGCGATCTCGTGCACCAGTTCGATCACCCGCGCCATGCCGAGCCCGGCATTGCGGCGCTTCGGCATCGGCGTCGAGCCGGTATGCGCCTCCTTGCCGGTCAGCGTCACCTGCAGCCATTTCAATCCCTGGCCATGGGTGACGACGCCGATGTCGATGCCCTCGTCTTCGAGGATCGGGCCCTGCTCGATATGCAGCTCGAAGAAGGCGTGGATCTTGCGCTCACCGACTTTCTCGCTGCCTTTCCAGCCGATGCGTTCGAGCTCCTCGCCGAATTTTTTGCCGTCCTTGTCGACATGTTCGTAGACGTCGGCCTGATCGAGGACGCCGGCGAACACGCCGGATGCCATCATCGCCGGCGCAAAGCGCGCGCCTTCCTCGTTCGTCCAGTTGGTGACGACGATCGGGTGTTTTGTCTTGATGCCGAGCTCGTTGAGCGAGCGCACGATCTCCAGGCCGCCGAGCACGCCGAGCACGCCGTCATACTTGCCGCCGGTCGGCTGGGTGTCGAGATGGCTGCCGACATAGACCGGCGGCAGATCGGGCTCGGTGCCCTCGCGGCGGGCAAACATCGTGCCCATCTCGTCGAGGCCCATTTCAAGTCCCGCCGCCTCGCACCAGCCCTTGAACAGCTGCCGCCCCTCGCCGTCCGCGTCGGTTAACGTCTGGCGATTGTTGCCGCCGGCAACGCCGGGGCCGATCTTCGCCATCTCCATTATCGAATCCCACAAACGGTCTGAATTGATTCGCAGATTCTCGCCCGGAGCGGCCATTTTAATACCTTTTCGATTGCGGCACGCCGGCGTCCCCCTCCCCCTCGAGGGGAGGGTGACCGCGAAGCGGTCGGGTGGGGTCGCCGAACATGCGCGCGACCTTCTCCTTGACCACTTGCGCGACATGCCAAGCGCTGTTTATGACATCAGGCTCGTCAACGCGGAAGACATCGAACCCGAGCGATCGCAGATAGGCATCACGGACAGTATCGTGCCGCTTGCCCCTCTCCTGCTCGTGCAAGTCGCCATCCACTTCCACGACCAGCTTTACCGCAAGACAGGCGAAGTCGACGATATAGGGTCCGATCGGGCACTGGCGACGGAACTTGATACCGGCCGATTTCAGCTCGCGCAGTTCATACCACAGCAGGGATTCGCCCTTGGTCGCGTGAACTCGAAGCGCCCGCGCCTTTTGGCGCATTTCGAAGCTCACGCGGGTACGGGGCATCAGAAATAACCTCGCAGCAAAAGGTCAGGTCGGCGCGCGTCGCCACCGACCCCACCCGACCGCTTCGCGGCCACCCTCCCCTCAAGGGGGAGGGAACGCTGCCGCCCGTCCTTCAATCCACCGCCCTCAGCACTTCACGCACATGGTCGATCAATTCGTTGATCTGGCCCTTGGTGATGATCAGCGGCGGCGACAGCGCGATGATGTCGCCGGTGGTGCGGATCAGCGCGCCGCGCTCGAACGCTTTCACAAAAGCCGAGAAGGCACGCTTGGTCGGACTGCCGGGGATGGGCGCCAGCTCGATCGCGCCGATCAGGCCGATGTTTCTGATGTCGATGACGTTCGGCTCGCCCTTCAGCGAATGCAGCGCGTCTTCCCAATACGGCGCCAGTTCCTCGCCGCGGGTCAGCAGGCCCTCTTCCTTATAGGTATCGAGCGTGCCGAGCGCCGCCGCACAGGCGATCGGATTGCCCGAATAGGTGTAGCCGTGGAAGAACTCGATCATATGCTCGGGGCCGGTCATGAAGGCGTCGTGGATTTCCTTCTTGACGAACACCGCGCCCATCGGGATGACGCCGTTGGAGACGCCCTTGGCGGTGGTCATGATGTCGGGCGTGACGGCGAAATAGTCGGCGGCAAACGGCGTGCCGAGACGGCCGAAGCCGGTGATGACCTCGTCGAAGATCAAAAGGATGCCGTGCTTGGTGCAAATCTCGCGCAGCCTCTCGAGATAGCCCTTCGGCGGCAGGATGACGCCGGTGGAACCGGCCACCGGCTCGACGATGACGGCCGCGATGGTCGAGGCGTCGTGCAGCGCGACGATGCGCTCCAACTCGTTGGCCAGTTCCGCGCCATGCTCGGGCACGCCCTTGGTGAACGAATTCTTCTCGGGCAGGTGGGTGTGCGGCATGTGGTCGACACCGCCGAGCAGCGTGCCGAACATCTTGCGGTTGGTGACGATGCCGCCGACCGAGATGCCGCCGAAATTGACGCCGTGATAGCCGCGCTCGCGGCCGATCAGGCGGGTGCGCGAGCCCTCGCCTCTGGCGCGGTGATAGGCGATCGCCATCTTCAGCGCGGTCTCGACCGATTCCGATCCGGAATTGGTGAAGAACACGTGGTCCATGCCCTCCGGCGCCAGGTCGACCAAACGGTTCGCCAGTTCGAAGACGATCGGGTGACCCATCTGGAACGCCGGCGCATAGTCGAGCTCGGCGGCCTGGCTCTGGATCGCCTCGGTGATCTTCGGCCGGCAGTGGCCGGCATTGACGCACCACAGGCCGGCAGTGCCGTCTAAAACCGTGCGACCGTCGCTCGTCGTGTAATGCATGTCCTTGGCGGACACCATCATGCGCGGCGCCTGCTTGAACTGCCGGTTTGCCGTGAACGGCATCCAGAATGCGCTGAGATCGTTCGGCGTGACTTTCAGCCGGTTGGACATGACCAAGACTTCCCCTTGTAACCTGTTTCGGTGCGGCTAACGCTTGGTCTTCCCGACACTTGGTCTCTGCTGCGTTTTCGTGCTACGCAAATTTTGACCGATTGGACAAACGTTAGCACCGCCCTGTCGGCGGTCAAGGGATTACTAGCGGAAATGCGGCAGCTGAGGCGCGCTCCACAGGCCGGAGAAAAACTGGTCCAGAGAATTGGTCCAGATGGCTCTCCAAGCCATGGTATGCCGCAGTGACGGCCGACATGGAAATTCCCGCTCCTCGCCGCACCCGCATCCAGCAGGAAAAGCGCGAGCTGATCCTGGAGGCGGCGCTCGAGGTGTTCTCGACCAGCGGCTTTCGCGGCTCGACCATCGACCAGATCGCCGAAGCCGCCGGCATGTCGAAGCCGAACCTGCTCTACTATTTCCGCCGCAAGGAGGACATCCACGAGACGCTGATGCAGCGGCTCCTCGACACCTGGCTGGCGCCGCTGCGCGAACTCGACGACATCGGCGATCCCTTGACCGAATTGCGCAGCTATATCAGGCGCAAGCTCGAAATGGCGCGCGATTTCCCCAGGGAAAGCCGCCTGTTCGCCAACGAGATCCTGCAGGGCGCGCCGCGCATCATGCCGATGCTGGAAGGCGAGCTGAAGACGCTGGTCGACGAGAAGGCCGCCGTCATCAAGGGCTGGATGCGCGCCGGCAAGATCGCGCCCACCGACCCCTGGCACCTGATCTTCTCGATCTGGGCGACGACGCAGCACTATGCCGATTTCGACGTTCAGGTCCGCGCCGTGCTCGGCCCCGACCGCGGCGGCGACGGCCGCTTCGAGGATGCTGCAAGGTTTCTCGAACAATTGTTCATCGACGGGCTGAAGCCGAAGAGCTGACGCTTCAGCAATATGGTTTGACAGATTGAGACCGTTTGCCAGAGGCTACGGTGGCTGCCTCCGCGAGGCGGCCACCGAACCGTCAAAGCGGCTGCGCCGCCAGCGCCAGGAAACCTCCGGTCAGCGCCACGTTGCCAACAAAGCCGTTGATGCGCGACGCACGCTCGGGCCCCTGATGATCCCAGAAATTGTGGAACATCGGCGTGGCCACCATCAGGAACAGCACCAGGCACAGAGCCGCGGCAGCGGTCCAGACACCTGATATCACCAGCGCTCCGGAAACGATTTGCAGGACGATCCCCAGCCACAGCATCAGCCGCGCCTGCGGCACGCCTCGCATCGTCATCAACTGGGTCAGGAAGCCTGCATTCTGGATGTTGCGCAGGCCGGCAAAGACAAAGGCGCCGCCAAGCAGCAGGCGTGCGGCAACCAGAATCTCATTCTCAAAATTCGACAACATGGTCTTGATCCCAAAGCAAAAAGAGACGCACGGCGTTAAGGCCGCGCATTCCAGTTTCGCCCACTCAGGCGGCCTTGGCTGCCGCTAACGGATGAATGGCGTGGAAGGGAACGCAGAGCCGGTTCCAGGTGTTGATCATGCCGATCGCGACGGACAGCTTGACCAGTTCCTCTTCCGAGAAGTGTTCGAGCGTGCGAGCGTAGAGATCGTCCGGCACGCCGCTGTCGGCGATCTTCGTCACCATTTCGGTCCAGGCGAAGGCGGCGCGTTCGCGCTCGGAAAACAGCGGCGATTCCTTCCAAGCGGAGACGAGATAGAGCCGCTGCTCGGTCTCGCCATCACGGCGCGCCTCGCGGCTATGCATCTCGACGCAGTAGGAACAGCCATTGATCTGCGACGCCCGCAGCTTGACCAGATGCAGCAGGCTTGCCTCGAGCCCGCACTCGTCGACCGCCTTGTTGAGCGCCGATACCGCTTTCATGATTTCTGGCGCCGCGCCGAAGAATTGCAGCCTCTGTTTCATTCTCTTACCCTTCACGCTTGCTTGGTTGAACTGGATTTTTGCGGTCGTTGATGACGCTCGACAAAGGCGCAGTTGGCGGCGACTGAACGAGGATCGGCATCGCTCACGTATTCCGCAACGATGTCGGACAGCCGGGCCTCGGCAAGATGGGCGCGATAGGCGCGCTCGGCCTTCAGCATCGCGACGCTGATGCCGCAGGGTTTGACATAGGCCGAAGCATCGAGCCTGGCCGGCCCGCGCTGACGAATTTCGCCGCAGCGGAAGGCCGGTTCGCGTCCTTCGACGGCGAGCACGATGTCGAGCAGCGTTATGCGCTCCGCCGGCCGCGCCAGCCGGTAACCGCCCGATGGCCCCGGCACCGATTCCAGGATGCCCGACGCCGTCAGCGCGTTGAGATGCTTGAGCAGATAGCTTGGCGACAGGCCGAACGCTTCCGCCATGGTAGCACCCGGCATGGTCGCCGCGCCTTCCACGCCGGCAAGCATGGCGGCGCAGTGGATGGCCGCTTCAACGCCCTCGCCCAGCTTCATTGTTTTGAGTCCCAATTCATGGATATATATTATCGTGGATAAATTTTATCCGCAATGGGAATTAAGAGTCTCGACTCTGGATGGATTGCCGGCGATTTTATCCGATCGATGGCGCCGCCCCTCATTGCCCTGCCGGGCATTTCTCCCCGTAAACGGGGGAAAGACGCCGGCATCGAAGTTTTCGCCAATCTCCAGCGTTGCAGAATAGAGAGCCAAGGCCGCGGACAGCGGGCTTCTCCGCGTTTACGGGGAGAAGGTGCCGGCAGGCGGATGAGGGGCAGCGCCGACCTCGACAATTAAACCGGACGAAACCGATCTGGCGCTTCGACCAAACTTACTCCGCGGCCACCTTGGCCATCGGATTGTTCGGATGCGTCGTCCAGTTGGCGTAGACCGGCGACACCGGTCTGCCGGTGCGCTGGTCGATGACGCCGGCCGCCAGCGGTTCCATGGTGATACAGTTCTCGACCGGGCAGACATTGACGCAGAGGTTGCAGCCGACGCATTCGGCTTCGATCACCTCGAAATGCCTGACGCCGTCGACGATTGCGGTGATCGCCTGGTGCGAAGTGTCCTCGCAGGCGATGTGGCAGCGGCCGCATTTGATACACGCATCCTGGTCGATATGCGCCTTGGCGACGTAATTGAGGTTGAGATATTGCCAGTCGGTGACGTTGGGCGTGGCGCGGCCGACGATGTCGTCGAGCGAGGCATGGCCCTTCTCGTCCATCCAGTTTTCGAGACCGGCGATCATCTCCTGCACGATCTTGAAGCCATAGGTCATCGCCGCCGTGCACACCTGCACATTGCCGGCGCCGAGCGCCATGAATTCGGCAGCGTCGCGCCAGGTGGTGATGCCGCCGATGCCGGAGATCGGCAAGCCGTGCGTTTCCGGATCGCGGGCGATCTCGGCGACCATGTTCATGGCGATCGGCTTCACCGCCGGGCCGCAATAGCCGCCATGCGAACCCTTGCCGTCGATCGTCGGCTCCGGTGCGAAACTGTCGAGATTGACGCCGGTGATCGAATTGATGGTGTTGATCAGCGACACCGCGTCGGTGCCGCCGGCATGGGCGGCGCGCGCCGGCTTTCGTATGTCGGTGATGTTCGGCGTCAGCTTGGTGATCACAGGCATGCGGGTGTTGGCCTTGCACCAGCGCACCACCATTTCGATGTATTCCGGCACTTGGCCGACGGCGGCACCCATGCCGCGTTCCGACATGCCGTGCGGGCAGCCGAAATTGAGCTCGATGCCATCGGCCCCGGTCTCCTCGACCACCGGCAGGATCGCCTTCCACGCATGCTCCTCGCAAGGCACCATCAGCGAGACGACGATGGCGCGGTCGGGCCAGTCCATCTTGACCTGCTTGATCTCGCGCAGATTGGTCTGCAAGTCGCGGTCGGTGATCAGTTCGATGTTGTTCAAGCCGAGCAGGCGGCGATCGGCGCCCCAGATCGCGCCATAGCGCGGGCCGTTGACATTGACCACCGGCGGCCCCTCTTCGCCGAGCGTCTTCCAGACCACGCCGCCCCAGCCCGCCCTGAAGGCGCGGATGACATTGTAGGCCTTGTCGGTCGGCGGCGCCGAGGCCAGCCAGAACGGATTCGGCGATTTGATGCCGACGAAATTGTTTCTGATATCTGCCATGCTCATGCCCTCCCGTTCGAGGTCAGTGCCCGGTGGATCGATTCGGCCGCGTCGCGCCCCTGCGCGACTGCCGAGACGGTGAGGTCGTCGCCGCCATAGATGCAGTCGCCGCCGGCCCAGACGTTTGGCAGCGAGGTGCGGCCTTCGGCGTCGACCTTGATGCGGCCGGCTTCCAGCGCCAGCAAGGCGCCGCTGCCGTTGAGCGCAGCCGGGACAAAGCTCTGGCCGATCGCCTTGAACACCTGGTCGGCGGTGAGCGTCAGCCGCTCGCCGGTGCCGACGAGTTTCTCGCCATCCATCGCCGTATATTCAAGCTCGATGCCCGATACCTTGCCGCCTTCGGCAATGACCCGCTTCGGCTGCAGCCAGTGACGGATGATGACGCCGTTGGCTGCGGCCAGGTCCTGCTCGAATTCCGAGGCGTTCATGTGCTCCTGGCCGCGCCGGTAGCAGATCGTCACCTCTTCGGCGCCGAGCAGCTTTGATTGCACCGCCGCGTCGATCGCCGTCATACCGCCGCCGATGACGACGATGCGCCGGCCGACCGGCAGGCTGGCAAGATCGCTGGCCTGGCGAAGCTCGGCAATGAACTCCACCGCATTGGTGACGCCTTGCGCGTCCTCGCCGTCGGCGCGCAGCTCGTTGACGCCGCCAAGCCCCATGCCGAGGAACACCGCATCGTAATTCCTGGTCAGGTCCGACAGCTGGTAATCGCGGCCGAGCGCCTTGCCGTTCTGGATGTCGATGCCGCCGATCGAAATGACATAGTCGACCTCGGCCTGGGCAAAATTGTCGATGCTCTTGTAAGCGGCGATGCCGTATTCATTGAGACCGCCGGCTTTCGGGCGCGCCTCGAGGATGGTCACGTCGTGACCGTGGCGGGCGAGCCGATGGGCGGCGGCAAGCCCGGCCGGTCCGGCGCCGACCACGGCGACCGTCTTGCCGGTCGGAGCGGCGCGCGCATAGAACTGCTTGTTCTCAGCCATCGCGACATCGGTGGCATAACGCTGCAGGCGGCCGATCTGCACCGGCTTGCCTTCAGCCACTTCGCGCACGCAGACCTCTTCGCACAGCGTCTCGGTCGGGCAGACGCGGGCGCACATGCCGCCCAAAATGTTCTGGTCGAAAATCGTCCTGGCCGAGCCGATCGGATTGCCGGTCGAGATCTGGCGGATGAACAGCGGGATGTCGATCGAGGTCGGGCATGCATTCATGCACGGCGCATCGTAGCAGAAATAGCAGCGATCGGACTCGACCAGCGCCTCGTGATGATCGAGCGGCGGATGCAGGTCGGAAAAATTATCGGCATATTGCTCGGGCGAAAGCCGCCCGCCGGCAATGCCCTGCTTGAAATGACCAGTCGCCATTCCGCTTCCCCATTCCTTGTTGTTTCGCGGAAGGCTAGCACGTTTTGTTTTTTTATCAATTGGTCAATTTTCGACGCAAGCCGCTGAAAAGCCACGACAAAACATGATACAAATACTCATGTTTTCTATATTGGCCTTGGCTGTCGGAATTCCGTCGCGAAGATCGTCCTAGATGGATCACGCATGATCGATGACTGGAAACCCAAGGAGCACGACAATGCCAAACTCCCCGACGTCCTTCTTCTGGTACGAGCTGATGACCACCGATCTCGACGCTGCCGAAGCGTTCTACACCGACGTGGTGGGCTGGAAGGCGCAGCCCTTCGACGGCGCGCCCGGCATGCCGCGCTATATCGTGATGAATGTCGGCGAGCGCGGCGTTGCCGGGCTGATGACGCAGCCGGACGAAGTGCGCAAGACGGGCATGCCGCCAGCCTGGGTCGGTTACATCCATACCGGGGATGTCGATGCTTCGACGAAATCGCTGAAGGGGGCCGGCGGTGCGGTTCACCGCGAACCCGATGACATTCCAGGCGTCGGCCGTTTTGCCGTCGTCGCCGATCCGCAAGGCGCGGTCTTCAACTTCCTGCAGCCCGACGGTCCCGACCAACCTGCCCTGCCGGCCACCACTCCCGGCAATATCGGCTGGCATGAACTCTACACGACCGACTGGCACGCCGCGTTCGATTTCTATGCCGGGCAATTCGGCTGGACCAAGGGCGACGCCATGGATATGGGGCCGATGGGCACCTACCAGCTGTTTGCCGCCGGCGGCGAACCTGTCGGCGGCATGATGAACAAGCCCGAGCAGGTTCCGGTGCCGGTCTGGCAGTTCTATTTCAATGTCCCCGCAATCGACGCGGCGGCCAAGCGTGTCACCGATAATGGCGGCACGATCCTGATGGGACCGATGGAGGTTCCCGGCGGCGGCTGGATCGTGATTTGCACGGACCCACAGGGTGCTCATTTCGCGCTGACGGCGCCGGTGCGGTAGCTGGATCAGGCGTAACCCGAAGGGCGGTTGTTGGTCGCGGTTGGCGCTCTACGGCGCCCCCCTCTGTCCTGCCGACCTCGCGAAATGGGCGCCGCCATCACCCTCGCATCCGCTCGAGATTCGCGTCGAACAGCGGCGTCGGCTGCACCCGTGCGGTGTAGCGCTTGCCCAAGAGCTCGATCTCGAAACCATCGGCCTCGTCGGCGATCTCCTTCGGCACATAGCCCAGGGCCACGGACGCCTTTGAATGATGTGCGTAGCCGCCTGACGTGACCCAGCCGCGCACCGCGCCGTCGAACCAGATCGGCTCGTCGCCGATGACGTCGGCGTCTGCCGCATCGACGACAAAGGCGCGCAGCCGCAGCTTGCCGCCTTGCTGGCGCTCGGCGAGTGCCGCCTGCTTGCCGATGAAATCGGTTTCTTTCCCGTAGGCGACGAAACGGTCGAGCCCGGCCTCCAGCGGTCCGTAGATCGGCCGGTATTCGCGCGCCCACGAGCCGTAATTCTTCTCCAGCCGCAGCGCGTTGAGCGCGCGCGCGCCGAACAGGCCGATGCCGAAGTCTTCGCCGGCCGCCATCAGGGTCTGGTACGCGGCACGCTGATATTCCGGCGCCACCCAGATCTCGTAGCCGAGATCGCCGGTGTAGCTGACGCGGCCGACCAGGCACGGCGCCATGCCGATATCCATCCTGGCCGTCGCCATGAACGGAAACGCCGCATTCGACACATCCGCCCGCGTGGCTTTTGCCAGCACGTCCCGCGCCCTCGGACCGGCAATCGACAGGCCCGTCAGTCTCGCCCCCAGCGCCTCGATATGGACCGAGCCATCTTGCGGCAGATGCGCCTCGAACCAGCGCATGTGATACTGCTCGGCAATGCCGGAACCGGCGAGGAACCAGCCCTCCCCGTTGGAATTGCCGCTGCCGAGATTGGCCAGCGAAAAGTCGCCGATCAGCCTGCCGTCTTCTTTCAGCATCGGCGCCAGCGTCATGCGGCCGGGCTTTGGCAGCCTGCAGGCAAGCAGGCGGTCGAGCCAGGCTGCCGCGCCCGCGCCCGTCACCCTGTATTTGGCGAAGGACGAGATTTCCGACAGGCCGACACTTGTCCGCACCGTCCTCACCTCTTTTGCGACATGCTCGAAATCGCTCGAGCGCCGCCACGAGAACTCGTCCCTGACGCCTTCGGGCGCATACCACAGCGGCACTTCCAGCCCATAGGCCACACCCCACTGCGCGCCCTTGGCCGACAAGAGGTCGTAGACCGGCGTGGTCTTGAGCGGCCGCCCGGCAGGCAGTTCCTCATTGGGGAAGCGGATGGAAAAACGCCGCGAATAATTCTCGCGCACCTTGGCGTTGGTGTAGGCCATCGTTGCCCAGTCGCCGTAGCGAGAGACGTCCATCGCCCAGATGTCGGCGCCGGGATCGCCCTCGATCATCCAGTTCGACAGCGCCAGGCCAACACCGCCGCCCTGCGAAAAGCCGGCCATGACGCCGCAGGCGACCCAGAAGCCCGGCAGGCCGCGCACCGGGCCGACCAACGGGTTGCCGTCGGGCGCGAAGGTGAACGGGCCGTTGATGATCTGCTTGATGCCGGTGTTCTGGAAGGCCGGGAAATGCCGAAACCCGACTTCCAATGACGGCGCGATGCGGTCGATGTCGGGCTCGAGCAGCTCGTGGCCGAAATTCCACGGTGTCTGGAACTCGGACCATGGCTTGTTGGCCTTCTCATAGGTGCCCATCAGCATGCCGCCGCGCTCCTGGCGCAGATAGAGCTCGCCGTCGAAATCGACCGCGTGGATGATCTCCGTGCCGGTCTTCTGGTTCCAGGCGGCGACCTCCGGCATGTCCTCGGTGATCAGGTACATGTGCTCCATCGCCAGCACCGGCAGTTCGAGGCCCACCATGCGGCCGACCTCGCGCGCCCACAGGCCGCCGGCGTTGACGACATGCTCGGCCACCACCTCGCCCTTGTTGGTGATGATCCGCCACAACCCGTCGGCGCGGCGCACGATATCCTCGACCTTGGTGAAGCGCTCAACCTCGGCGCCAAGTTTTCTGGCCGCCTTGGCATAGGCGTGGGTGACGCCGGACGGGTCGAGATGACCGTCCTCCTTGTTGCGCACCGCGCCGACGAACTGTTTCGGGTCGAGCAGCGGCATCAACTCGGCCGCCTCATCAGGCGAGATCTCCTCGAGGTCGATGCCGAGATAGCGGCCCTTGGCGACAACGCCGCGCAGCCAGTCGAGCCGCGCCTCGGTCGCCGCCAGAAGCACGCCACCGGTCAGATGCACGCCGGTCGCCTGGCCGGACAGCTCCTCGATCTCCTTGTAGAGCGAGATCGTGTATTTCTGCAGCTTGGCGACGTTGGGATCGCCATTGATCGTGTGCATGCCGCCGGCCGCGTGCCAGGTCGAGCCGGAAGTCAGCTCGTCGCGCTCCAGAAGCACAATGTCGGTCCAGCCGTGACGGGCGAGATGGAACAGCACCGAACAGCCGACAACGCCTCCGCCAATGACCACGACCTTCGCATGCGATTTCATGGGTTTTCTCGTTATTTCAGGGAGTTGGAGGGGTGAGATGAATCGGTGCGGGAGGAGCCAAGCCACACGGGCGCAAGCCTTCGACCATCACGGCTCGCCCTGCCCGATCGCTTCCTTGCGCCTGGCCACATACGCCTCCAGCGCCTCGCGCACGGCAATATCAAGCGTCGGTTCGACATGATCCTCCAGCGCTTTCTTCCACAGCCGCGTCGCCCGCGCCGTGGCGTCTAGCCCGCCGGCCTCCTGCCAGGCCTCGTAGTTCTGCCAATTCGAGAGCATCGGCTGGTAGAAGGCGGTTGCATAGCGCTCCAGCGTGTGCGGCTCGCCGAAGAAATGGCCGCCGGTCGGCACCGCACCCAGCGCCTCGACGGCGAGTTCCGCCTCGTTGACTTCGATCGGGCGCAAAAACTCCACCATGTGCTGGATCATCTCGACGTCGATGATGAACTTTTCGAACGATGCGGTCAGCCCGCCCTCCTGCCAGCCGGCTGCGTGGTAGACGAGATTGCCGTGGCCGAGCACCGCGCCCCACAGCGCCATCAGCGTCTCATAGGCGCCTTGCGCGTCGGCGGCGTTGGAGGCCGAGCCCGGCGTCGTCCGGTAGGGCAGTCCATAGCGCCGCGCCAATTGCCCGGAGGCGATGTTGGCCTTGGTGTTCTCTGGCGTGCCAAAGGCCGGCGCACCGGACTTCATGTCGACATTGGAGGTGAAGGCGCCATACATGAGCGGGGCGCCAGGGCGGACAAGCTGCGTCAAGACCACGCCGAACAGCGCCTCGGCGTTCTGTTGCGCCAGCGCGCCGGCAAGCGTCACCGGGCTCATCGCCCCCATCAGCGTGAACGGCGTCACCGCAACCGACTGGCCGAACTCGGCCATGGTCATCAGCCCTTCGGCCATCATCTCGTCGAAGCGGCGCGGCGAGTTGACCGAGATGATGGTGGTGACGCCGGGATCGTCGCGCATCTGGTCGAGGCTCAAGCCCCGCGAAATCGCCATCATTTCGATGCCATCCAGCGCCCTGCCGCGGCCGATCGCCGAGACGTGAAAACTCTTGTCGGTCAGCGTCAGATTGGCGAAATAGGTGTCGAGGTGGCGTGAATTGGCCGGCAGTTCCACCGGTGCGCAGACCTGGTTGCCGAGCATGTGGATGCAGTTGAAATGCTGCGCCAGCCGGGTGAGATCGCAATAGTCGCGCAAATTGCCGGCGCGCCGGCCGCGTTCCATGTCATGCACGTTCGGCGGTCCGGCGACGAGCGTAAAATTGATGGTGTTGCCGCCGAGATGGACTGTGTGGGCCGGGTTGCGCGGCGTCAGCGTATAGCTGGACCGCGTCGTCTTCAGTGCCTCGTCGACCATGCCGCGGTCGATGCGGACAGTCATCGACGCATGATCGACCTTGGCGCCGGCCTTCTCGAACAGCGAAAGCGCCCGCGGGCTCATCACCTCGATGCCGAAATTCTCCAGAATGTGCATCGACGCCTGGTGGATCGCCTCGATCTGGTCGGCCGAGAGCATCGCCATCGGCGGATAGGGATTTGTCACGCGGCGCAACGGCAGTTGCGGGATGGCGGCCGGTCCCCTGTTGCTGGTCCGCTCGGCGCCGCGCTTGCGTCTCGGTTCGGTCATGCGGCGCATCAAAGCGCCGGCACGACGATCGGGCTGTCAGAAATCCGCCGCCTGCAGGCGCGATTTTAGCCAAGGCGGCATTTTGGGATTTTCGTGCCGACAAAAGCGACGGAAAACGTCGGAATATCTATCCTCGCTGTATCGCGGCCAAGCGGCCGATCAGCCGTTAAGGAACGCTGCAAGATTCCTTTTATGTTTTCGGCCTAATCCTCTTGCGATGGGTCGGTCGAGTTTTCGTAAAATTGTAGCCGTTACCGTGCTGCTGGCGCTGTCGGCCTGCGCGACGCCGCCGAGCCATATCAACAATGTCTGCGCCGTCTTCGACCAGAATGACGGCTGGTTCGACAACTGGCAGGCGGCGGCCGAACGCGCCGAACAGAAGCACGGCGTACCGGTTCCCGTGCTGATGGCGACGGTGCGCAAGGAATCCGGCTTCAAGAGCAACGCCAGGCCGCCGCGCAAGAAGCTGCTCGGCTTCATTCCCTGGAAACGTGCCTCCAGCGCCACCGGCTTCTCGCAGGCGCTCGACGGCACCTGGGCGCAATATCAGAGCGAGACCGGCAGTTGGGCGGCGCGCCGCACCAGCTTCGCCGATGCCGTCGATTTCGTCGGCTGGTATCATTCCAAGACATCAGACACGCTCGGCGTCGCCCGCAACGACACCTACAATCTCTATCTGGCCTATTATCTCGGCTGGACGGCCTATGGCCGCGGCAACCGCGGCGATGCCGGCGTGCAGCGCTATGCGCGGGCCACCGAGCAGATGGCTCGGGACTACGCCGCGCAGCTACGCCAATGCGCGCGTTGATGGCGCCACGGACCTAATCGTCCGTCAGCTTCGGCCTCTTGCCGTGCGGACGCTGGGGCGGAGCGCCGGCAAAGCCCGGACCGACGCCCTGCGGCGCGTCGTCGGGCACGCCTTCATTGGCGGCATGCTCCTTGTCGAACTTGATCACCGGCTCCATTTTCGCCAGCACGTCGTCGGCAAGCCAGCACAGGCTCATATGACCGTCGCCGAGATGCTTGACCGGCGGCACCTGCGTCTCGCAAAGGTTGTCCGGCACCAGCTTCTTGTAGCCGCAGCGGGTCTGGAACGGGCAGCCGGTTGGCGGGTTCATCGCCGACGGGATGTCGCCTTCCAGCACGATGTGCTTCTTGATCACGCTGGTGTCGGCGATCGGGATCGCCGACAGCAGCGCCTCGGTATAGGGATGATAGGGCGGCGAAAAGATCTGGTCGGTCGTGCCCTGCTCGACGATATAGCCGAGATACATGACGACGACGCGGTCGGCGATGTAGCGCACCACCGACAGGTCGTGGCTGATGAACAGCATCGTCGTCTTGTTCTTGCGCTGGATGTCCATCAACAGTTCGGTCACCGCCGCCTGCACCGACACGTCGAGCGCCGAGACCGGCTCGTCGGCCACCACCACCTTGGCATCGCCGGCAAAAGCCCGCGCCACGCCGATGCGCTGCTTCTGGCCACCTGAAAGCTGGCGCGGCTTGCGGGTCTCGAACGCCCGCGGCAGCTTCACCAGGTCGAGCAGTTCCAGCATGCGCTTGCGGCGGTCGGCAACGGTGTTGCCGACATTGAACTTTTCCAGCGTGCGGATGATCTGCGAGCCGACCGTGTGGCTGGGGTTGAGCGTGTCGAACGGATTCTGGAACACCATCTGGATCGACGACACCGTCTCGACGCTGCGGTTCTCGACCCCGATCGACTGGATCTGCTGGTTGCCGAGCGTCACGCTGCCGGAGCTTGCCGTCTCCAGCCCGAGCAGCACCTTGGCCAGCGTCGACTTTCCGCAGCCGGACTCGCCGACTATGGCGACGGTCTCGGATTCGCGCGCCATGAAGGAGATCGTCTCATTGGCCTTGACGACGCGGCCCTCGCTCGAGCCGAACACCTCGCTGCCGCCGACCTTGTAGTACTTTTTGAGATCCTCGATCTTGAGCACCGGCGCGCCGGGCTCGACGCGCTCGTTGACCTTCTTGGCGCCGGGCGGCAGCGCTTCCCAGTCGATCTCGTTGAAGCGCACGCAGCGCGAAAAATGGCCTTCATGGCCGTCGACCGCGATCATCGGGATTTCGGCGGCGTTGCAGACGCCCTCGACGAAATGGTGGCAGCGGGGGCCGAAATTGCAGCCCTTCGGCCGCTCGTGCGGCAGCGGCAATTGCCCCGGGATTGAGATCAGAGGCCGCGAATTCTTGTCGGCGCCGGGCAGCGGGATCGAGCGGAACAGGCCTTGCGTGTAGGGATGGCGCATCCGGTCGAAGACGTCCTTGATCTTGCCGGTCTCCACCGCTTCGCCCGAATACATCACCGTGATGCGGTCGCAGGTTTCCAGGATCAGGCCGAGATTGTGCGACACGAAGATCATCGAGGTGCCGAACTTCTCGCCAAGTCCCTTGACCAGGTCGACGATGCCGGCTTCGACCGTCACGTCGAGCGCCGTCGTCGGCTCGTCGAGCAGCAGCAGCGCCGGCTTCGACAGCAGCGCCATGGCGATGACGATGCGCTGTTGCTGGCCACCGGAAAGCTGGTGCGGAAACGAGCGCATCATGCGCTCGGGATCGGGCAGCCTGACCGAGCGCACCATTTCCAGCGCGCGTCGATAAGCCTCTTCCTTCGACACCTTGTCGTGGATCAGCGGCACTTCCATCAGTTGCTGGCCGACCTTCATCGCCGGGTTCAGGCTGGCCATCGGCTCCTGGTAGATCATCGCGATCTTGTTGCCGCGGATGGCGCGCAGTTCCTCGTCGGACAGCTCGCCCATGTCCTTGCCCTGGAACTTTATCCGGCCGCCGACGATCTTTCCGATGTTGGAGAGGTCGCGCATGATGCCGAGCGACACGGTCGACTTGCCGCAGCCGGATTCGCCGACGATGCCCATCGCTTCGCCAGGCATGACCGTGCAGGAAAAATCCATGACGGCCGGTATCTCGCCCTTGCGGGTGAAGAAGGAGATCGACAGGTTCTCGATCTCGATGATCGGCCCGTTGGTCGGCCCATTGGTCGGCTTGGCGGGATTTCGAACTGCCTCATTCATGGGTCGCTCCAATCCTGGTTCTTTCAGCATATCGGGTCGAGAACCCGTCCATCAATCTTTCATCGATTGCTCACGCAGCGAGTCGGCCAGCAGGTTAAGGCCCAGCACGAACGACATCAGCGCGATCGTCGGCGGCAGCGCCGGATGGATGAAGGAGCGCAGCAGCCGGCTGGCATCCTTGATCGCGGTGCCCCAGTCCGGGCTCTCGGGCGCCAGCCCCAGGCCGAAATAGCCGAGCGTGCCGAGCAGGATCGTGGTGTAGCCGATACGCAGGCAGGCATCGACGATCAGCGGCCCGCGCGCATTGGGAAGTATCTCCCACAGCATGATGTACCAGGGCGATTCACCGCGCGTCTGCGCCGCCGCCACATAGTCGCGCGTTTTGATGTCCATGACCAGGCCGCGCACGATGCGGAACACGCCGGGGCTGGAGGCGAACACCACCGCCACGAAGATGTTGAGCTGGTTGGGATCGATATGGATGATCCTGAACGGATCGGCATCGAAAACCAGGCCGGCATAGACCCAGCCGCCAATGATCAGCGTCAGCCCCAGGAGGATGTAAAGGCGGTCGGGCCGTTTCTTGTAGCGCGTCCAGAACAGCACGCTGAAGAAGATGATCGGGAACATGAAGAACAGGCCGGCCATCGCATAGGGGATCGGTGTCTCCATGATGCCCGGCGTCACCAGGAGGTAGAACAGCAGGATCACCGGGAAGGCGAGCACCAGATTGGCGAGGAATGACAACACCGTATCGATCCTGCCGCCATAATAGCCGGCCGGCAGGCCGAGCGTGATGCCGACCATCAGCGCAAACCCGGTCGCCGCCGGCGCGATGATCAGCACGATCTGGCTGCCGTAGACCATGCGGCTGAACACGTCGCGGGCAAGCTTGTCGCCGCCGAACAGGTAGACTAGTCCCGATTGCGGCTCGACCGCGCCCGGCAGCGCGTCCTTCATGATCGGGATCTGGACAAGCGGATTGAAGGGCGAGACGGTCGACGCGAAGATCGCCGTAAACAGCCAGAACAGGCAGATGCCGACGCCGACGATGCCGACGCTGCTGTCGAAGAGCTGACCGTAGAGGCCAAGCCTCTTCTTGTAGGCGAAGCTCGCCCCCATCACCAGGACGAGAGCGGTCCAGACCGGCCAGAAACGCGCAAGCACGCCAAGCACCACATTGAAGGCGCCGATATATTCAAGCTGCATCCGCTCGATCCCCTATTGAACTCTGATACGCGGATTGAGAAACGCGTAGCCGACATCGGAAATGAGCTGCGTGATCAGGACGATGAACACCGAGACCAGGGAGCAGCCGAGCAAAAGATCGATATCGTTGTTGCCGGCCGCCTCGACCAGCGTGTAGCCAAACCCCTGGTAGCGGAACATCACCTCGACAATGACGACGCCGGTGAGCAGCCAGGGAAATTGCAGCATGATGACGGTGAACGGCGCGATCAGTGCGTTGCGCAGCGCGTGCTTGACCACGACGCTGCCGAAGGAGAGGCCCTTCAACCGGGCGGTGCGGATATATTGCTGCGTCATCACCTCGACCATCGAGGCGCGGGTCATGCGGGCAATATAGCCGATGCCATAGATCGCCAGCGTCATCACAGGCAGCGTGAAATTGTAGAAGGTGATGCCGCGACTGGCGGAAGCCGCCGAACCGTTCAGCAGGCCGAGCCATGAGGCGAAGATGACGGTGAAAATGACGCCCGAGACATATTCGGGCGTCGCCGTCGAGGCGATCGAGGCCACTGACAACGTCCGGTCGGTTCGCGAGCCTTCGCGCATGCCGGCGAGGATGCCGATCAGCAGCGAGATCGGCACCATCACCACAAGCACCCAGAACATCAGGATTCCGGTAGCACTGAGCGCCGGGAAAAGCTTCGACGCGACCGTCGTCTTGAACTTGGTCGAGCAGCCGAAGTCACCCTGCAGAACGCCGGAGAATGTCGGCTCGACAGGATCGTTGCAGAAAGCAAAACGTCGCGTGGGTTTGCCCGTTGCCGGGTCTGTGACTGGCTGCTTGGGCACGATACCCAGCCATTGGCCATAGCGGGAAAAGAAATTCTGGCGGTAGCCATGGTTGACAAGCCAGTTTTCGAGCTGCTCGGCCGAGGTGTGCATTTCGGTCTGGCTGATCGCCAGCTTTTTCAGATTGGGATCGAGATTGATCAGGAAGAACACGACCATCGTCAGGCACAGCATCGTCAATGCCATGGTGCCGAGGCGTCGAAGGATGAAAGAAAGCATGGCGGTCCCCTGCCGGCTGGTTGGGGTTGAGGCCGGCTCGGAGCCAGCTCAGCCGCAATCGGCAGAGCTGGCTGTCAAACGGACCCTCAGAATGCGATCAACCCTGTCTTATTGCACGCCCCTTTCCGAAGAGTCTGCGCTTTTTTTCTGCGCCCATCTGCGGTTGTGGGATCATGCATGGCGTGGGTGGAAGGGGCGAACCGCCCCTTCCACGATCGATCCGATCAGGCCTCCTCGTCGAGCCAGACCTTGCCGTAGTCGCGCTCGAAGGTCGGGTGCATGCCGTAGTTCTTAACGGAAGCGACCGAATGGCTGTAGAGCTTGCGCCAGTAGGGCTGGATGATGATGCCGGCATCCTGCAGGATCTGCTCGATGTCCTTCATCATTTCCTTGCGCTTGGCGGGGTCGGCAACGGCGAGCGCAGCGTTGAGCTTGGCATCCCACTCCGCATTCGCCCAGCCCGTCTCGTTCCAGGCTTCACCGGTGCGATAGCCAATCGCCAGAACCTGGACGCCGAGCGGCCGCATGTTCCAGTTGGTCATCGACAGCGGGTATTTGGTCCAGTCGTTCCAGAAGGTCGAGCCCGGCAGCACCGTACGCTTGACCTTGATGCCGGCGTCGCGCATCTGCGCGGCGATCGCATCGCCGGTGTTCTTGTGCCAGTCTTCGTCGACCGTGATCAGCTCGTGCTCGAAGTCGGCCTGGCCGGCTTCAGCCATCAGCGCCTTCGCCTTGGCCGGATCGCGGGCAATCTTCGCCAGCTCGAAGTATTCCGGATGGATCGGCGAGACATGGTGGTTTTCGGCAACTGTGCCGGCATTGCCGTAGCCGAGCTGCAGGACGACAGCGTTGTCGACCGCAAGCTGCAGCGCGTTGCGAACCTTCTGGTCGTCATACGGCTTGTTGGTCACATTGGTGCGGCAGACGATCGTCGAAGCGGTGACCACCTCGGACTTGACCAGATCGACACCGTCGAGGATCGACACATAGTCGGCCGACGTCTCGAAATTGGTATGGACTTCGCCGGCTTCGAAAGCGCTGACCATCGCCGCCGGATCGGTGCCATAGTCGATGAACTCGACGCCGTCGAGAAACACCTCACCGTCCCACCACTTGTTGTCTTCGCGGCGTTTGTAGACGACCTTCTGGCCGACATCGTAGGAAACCAGTTCAAATGGGCCGGTGCCGATCGGGCAGGCTTTGAAATCGCCGCCCTTTTCGTCGAAGGTCTTGTGGACGACGAGACCGGGATAGTCGCACACGTTGGGGATGAGCGCGATATCCGGCGAGCTGAGCGTCAGCTTGACCGTGTGTTCGTCGACCTTGGTGACGGCGCTCTCATCCAGCTTGTCGTCCTTGACCAGCGAGCCGAGACGACCGGGCATGGAATTGCCTTCGGCCTTCTTGTCGGCCCAACGCTTGAAGTTGAAGATGACATCGTCGGCGGTGAACGGATCGCCGTTGTTCCAGGTGACGCCCTTGCGCACATGCAGCGTGTATTCGGTGGCGTCGTCGTTGACGTCCCAGCTCTCGAGCAGGTAGGGGCGGAACGTGTATTCGTTCGTGTACTTGACCAGCGGCTCGAGCGCCTGGCGCTCGGCATTGGCGATTTCCGACCAGTCGGCCTTGCGCGGATCCTTCGGATCCTTGATCCACATAGCGACCTTCAGTATGCCGCCTTTCTTGCCCTGCGCGTCCTGCGCTCTCGCCGGCGTCGGGTCGGCGAGGCCGAGCATGCCATAGGCCATCGCCGTGGACGCGCCGAAGACGCTGGCCAAAGCGAGAAACTCGCGGCGATCGACACGTCCGGCCCTGGCTTCTTCGGCCATCGCATGGATGTGATCCGGAACGCGGTCGCCATTACTCTTGTAGATTGTCATCGAGAACTCCCATTGTTGGCTTTCTGCCTTTTACCATTCCGCATCCGGGCCGTGATGTCAAAAACGGCACGGATTGGGAACATGCCAAGGAATGTGCAACTTTGGAAGGGAAGCAGTTCGCGTGATAACGACAGTCTTGGCGCAAAATTGCTATTGCCCGGTAGATTTCGTTCGAATCTCCGGCATCGATCAAACTGAGACATTCACTGCCGCGCCGCACGTCCGGTTGGCCGCGCAACGGACGCTGTAGCAGTTTGATTTTGCGCCGAAATCGATTTCGATTCTCGCGGTCATGCGCGAAGCTTTGCACCGCGCCGGCCGATCCGGATGAGTGCCGATATGGCGACGAGGGCTGTCGGATTGCCGGACCATTTCGCGCAGGCCGGCTTCAGTACTCGCGTTCGTAGAAAATGCCACCCTTGGCTTCGCCGGCATCGGTGGCTTCGCCGCGCAATTTGACGCCGCGGCCGACGTCGAGATCGATCGCCGCCTTGCCCGAACCCGGCTTGTCGCCCTTCTGGATCGTCACATAGGTGCGGTCGTTGAGATATTTGCCGGCCGAGACCGCGGTGCCGCCCTCCTCGTCGGTGACGACGTCGAGATCGTCGACGCCGATGGCGCTGCGCAGGTTCTGGAGCAGCGAGGTCGAGCCGCCGATGCCGGCCAGTTGCGCGGCGGCTTCGGCAAGCTGGGCGATCTGCAGCGGCGACAGGTTCGACATCGAGCGGCCAAAAATCAGTTGCGCCAGGACCTCGTCCTCCGGCAGCGCCGGCACCGACGAGAAGTTGAATTTCGGATTGGTCGCCTCGCCCGAAACCACGATGGTGACGGTGGTGCTGCTCGTCGTCGATGTCGCCGTGAGATTGAGATAAGGCACCAGCGACCCCGAAAAGCCGACCGTGCCTTCGGTGAAGGTCAGCCGCTTGGCCAGGATCGACAGCCGACCGCGCTGCAAGTCAAAGGTGCCGACCGCTTGCGGCGACGATGCCGGGCCGGTCAGCCGCAGCGAACCGCCAAGCTCGGCATCGACGCCCCTGCCCTGGATGAAGATCTGGCTGGGCGCGTTGACCGTGACATCGAGGTTGAGGCCGCCGCCACTGCTGCTGCTACTCGCCGTCGCCGGGCGCAACGCCTTGTCCTGCGCGCGCACGGCGGCCGGTGCGTTCTTGTGCCTGACGTTGAGCGCCGCCAGCGAGCCCGGCAGCTTTTCGGGAACGGTGATGACGGTCTTGGCCAGGTTGATCGTGCCCGAGATCACCGGCGCCGATGCGAGTGGCCCCTTGATGGTCAGGTCGCCGCCGAGATTGGCGGTGACCACCCTGCCGTCGGTGTAGCGGCCGTCGACGAGCTTGACCGACAGGTCGGCCGGAAAGCCTTGCGCCGGATTGATGCCGACCGTGCCGCTGGCCGACAGGCTGCCGCGCGTCGACAAATTGCCGGTCAGGCGGTTTATCCTGGCGACGCCACCGCCGATCGCCACATCGGCGGTGATATCGTTGATCGCAAGTCCCGAGCGTGCATCGATCAGGCGGGCACCCGACGTGCGGACCGTGCCTGTGATCACCGGCGCCGTCGCCGGGCCGCGCACCTTCAGATTGACGTCGGCCGTGCCGCTCAACGACAGGCCTTGTGCGGCCAGTGTCCGGGTCAGGAAGGCGAACGGCACCTTGCCGGAAAAGTCGAGATCAAGCGTCGGCGTGCCTGATGTCGTCATCGTGCCGCCGCCCTTGAGGCCGAGACCGGCGGCATCGCTCATGTTGGCCTCGAAGGTCAGTCGGTTGCCGGAAAACGTGCCGGAGGACGAAACGCCCATGCCGCCGAAACCGGCGCCGCGGGTCTGCGACGTCTGGACGCCTGCGGCGTCGACCTTGAAGGCGACGGCCGGATTGGCCGGCGCGCCCGTCACCTTCACCGTGCCCGAGATCGTGCCGGCGGCATCGAGGCCGGGCGAGAAACTGTTGGCGAGCGACATCGGCACCCGCGCCAGCGTCGCGTTGAGATTGAGCGCCTCCCCGACCTTGCCCGAAACCGTCGCCGTGCCGCCGCCGAGGTTGAGTGCGAGCCTGTCCAGGCTGGTGGTGCCGTTGGCGATGGTGATGGTCGAGGTCTGGGCGATCGCCGCTTTGATGCCGCGCATGGTCGCCTGGCCGGAGGCGAGCTCAACCGTCGTCGTGCCATTGGCGACCCTGGCGCGGCCGGCCGCCTTGGCCGGAATGTCCTTGACGGTGGCGCCGCCGGAAAAGCCGGTCCAGTCGCCGTCGCGGGTCAGATCGACATCGATGCCGCGAATGACGGTGCCGCCGGAGGTGACGCTGTCGGCACGGATTTTTCCGGAGATCACCGGTGCCGCGAGATAATTGGCGATCGATGCATCGATGGTCACCGTCTTCGCCGAAACATCGCCGCGTGTAATCGAAGCCGTCGAAGCCTTGACGGTGACGCCAGGCGCATTGCCGGCCTTCGAGAAGACGATCGTGCCGCGGATGTCGCCTTCCGCCTTTTCCAGCGCAAGCGCTGCCAGCGGTCCGATGTCAGGCAGGTCGAGCGCCACGGTGCCTTCGGGCACGAACGCCTCGTCAAGCGCCAGGTCGCCTGATATCCGGTTCTTGCCGAGCGACAGCAAAAGCCCGTCGATGGCGCGCTTGCCGTCTGACGTCGCCAGCACGGCGCTGCCTTGCAGGGGCTGGCCCGCGACGTTTCCGGTCAGTTGGACATTGGCCGCCGGGTTGGCGGCATCGGCCTTGCCGGTGGCGGTGAGGCTCAACCCGGTGATCTCGCGTTCGGCAACCGAAAGCCGCTCGCTGTTGACCGTCAGCGACAGGTCGGGCGCGGTGCTGGCGCCTTGCGCGTTCAGCGCAAAGGTGATGGCGCCGTTGGCGTCCCCTGACAGAAGCGAGATGTCGGCCAGCGCGCCCTTGATGTCGACGGTGAGCTTGTTGTCGGCAAGGCTGGCCTGCCCGTCGGCGGTCAGCGCGCCGGATACCAGCCTGATCGCATCGGCGGTGACATTGCCATTGGCGTCGCGCTTCAGCGCGGCACTGAGTTCCGTCCGCTGCGCGAGCACGCCGCGCGCTGCCGCCGGCAGCGCCGCGGAAACGGCGTCGGTCTTGAGGTTGAGGTCGATGGCGCCGTCGGCCAGCGAGATCCTTCCATTGAAGCCGCTGTTCAGCGCGTCGCTCGTCACCGACCCGCTGTCGATGACAATGCCGTCGGTCGCCAGGCTGCCGGCGACTTGTGCCGTGATCTTGCCGGCGATCAGCGGCGCTATGGTCGGATTGTCCAGGCCAATCTTGTTTGCCGTCACCGTGCCGGAGACCGGCCCCGTCCGGCTCTTCACGTCGAAAGCGTCCGAGTGCAATGCCAGCGTGAGCCCCTCGACATCGCTGAATTTCGTCGCGACCGAAGGCAGAACAGCGGAAATGTCGAGCTTCGGCTGCGTGCCCTGCCCTGCAGCCTTTACCGAAAGCGCCTGCAGCTCGAGCTTGATCGGGCTCTCGGTGCTGCCGAGCGTCAGCGGCAGGCTCGGGCCGGCCGAGGCCAGGTCGAGCGAAAAATCGCTGGCGCCGTTCGGATTGATGGTGCCGGCAGCCTTGCCGGTAATTTTGTCTCCTGAAAGCGTCGCGCGGTCGATGGCGACGCCGCCGGCGGAGGAGAAGCTGCCTGCCGCATCGAGGTTGAGCGGCCCAAGCCCCGCCTGGCGGGTCTGGCTGGTCTCGGCGTCGTTGAGCTGCGCATCGAAACGAATGTCAGGGCCTGCCGACGGTCCCGTCACTTGCGCCGTTCCACCGAGCGTGCCCGCGGCGTCGAGGCCGGGTGAAAAATCATTGGCCAGGGCGGCCGGCAGCCCGGAAAACTCTGCCGCGAGATCGAGCGTCTGGCCGGCGGTGCCGGACACTGTCACCGATCCGCCGCCGACATCGAGCATCAGCTTCTCGATGCTGGCGTTGCCATTGGCGATGCTCAGGGTCGACGGCTGCGCGATCGCCGCCTTGATGCCGCGAATGGTCGCGTCGCCGGAGGCGATTTCGACGCTTGTCGTGCCGTCCGCGATCTTCACCCTGCCTTCTGCGGTGGCCGGAATGCCGGCGACGGTGGCGCCGCCGGAAAACCCGGTCCAGTCGCCGTCGCGCTTCAAATCGACATCGATGCCGCTGATCACGGTGCCGCCGGAGGTGACGCTGTCGGCACGGATTTTACCGGAGATCGCCGGTGCGGCGACATAGTTGGCAATCAGCGCATCAATGGTGACCGTCTTTGCCGAAAGATCGCCGCGCGAAATTGAATCTGTGGTCGCCTTGATGGCGACATGAGGCGCATTGTCGGTCTTCGAGAAGACGATCGTGCCACGCACGTCGCCGTCAGCTTTTTCCAGCGCCAGGGCTGCGAGCGGACTGATATCGGGTAGATCCAGCGCAACCGTGCCGAGCGGCAGGAATCGATCGTCGAGAGCAAGGTCGCCCGAAACTTTGTTGTCGCCCAGTGACAGGCTTAGTCCGTTTATGGACCGCTTTCCCTGGCGCGTTACCAGCGACGCCTTGAAATCGAGTGGCTCGTCATTGACGGATCCGGTGAGCGAGATATCGGCCGCCGGGCTAGCGACGTCGCCCTTCCCCGTCGCGGTGAGCTTTAGCCGGGTGATTTCTCGCGCCGCCACCGAAAGCCGGTCGCTGTTGACCGTCAGCGACAGGTCGGGCGCGGTGCTGGCGCCTTGCGCGTTCAGCGCGAAGGTAATGGCGCCCTTGGCATCCCCGGACAGAAGCGAGATGTCGGCGAGCGCGCCCTTGACGTCGGCGCTGACCTTGTTGTCGGCTAGGCTGGCCTGCCCGTCGGCGCTGAATGCACCTGATACCAGCCTGATGGCGTTGGCGATAACATTGCCGTTGGCGTCGCGCTTCAGTGCCGCGCTGAGCTGCGTCCGCTCGGCGAGCACACCGCGCACTGCCGCCGGCAGTGCCGCGGAAGCCGCAACCGCCCTGAGGTTGAGATCGATGGCGCCATCGGCCAGGGAGACCCTTCCATTAAAGCCGCTGTCCAGTACCTCGCTCGTTACCGAGCCGCTGTCGATGACGATGGTATCGGTAGCGAGATCGCCGGCGACCTTGGCAGTAATCTTTCCGGCGAGCAGCGGCGCGATGGTCGGATTGTCCAGGCCGATTTTGTCCGCCGTCACCGTGCCGGAGATCGGCCCTGTTCGGCCCTTCAGATCGAAGGCGTCGGAATGGAGCGCAAGCGCGATGCCTTCGGCCTTGGCGAGGTTGGTGGCGACCGACGGCAGTGTCGCGGAGATATTCAGCGTCGATTGCGTGCCCTGCCCCGCGACCTCCACCGACAGCGCCTGCAACTCGAGCTTGATCGGGCTTTCGGTGCTGCCAAGCGCCAGCGGCAGGCTCGGGCCGGTCGAGGCCAGGTCGAGCGAAAAATCGCTGGCGCCGTTCGGATTGATGGTGCCGGCAGCCTTGCCGGAAATCTTGTCTCCTGAAAGCGTCGCGCGGTCGATGGCGACGCCGCCGGCGGAGGAGAAGCTGCCTGCCGCATCGAGGTTGAGCGGCCCAAGCCCCGCCTGGCGGGTCTGGCTGGTCTCGGCGTCGTTGAGCTGCGCATCGAAACGAATGTCAGGGCCTGCCGACGGTCCCGTCACTTGCGCCGTTCCACCGAGCGTGCCCGCGGCGTCGAGGCCGGGTGAAAAATCATTGGCCAGGGCGGCCGGCAGCCCGGAAAACTCTGCCGCGAGATCGAGCGTCTGGCCGGCGGTGCCGGACACTGTCACCGATCCGCCGCCGACATCGAGCATCAGCTTCTCGATGCTGGCGTTGCCATTGGCGATGCTCAGGGTCGACGGCTGCGCGATCGCCGCCTTGATGCCGCGAATGGTCGCGTCGCCGGAAGCGATCTCGACGCTTGTCGTGCCGTCGGCGATCTTCACCCTGCCTTCGGCCGTGGCCGGAATGCCGGCGACGGTGGCGCCGCCGGAAAACCCGGTCCAGTCGCCGTCGCGCTTCAAATCGACACCGATGCCGCTGATCACGGTGGCGCCTGATGTGACCGTATCGGCCTTGATCGTGCCGGAGATCGCCGGCGCCTTGAGAAAGTTGGCGACCAGCGCATTGACGGCGATGGTCTTCGCCGCCAGATCGCCGCGGGAAATAGACCCGCTCGTCATATCGACGCCTACCGACGGCGCGCCACCATCATTCGAGAGGCGGATGCTGCCCTGCACGTCGCCGGCCGCCGTCTGCCCGGCAAGCGCGGCCAGCGGGCCGATATCGGGCGCTTCGAGGGTCAGCGTGCCGAGCGGCAGCAAGCTGTCGTCGAGCACGAGATCGCCCGAGACCTTGTTGTCGGCCAGCGACAGGCTAAGCCCGTTGACGGAACGCGTTCCGTCGCGCGTCACCAAAGATGCCCTGAGATCGAGCGGCTGGTCGTCGACGGACCCTGTCAGTGCGACATCGGCAGCCGGATTGACGATGTCGGCCTTGCCCGTCGCTGTCAGCTTGATCGCCGTGACCGTATGGCCCGACGCGGTCAGGCTGTCGCTGTCGGCCGAGACCGAGAAATCCGGCGCTGTGCGCGCGCCGCTCGCCGTCAGCGCGAAATCAATGGCCCCGCCGACCGCTACGCCGACCATCGGCGACAGCACCGAAACATCGCCGAGCGTACCCCTGATGTCGGCCTGAATGTCGGTGCCCGTCGCGCTGGCGGTGCCGCTGGCGCTGAGCGAGCCCGAATTGAGTTGCAGCGCATTGGCGGCAAACAAGCCTTGCGGGTCGCGGGTCGCGGTCGCCGAGAATGTCACGCGCTCGCCGAGAATCGGGCGGATCTGCGGCGGCAGCGCAGTCGAGACGGCATCGGCATTCATCTTGAGCGTCATCGCCAGATCGGCCAGCGTCACCCTGGATGTCACCGAGGCATTGAGCGCATCGCTGCGCAGCGTGCCTTGATCGACGACGATCTCGTCCTTGCTGACCGACCCGGCGAGGTCCGCGGTGACCCTGCCGGTCACCAGCGGCGCCAGCGTCGCCACGTCGGTGTTCAGGCCGCCGGCGATAAGCTTGATGGTGACCGGTCCGCTGCGGTCCTGGATGTCGAAGCCGTCGGAATGGATTTCGGCCACCAGATCGTCCACCCGGGTGCCCCCCGCCACCACCGAGACCAGGGACGCGCCGATGTCGATTATCGGCGCCTTGCCGCCGCCGAACGCGCGGGCCGTGGCGCCGGTGATCGCCACCGTCACCGGCTGCGCCGCGGCGCCGAGGCTGAGCACGATTGGTGGACCCTTGGCGGCGATTTCCGCCGAAAGGTCGCTGGCACCGTTGGGGTCGATGCTGCCCGCGGCGGTGCCATGCACGGCATCGCTGTCGATGCTGGCGCGCTCAACCTCGACGCCGCCTGTCACGATCGCGGTTCCGGCGAGGTCGAAGCTGGTCTTGCCGGCGAACAAGGATTTCAGATTGTCGGGCAAGAAGCGCTGGAAGTCGCCGTCGCCCTTGGCCTCGACATAGTTGCCCTTGTCGGTGACCTGGTGGCGACCGGTGAGCTGGGTGACGATCTGGCCGTCGACGACGAAGGTACCGATGCCGCTCCAGTTGGCGACCGGCCCGGTGCCGGTGACGACCATGTTGACCGGCGGCGCATCGGGCAATTTGAGCAGATTGGCGATGATGCCGCCGGCCGGCTCCGATGCCTTCAGATCGAGGTCCAGCTTGTTGTCGGCGGGCGCGAAATGGATGGTGGCGTCGACCTTGCCTTGCCTGCCGTCGCGGCGGGTGATGTTGAGGCTGGTTTCGAGCGCCAATGGCGCCGCGTCGGCCTTGAACGATCCCTTGGCGGCGAGCTCGGCGATACCGCTGCCGGCCAGCGCCTGCCCGAGCGCGATTTCCGGCAGGTCGATCTGCTTGACGTCGAGCGACACCGGCAGCGTGGTGGCGCCACCTTGGCTCGGCTGCGTGCCGGCCACCGGCAGCCGCGCCAGTTCGATGCGATGGGCGGCGACGCGGCCGGCGCTGAAGTTCTTCGACAGAAGCGCCAGCGGCGACCAGTCGACCGCCACCTTGCGCGCCACCAGCCAGGCGCCCTGGCGATCCTCCAGCACCACATGGTCGACCGTCAGGGCGCCGGACCAGATGCCGTCGATGCCGCTGACCGTGACCTTCTGGTCATCGCTCGACGCCGCGGTCGAGATGATGCCGGCGAGATTGGCGCGGCCGCGCTCGGTCTTGGTGAGCACGACGAGCGCACCGACCACCGCCGCCACAAGGACGAGCAGCGTGTAAAGGGCAATGCGAAGGATGCGCTTGAACATTGTCATCAAAACGCCTGGCCGATGCCGGCATAGATGCCGAAATCCGGGTCGTCGGGATCCGGGTTGAGCGGCACCGCCGCGTCGATGCGCAGCGGTCCGAACGGCGTAATATAGCGCAAGCCGACGCCGGCGCCGACCTTCATGCTGGAAAAATCCGGGAATTGATCGGTCGAGACGGTGCCGGCATCGACGAACGGCACGACGCCGATCGTGTCGGTGATGGCGATGCGCATCTCGATCGAGGTCTCGAAGAAGGACAGCCCGCCGATCGGCTCTCCGCCGGCGTCCTTCGGACCGATGCCCTGATAGGCATAACCGCGCACCGAGCCGCCGCCGCCGGAATAGAAGCGCCGGTCGGCCGGAACATCCTGAAGGCCGGCGCCGATGATCGAGCCGATGGCGACGCGTTCGGCCAGGACGAACTTCGAGGCCGCGTCGAGCGCCTGATAGGCCGATCCTTCGCCCCTCAGCTTGACGAAGGCGGCTCCGTTCAAAATGTCGTAGCTCGGCTCGGCATAGGCCAGCGCCCTGAATCCGGTCGTCGGGTTGAGCCGGTTGTCGCGGTTGTCAAAGACATAGCGCAGCGGAATGCTGGCGATCAGAAAAGTGTGCTTGCCGAAGGAATCGGTGATCTTCGAATAGTCGAGCGCGACCTCCGCCGAAACCGTCTGCCGCCTGTCGAGGTCATAAGACAGGCCGGTGCTGCCCTTGACCGAGAAACGGTCGTAGGCGTCGGGATGCTCCAGCACGGTGTTGACGTTGGCGAAGAATTTGGACGCCGGCCCGACCACGCCCGGCTTTTCGAACATGATGCCGGCATTGTAGTTGAGCTCGGTCAGCTCGTTGCTGCCGATGCCGCTGATTTCGCCCTCGATGCGCAGTTTTTCGGCACGGCCGAACAGATTGCGGTGACCCCAATAGCCTTCGAGGCCGAGCCCCTCGGTGTTGGAGAAGGTGCCGCCAAGGCCGAAATAGCGCGGCTTGCGCTCGCTGACTTCGACGCCGATCGGGATGTTGCCGTCGGCGTCGAGACCGTCGGCCTCCTTCAGCGTCACGCTGTTGAAGACTTCCAGCCCGAGCAGCCGGTCGCGCGCCTCGTCGACCTCTTCCGGCGAATATTGGCGGCCGCGCTTCAGGCCGGTCATGTATTCGGTGAAATCGCGGTCGACCTTTTCGGTGCCTTCGACCGTGGTGTCGCCATAGCCGGCAACCGGCCCGGCGGCCACGGTCAGCGCCACGTCGAGCGTCGAGGTGGCGTGATCGGCAACGATCTCGCGGGCGGTCACCTTGGCCAGCGGCCTGCCGTCCTCCTTGAGCGCCCGCACGATCGACGCCTCGGCCTTGAGCACGGCACCGGACCCGGCATCGCCGCCGGCGATCAGGCCGAAATCGGCGCCCGACAGCCCCGCCGCGTCGCCCTCCAGGCTGATGTCGCCAAGCGTGAACTTCGGCCCGGCCGCAATGTTGATCACCACCGGAATCGGCTGCGGACCCGAGAATTCGGCGTCGGGCGGCAAATCGTCGAGCGGCTTGCCTTCGATGGTAATGGTGACGACGCCCTCGTAGCGGGCGTCCGCATAAAGGGCGGCGACAAGCTGATCGCGGTCGGCACGCGCCTTGGCCAGCAGGCCGAGCGAACCGGAGACCGGACGTTCTTCGTCGTCCTTCAGCGCCGAGGCGTTTTCGAGTTTTTCGGCGAGATCCTCGTCGGCGTCGGGCGCCTCGATGGTCACCGCATAGCGCAGCGGATCGACGATGTCGGCATCTTCATCCTCCGACGATCCCCACAGCTTGATGCCGAAGATCTCGAAAGCGGCCGCATTTCCGCTCGCGCCAACCAGTGCAGTCGAGCATAGCAAGGCGGAAAGCAAGGCGAGCGAAAACACGCGCCGTGGCGCGGTTCCTCCCGACATCTGCCTTTCATACGCCGACATTACAACTCTACACTAGCGGCCAAAGCTAAAATTGGAATGAAGTTCTGAATTGCTCGTAAACGGGCCACAATCCAATTGCCACAATCCAACTGTCTTAAATGGACAGGGCTTGGAATTCACACCTTCTGCGTCGCCGCAAGAAAGCGTGATCCCCGTCCTGTGGAGGTACTACCGGTCATCCGCCGGAAAGGAAACGGTTGGGGCCGGAAAGGAAACCGTTGGCAGGCGGGAACCTGCCGCGTCCTTGTGTTGACAAGCTGGACCGAAGCTTGAACATGTCTGGACGTAACGTGGACGTAACGTAAGCAGTGTCCGGAGGGGTGTCATGGCAATGCGCGCGGCTCGTGGTCTGTCGATTCTTTTTCTTCTCTTTTTCGCCTGGGGCAGTGTCGCGCAAGCGGCCGAAGCGCGCCGGGTGGTGACATCGGACAATTCCGATTATTTCGGCTTCGATCTCAGATCCGACCAGAACGTCAGCCTCGATCAGTGCACGACGACATGTCTCGGTGATCCCGCCTGCCGCGCCTTCACCTACAACCCCAAGGCCAAATGGTGTTTTCTCAAATCCGATTATAACACGCTGAAGCCCTTCAAGGGCGCCGTCGCCGGCAAGGTCGTCAACGTCGAAGGCGACCCCGACATCGGCGCGCCGCCGGCGCTCGCCTTCTTCCCCGCCTGGATGGCCGACCAGGCCCAGCAATACCGCAACAGGCTCACCGGCCCGGCCTACACCAAGCCCACCGAAGGGCTGACGGCGCTGCGGGAGGCGGCAAGGCAAGCGTCGCAGGCCGGCGACCACCGTTTGGCCGTTCAAAAATACGAGGCTTTGGTTTCGGTATCGCCCGACGATGGCCAACTCTGGCTTGAACTGGCGCGGGAAACACTTGCCGTGCAGCCGGCCGCCAACAGCGCCGAGGCGTCGACCCTGCCGGCGAACGCCACCTCCGCCGGCTTCAACGCCTACAAATTGCTGCGCACCACAAAAACCCGCGCCGAAGCGCTGGCACTGCTTGGCGACGGGCTCGATCGCCGCGACCTCGCTCGGCCGGCGCTGCAGGCCTACGAAGCGAGCCTCGCCCTGGTCAGTTCGCCCTGGGTCACAGCCGCCTATCAGGACCTCAAGGCGCGCAAAGGCTTCCGCGTCGTCGATCACACGGTCGACGCCGACACCAGCGCGCCACGCATCTGCGCGCAGTTTTCCGAAGACCTGGTCAAGACCGGCGTCGACTACGCGCAATTCGTCACCGTCGACAACGCCGCCCCCAAGGGCGTCGAGGCCAAGGACAAGCAGATCTGCGTCGAGGGGCTCGAGCACGGCCAGCATTACGACGTGACCTTCCGTCCCGGCCTGCCGGCCGCCATCGGCGAGGTGATCTCCACCCCTGTGGTGCTGTCGATCTATGTGCAGGACCGCGCCCCGTCCGCCCGTTTCACCGGCGACAGCTTCGTGCTGCCGGCCGGCGCGCGCCGCGGCATCCCGGTCGTCACCGTCAACATGAGCGCCGCCGAAATGAAGCTTTATCGCATTGGCGACCGCTCGCTGACCCAGCTTCTGTCCGGCTACCAGTTCCTGCGCCAGCTTGACGGCTACGACATCTCCAACATTTCCGATCAGATGGGCGAGCCGGTTTGGCAGGGCCAGCTCGACATCGCCAACGACCTGAACAAGGAAGTCACCACCTCCTTCCCGGTCGACGAAGCGCTGCCGCAGCGCAAGCCCGGCGTCTATGTGCTGACCGCGCAACCGGTCGACGAGAACGACGACGACTATGATTCGCGCGCCACGCAATGGTTCGTCGTCTCCGATATCGGCCTGTCGACCTATACCGGGCAGGACGGGCTGAACGTCTTTGCCCGTTCGCTCGCAACCGCCAAGCCGATATCAGGTGCTGAACTGACGCTGCTGGCCAGGAACAACGAGATCCTCGGCACCGCGACCACGGACGCCGAAGGCCGCGCCGTCTTCAACCCCGGACTGACGCGCGGCGACGGCGGCATGGTGCCGGCCGTGCTGACAGCCAAGCAGGGTGACAGTGACTTCGTCTTCCTCGACATGGGCCGCGCCGGCTTCGATCTTTCCGATCGCGGCGTCACCGGGCGTCCGGCGCCGGGCGCGCTCGACGTCTATGCCTGGACCGAACGCGGCATCTACCGCGCCGGCGAGGACGTCCATGTCGCAGCACTTGCCCGCGACAGCGCCGCCAAGGCGGTCGAGAACCTGCCGCTGACCTTCATCTTCACCCGTCCCGACGGCGTCGAGAACCGCCGCATCGTCAGCGACGGCGCATCGGCCGGCGGCCATGCCGTCGACCTGCCTCTCGAACCCAACGCCATGCGCGGCACCTGGACGGTGGCGATCCACACCGACCCCAAGCAGGCGGCGGTCGCCAGCCAGATGTTTTTGGTCGAGGATTTCGTGCCGGATCGCATCGAGTTCGACCTGTCCTCCGACAAGCAGGAGATCGCGCAGGGCGACACCGCCAACGTTAC
The DNA here is from genome assembly GCF_055811475.1 of Mesorhizobium sp. WSM4829. Taxonomy (NCBI): domain Bacteria; kingdom Pseudomonadati; phylum Pseudomonadota; class Alphaproteobacteria; order Hyphomicrobiales; family Phyllobacteriaceae; genus Mesorhizobium; species Mesorhizobium sp. WSM4829. Next base: position 92,423 of record NZ_JBVVQJ010000014.1, on the reverse strand, counting down.
CGTCGACGGCCGCTTCCTTTATGGCGCGCCGGCCGCCGGGCTGGCGCTCGAAGGCGAACTGACGCTGTCGACCACCCGCGCCTGGGACCGCTTCAAGGGCTATTCCTTCGGCCTCGCCGACGAGCAGTCGGCGGAACCGTCGGTCACCCCGTTCACCGGCCTGCCGGTGGTCGGCGACGACGGCAAGGCGACCTTCCCGGTTTCCGTCGACCAATTGCCCTCGACCACCAGGCTGGTCGACGCCAAGGTTACGGTCAGGATGCGCGAGACCGGCGGCCGCGCCGTCGAACGCTCGCTCAACATCGCCATCCGGCCGCAGGGCCAGATGATCGGCATCCGCCCGGATTTCGACGGCGACGAGGTGCCGCAAGGCGGCACGGCGAAGTTCAGCCTGGTTGCCGTCGACCCCGACGGCAAGCGCGTGGCGCTGCAGGGCGCGCAATGGTCGCTGGTCAAGGTCGAACGCAATTACCAATGGTACCGCTCCAGCAATTCCTGGAATTATGAGCCGGTCACCTTCACCAAGTCGGTGGCCAGCGGCCAGGTCGACCTGACCGCCGACGGCGAGGCCACCGTCTCGCTGCCGGTCGACTGGGGCCGCTACCGGCTCGAGATCGAGACGTCTGACCCGGAGGGCCCGGCGACCAGCTACGAGTTCGACGCCGGCTGGTATGTCAGCTCCACCACCACCGAAACGCCCGACGGCCTCGAAATCGCCCTCGACAAGGACAGCTATGCGGCCGGCGAAGTGGCCAAGCTCAAAGTGTCGCCGCATTTTGCCGGCGAGCTGCTCGTCACCATCGGCGCCGACAAGCTCTTGAAGATCGTCACCGCCAGCGTGCCGGCCGGCGGCAGCACCATCGACATCCCGGTCGGCGACGACTGGGGCGCCGGCGCCTATGTGACGGCGACGCTGTTCAGGCCGGGTGATGCGCAGGAAACCCGCATGCCGGCGCGCGCCATCGGCGTCAAATGGCTGAAGGTCGATCCGGGCTCGAAAAAACTCGCCGTCAGCCTGGCGCCGCCGGACAGGACCATGCCGCGCCAGCAGCTGTCGATCCCGATTTCGGTGGCCGGCGTGCAGCCGAGCGCCAACGCCTATGTCATGGTCGCGGCCGTCGATGTCGGCATCCTCAACCTGACCAACTACAAGGTGCCGGATCCGGAGACCTGGTTCTTCGGCCAGCGCATGCTCGGCCTTGAAGTACGCGACCTCTACGGCCGCCTGATCGACGGCTCGCTGGGCACGACCGGCAAGCTGCGCAGCGGCGGCGACGGCGCCAACATCCAGTCGCAAGGCAGCCCGCCGACCGAAAAGCTGGTCGCCTTCTTCTCCGGTCCGGTCCAGCTCGACGCCGACGGCAAGGCGCGGGTCGACTTCGACATCCCGCAGTTCAACGGCACCGTGCGCGTCATGGCCGTCGCCTGGACCGAGGACGGGGTCGGCCATGCCCAATCCGACGTGATCGTGCGCGATCCGGTGGTGATCACCGCCGGCCTGCCGCGCTTCCTGGCGCCCGGCGATTCGGCCGTCATGCGGCTCGATGTCACCGACGCCGACGGTCCGGAGGGCGACTATGCGCTGTCTATAAGCACGTCAGGCGATCTTTCGACCGGCGATGCCGCCCTGCCCGAAAAGCTGACGCTGGCCAAGGGCAAGCGGCAGACGCTGACCGTGCCGCTGATCGCTGAAACGCCGGGCAACGCCTCGATCACCATCAAGCTCGCCCATGCCGACGGCACCGCTGTCGAGCAGACGCTCTATGTTCCGGTGCGGCCGGCGCAATTGCCGGTGACCACCCGTATGGTGGTCGACCTCAAGGGCAAAGGCGGCTCGCTGCGCGTTGACAAGGAGCTCTTGGCGGCAAGCCTGCTCGACGGTGCTTCGGTCAGCGTCGGCGTTTCACAGGCGGCGGCCTTCGACGTGCCCTCGCTGCTGATGACGCTCGACCGCTACCCCTATGGCTGCGCCGAGCAGACCACCAGCCGGGCCATGCCGCTGCTCTATGTCAACGAGATGGCGTCGGGCGCCGGCATGGCCAGCGACGCCGACCTGCACGGCCGCATCCAGGACGCTATCTACAAGGTGCTGAGCTACCAGGCCTCGGCCGGCAGCTTCGGCCTGTGGGCTCCGGGCTCCGGCGATTTGTGGCTCGACGCCTATGTCACCGACTTCCTGACCCGGGCGCGCGAGCAGAAATACGACGTGCCGGCGCTGGCGATGAACCAGGCGCTGAGCAATCTGCAAAACGCGATCGGCTACGACCAGGACGTCAAGGATCGCGGCAGCGAGATCGCCTATGCGCTCTACGTGCTGGCCCGCAACAAGAAGGCCTCGATCGGCGATCTGCGCTACTATGCCGACACCCAGCTCGAAGCCTTTACCAGCCCGATGGCCGTCGCCCAATTGGCGGCGGGCCTGGCGCTCTATGGCGACACGCAACGCTCGGAAGCCACCTTCCAGGCCGCCCTGCAACTGGCCAATTCGACCTCGGCATACGACTACTACAGGTCCGATTATGGCTCGCCGCTGCGTGACGGCGCGGCGATGCTGGCGCTTGCCGCCGAATCCAAGCCGGTGCCGACGATCGTGCCGGTACTGATCAAGCGGGTGACGCAGGAACGCGCCGCCGTCAGATGGACCAGCACGCAGGACGAGTCCTGGATGCTGCTGGCGGCGCGTGCCCTAAAGGCCGGCAATGATGCGATCGCGCTGACCATCAATGGCGCGCCGCATGCCGGCGCCTATTCGGACCAGATCGCCGGCAGCGACATTGCCGACAGTCCGCTGACCGTCGCCAACACCGGCAGCAACCCGTTGCAGGCGGTCGTCACCACGGTGGCCTCGCCAATCCAGCCGCTGCCGGCCAGCGGCGACGGCTTCACCATCGGCCGCACCTACTACAAGCTCGACGGCACCGAAGCCAATGTCACGCAGGCGACCCAGAACGAACGCTATGTCGTCGTGCTCAATGTCTTTGAGCAGAACAAATGGCCGTCGCGGCTGGTGATCACCGATCTGCTGCCGGCCGGCTTCGAGATCGACAATCCGGGTCTGGTTTCCAGCGCCCAATTGTCGAATTTCTCCTGGCTGGCCCAGACCGACGCCGCCCATCTCGAATTCCGCGACGACCGTTTCGTCGCCGCTTTCAATCCGAACGACGGCGAAGGCGACCGCAACATCACGCTCGCCTATGTCGTGCGTGCGGTGACGCCGGGCACCTATGCCCATCCGGCGGCAACCGTCGAGGACATGTACCGGCCGCAATATTCGGCCCGCACCGCGACCGGCATGATGGAGGTCAAGGCGCCGTAAGGCAAAGATGGCGAACCATGGCGATGGCGCTGCCCCTCATTGCCCTGCCGGGCATTTCTCCCCGTATCGTGACGGGGAGAAAGAGGCCTGCGCCGAAATTTTCGCCAAACTCGAACGCTGCAGAAAAGCCGCTGTGGGCCGTGACAGCCCCCTTCTCCCCGTCACTATACGGGGAGAAGGTGCCGGCAGGCGGATGAGGGGCAGCGCCGTGCTCTCCAAAAAATTCCTGCACCGTTCAGCCATCGCCGCCGCCTCCCTCTCCGGCTTCGCAGCAATCGCCGCCGCCACCCTTTGGCAGCTCGACCGCGCCTTTCCGCCGCCGCTGCCGGCGGCGCTGACGGTATCGACCGAAGTCCAGGACCGCGACGGCCAGCTGTTGCGGTCCTTTGCCACGCCGGACGGCTATTGGCGGCTCGCCACCCGCCTCGATCAGGTCGACAGACAGTTCGTCGACATGCTGGTGACTTACGAGGACAAGCGCTTCTGGGATCATGAAGGCGTCGACGTGCTGGCGCTGGCCCGCGCCGCCGGCCAGTTCGCGACCAATGGCCGTATCGTCTCCGGCGGCTCGACGCTGTCGATGCAGCTCGCCCGGCTGACCGAACCGCGCGACAGCCGCAGCCTCGGCTCCAAGCTCAAGCAGCTGCTGCGCGCCCTGCAGATCGAGCGGCGGCTCAGCAAGCGCGAGATCCTCGAACGCTATCTGACGCTGGCGCCCTATGGCGGCAATCTCGAAGGCGTGCGCGCCGCCTCGCTGGCCTATTTCGGCAAGGAGCCGAAGCGGCTGGACGTCTCGGAGGCGGCGCTGCTCGTCGCGCTGCCGCAACTGCCGGAAAAGCGCCGGCCCGACCGCAACCTGGCAATCGCCCAAGCCGCCCGCGACCGGGTGCTGACGCGCATGGTCGCATCAGGCCTGCTCGGCGAGCGCGAGGCCGCACGTGCCGCGCTCGACGATGTTCCCACCAGCCGCCGTCCGCTGCCGGCACTCGCCGCCCATGCCGCTTATGCAGTGCTGCCCCGGGCCGTCCCCGGCCAGAAGCTGCGGCTGACGATCCGCAAGAGTGTCCAGGAAGGGCTGGAACAGGTGGCCAGGGATGCCGCCGCCAGGCTCGGCCCTCGCCTGTCCGTCGCCATGGTGCTAGCCGACGCCCGCACCGGCGACATCCTCGGCGAAGTCGGCTCCGCCGACTATTTCGACGCCAGCCGCTCCGGCTGGATCGACATGACCAGGATCGTCCGCTCGCCCGGTTCGACGCTAAAACCGTTCATTTACGGGCTCGCCTTCGAGCAGGGATTGGTGGCGCAGGAAACGCTGATCGACGACAGGCCGACGGATTTCTCCGGCTATCGGCCGAAGAATTTCGACATGGGCTATCAGGGCGACGTCAGCATCAGGCAGGCGCTGCAGCTGTCGCTCAACGTGCCGGCGATCAGTGTTCTCGACGCGGTCGGGCCGGCGCGGCTGCTCGCGCGCTTCCGGAAGGCCGGCGTCACGCCGATCCTGCCCGTCAACAAGGCGCCGGGTCTCGCCATCGGCCTTGGCGGCGTCGGCGTGACGCTGCGCGACCTCGTCCAGCTCTATGCCGGGCTCGCCAATGGCGGCAAGGGACACACGCTGCATGACGGCACCGAGCCGGCGAATGCCGAGCGCTCGACCGCTACCATCCTCAACGATCAGGCGAACTGGCAGATCACCGACATATTGTCGGGCGTCAAGCCGCCCGAGGGCGCCGCCCGGCGCGGCATCGCCTACAAGACCGGCACCTCCTACGGCTACCGCGATGCCTGGTCGGTCGGCTTCGACGGGCGCTATGTGCTGGGCGTCTGGGTCGGCCGCCCCGACGCCGGCGCGGTGCCCGGCCTGTCCGGCTATGTCTCGGCCGCACCGATCCTGTTCGAGGGCTTTGTCCGCTCCGGCCTGGCTGCCGTGCCGCTGCCAGGCCAGCCGGCCGGCGTCACCAGATCCAGGCGCGACGATCTGCCGGTGACATTGGCGCGCTTCGGTTCTGGCGCCGACGGCCTAGTCCAGGCGACGCCGACCGAGCCCGCGCCGACGATCATCTTTCCGCCCGACGGCGCCCACGTCGATCTCGCCGCCACCACCGCCAACGCCATGCCACTGGTGCTGAAGCTGCAAGGCGGCCGCGCCCCGTTCCGCTGGCTGGCCAATGGCAAGCCGCTGGTCGGCATCGACCGGCGGCGCACCGCGACCTGGCAGCCGGACGGCGCCGGCTATTCGACCCTGACCGTGATCGACGCGGCCGGGCGTGCGGCCAGCGTGAAAGTGTTCGTTGAATAGAATGCGCCAAGCGATTCAGGGAATTGGCTTTCCATTAGGTCGGCGAGTAAGCAGGACACGCTCGACTCCTCAGGCCATTGCCGAGGCGCGACCTGTCTCTAGATAGATTGCTTCATGTGCCCGGATTCGGCACTGCAGTGTTGCGTGGAATGAATTTCTTCGTGACGCCGAAAGCCGGCGAAAAATTGCTTCACAAGGCCGAAAAAAGCAACATTGATTGCATCTAATTTCTACCAATTCAATAGATTGAGGTGATCTCAACGGAGGCGGAAATGACCAATCCTCATTTCAGGAAACTGCTCGGCGCACTGGTCGCCACATCTGTCCAGTTCGGCACGCTCGGTTTCGCGTTTGCCGATACCACCATCCTCAACGTGTCGTATGACCCGACGCGTGAGCTTTACAAGCAATTCGACGAGGCCTTCGCCGCCCACTGGCAGGCCGGGACCGGCGAGACGGTAACCGTCCAGCAATCGCATGGCGGCTCGGGCGCACAGGCCCGTGCCGTGATCGACGGCCTCGACGCCGACGTGGTGACGCTGGCGCTCGAAGGCGACATCAACGCCATCGTCGAGAAATCGAAGAAAATCAATCCCGACTGGCGGACCAAGTTCGAGAACAATTCGGCGCCCTACACCTCGACCATCATCTTCCTCGTCCGCAAGGGCAATCCGAAAGGCATCAAGGACTGGGGCGATCTGGTCAAGGACGACGTCCAGGTAATCACGCCGAACCCCAAGACTTCGGGCGGCGCACGCTGGAACTATCTCGCCGCCTGGGCCTATGCCAACGCCAAGGATGGTGGTGACGAGGCCAAGACCAAGGAATTCGTCGGCAATCTCTACGCGCATGTTCCGGTGCTCGACACCGGCGCGCGCGGCGCAACTGTAACCTTCGCGCAAAAGGGGCTCGGCGACGTGCTGCTGGCCTGGGAAAACGAGGCCTATCTGGCGCTCGACGAATTCGGCGCCGACAACTTCGATATCGTCTACCCGCCGACCTCGATCCTGGCCGAGCCGCCGGTCGCCGTGGTCGACGCCAATGTCGATGCCAAGGGCACGCGAAAAGTCGCCGAAGCCTATCTGAGCTACCTCTACTCCAAGGAAGGCCAGACGCTGATCGCCAAGCACCACTATCGTCCGTCGAAACCAGAACTGGTGCCGGCCGAGGACCTCGCGAAACTGCCTGAGATCAAGCTGATCACCATCGACGATCCGCTTTTTGGCGGTTGGAAGAAAGCACAGCCTTACCATTTTGGCGACGGTGGTATATTCGACCAGATCTACAAGCCGGCCCAGTAGACCCAGTTAGCTAGACTCTAGATCAGGACGACATGACCACAGCACCCGCCAAGGCGGGGTGGCGGTTCAGACAGCCGAGCGTCATTCCGGGTTTCGGATTGACGCTCGGCTTCTCGCTTGCCTACCTCACGCTCATCATCCTCATTCCCCTGTCAGGGCTGATCTGGCGATCGGCCGCGCTTGGCTGGGCCGATTTTTGGGCGATCGCCACCGACCGCCGCACCATCAATGCGCTTGAAATCAGTTTTGGCACCGCCTTCATTGCCGCCATGGTCAATGTCGTCTTCGGCACGATCGTCGCCTGGGTGCTGGTGCGCTACAGCTTTCCGGGCCGCCGCATCGTCGATGCCATGGTCGACCTGCCCTTCGCATTGCCGACGGCGGTGGCCGGCATCGCGCTGACCACGCTCTACGCGCCGAATGGCTGGCTCGGCAGCCTGCTGGCGCCGCTCGGCATCAAGGTCGCCTATACGCCGCTCGGCATCGTCATAGCGCTGATCTTCATCGGCCTGCCCTTTGTCGTGCGCACCGTCCAGCCGATCATGGAGGAGATCGACAAGGAGGTCGAGGAAGTGGCCGCCACGCTCGGCGCCAATCGCTTCCAGACCATCGCCCGGGTTCTGCTTCCGGGCCTGGCGCCGGCCATCGTCACCGGTTTTGCGCTGGCTTTCGCGCGCGGCGTCGGCGAGTACGGCTCCGTCATCTTCATCGCCGGCAACCTGCCCTACAAATCCGAGATCGCGCCGCTTCTGATCGTCATCCGGCTGGAGGAATACAATTATGCGGCGGCGACCGCGATCGCGGCGATCATGCTCGCTTTGTCGTTCGTGATGCTGCTGGTCATCAATCTGGTGCAGACGTGGAGCCGCAAGCGCTATGGCTGATCCGGAGATAAAATCCTACGCACCGCACCACGAAAGCCAATCGGCGGCAGTGACCGAAAGCCGCCCGGCGAAAGCCGTGCTGATGATCGTGACCTTTGCCTTCCTCGGCATTTTCCTGCTGTTGCCGCTGATCGTCGTCTTCAATGAAGCCTTCGCAAAGGGCATCGGTGCCTATACCGAGGCGCTGACCAATCCCGACACGCGTTCGGCGATCCACCTGACGCTGCTGGTGGCGGCGATCTCGGTGCCGCTCAACATCGTCTTCGGCGTCTCCGCCGCCTGGGCGATCGCCAAGTTCGAGTTCAAGGGCAAGGCCTTCCTGACCACGCTGATCGACCTGCCGTTTTCGGTATCGCCGGTCATTTCCGGCCTGGTCTATGTGCTGTTGTTCGGCGCGCAAGGCCTGTTCGGCGCCTGGCTGAAGGCGCATGGCATCGTCATCCTGTTTGCCGTGCCGGGCATCGTGCTGGCCACCATCTTCGTCACCTTCCCGTTCGTCGCCCGCGAACTGATCCCCTTGATGCAGGAACAGGGCAATGGCGACGAGGAGGCGGCGCTGTCGCTCGGCGCCAATGGCTGGCAGGCGTTCTGGTACGTGACGCTGCCCAACGTCAAATGGGGGCTGCTCTACGGCGTCTTGTTGTGCAATGCCCGCGCCATGGGCGAGTTCGGCGCGGTCTCCGTCGTGTCGGGCCACATACGCGGACTGACCAACACCATGCCGCTGCATGTCGAAATCCTCTATAACGAATACAATGCCGCAGCCGCCTTCGCCGTCGCTTCACTGCTTGCGGGCCTGGCGCTGGTCACGCTGGTCTTGAAAACACTTCTCGAGATGCGCTACGGCGCCGAGCTCGCCGCGACGCGCGGACACTAATGCATGTTGCCCAAAAGTGTGCAGCGGTTTTGGGATTACGACATGCATCGACAAAAAAGGGACGGTTGATGGAAGTTCGCGTTGCCAACGTGCGCAAGGAGTTTGAGCGGTTTCCGGCGCTCCACGACGTTTCGCTCGACATCAAGTCCGGCGAACTGATCGCGCTGCTCGGGCCTTCCGGCTCCGGCAAGACGACGCTGCTCAGGCTGATCGCCGGGCTGGAGCGGCCGACGAAAGGCAAGATCTTCTTTGGCGAGGAGGATGCGTCGCAAAAGTCGATCCAGCAGCGCAATGTCGGCTTCGTTTTCCAGCATTATGCGCTGTTTCGCCATATGACGGTCGCCGACAATATCGGCTTTGGCTTAAAAGTTCGGCACGGGCCGTCACGGCCGTCGGCGCAGGAAATCCGCCGCCGTGCCTCAGAGCTTCTCGACCTCGTCCAGCTTTCCGGCCTGGAAAAGCGCTATCCGGCTCAGCTTTCTGGCGGCCAGCGCCAGCGCGTGGCGCTGGCCCGCGCGATGGCGATCGAACCGGCCGTGCTTTTGCTGGACGAGCCGTTCGGCGCGCTCGACGCCCAGGTCCGCCGCGAATTGCGCCGCTGGCTGCGCGACATCCACGACGCCACCGGCCACACCACGGTCTTTGTCACCCATGACCAGGAAGAAGCGCTCGAGCTTGCCGACCGCGTCGTGGTGATGAGCCAGGGCAGCATCGAGCAGGTCGGCACCGCCGACGAAATCTACGACACGCCGAATTCGCCCTTCGTCTACGGCTTCATCGGTGAATCGAGCGCGCTTCCGGTCAAGGTCGAGGACGGCCAGGTCTGGATCGCCGACCGCCCGATCGGGCTGTCGGCGCCGCAGGCGCCGCGGGGCGAAGCAACGCTGTTCTTCCGCCCGCACGATGTCGACCTGGTGGACGAATGCAATGGCTGCATCGCCGGCACGGTCGCCGCCAGCCGCCGCGTCGCCGGCACCAGACGGGTGGAGCTCGAAATCGGCGGCGACCGCCAGCGGGTCGAGATCGAGCTGCCGGTCGACCATCCGGCGGCGCAGAAGAGCCGGGTAGCGTTCAGGCCGCGGCGCTGGAAGCTTTTTCCGGCTGCTTGATCCCTTCCGGCGCTACTCAGCCAGTTCTCGACCTTCAGGCCCTTGATCCGGTTGAACTCTCCCATGGTGGCGGTTACCACGGTGGTGTCCAGCGCGTAGGCGTGGGCAGCAATAAAAAGGTCGTTTTGGCCAATAGTGGCTCTGCCCGCCGGGTTTCGGATCATGTCGCTGACAAGTTGGTGTCCAGCATGAGCCGCATTAAAAAATTCTTTCGGATTTGACAGGCATATCGTCGGTTCCGGGGAAGTCGTCCTCGGGACCGAGCGGTGGCTCTTGCGCCCATTGCGCGAGCCGCGCCGAGAGGCCAGGTTTGCGGACCGGCTCGATGACCAGGCGGTCGCCTTCACGGCTGATCAAGACCTTTTCGCCGGGGAACTCGAACTCGACAGGAATGCGCACCGCCTGGCTGCGATTGTTGCGAAACAGCTTCGCCTCTTTCGGCGGAGTCTTGGAATGGCGACGCTGGGGCATAGCGATGGCTCCTTTGTTTATACCATTTGTAAAATGCCAGACAGTGTCGCGATGCAATCGTCTTGCCAACGCATGGGGACCGCTGCCCAGGTGCTTCGCAAGACTCCGGGTGAAAGAAAATCCTAGTAACGGCCTGGAATGGGAACATTTTTCTCGCGATGGCGTGGTGAAGCCGCTCTGCGTGTCTCGTCGCCCACCATGCCTTGCCGCTATGGTTCGGCAATAAGCGCACTGCATCGGAGCCCTGTTTTCATGAAGCGATTTTTGCTTGGCGTCGCCACATTGGCCGGCCTGTTCCTCGCATCCTCCCAGGCCTGGTCGACCGACAAATTGCTGAACGCGTCCTATGATGTCGGCCGCGAACTGTTTGCGCAGATCAACAAGGCCTTCGTCGCAGAGCACCCCGGCGTGACCGTCGACCAGTCGCACGCCGGGACGTCGGCGCAGGCGCGTGCCATCGCCGAAGGCCTCGGCGCCGATGTCGTCACCTTCAACCAGGTCCTCGACATCGACTTCCTGGTCTCGAAGGGGCTTATCTCCGCCGACTGGCAGAAGGACTTCCCCGACAACGCCTCGCCTTTCTATTCGCTGCCATCCTTTTTGGTGCGCGCCGGCAACCCGAAGAACATCAAGGATTGGAACGATCTCGTGCGCGACGACGTCCAGGTGATCTTCCCCAACCCGAAAACGTCGGGCAATGCGCGCTACACCTATCTCGCGGCCACCGCCTACGCCAAGGAGGCCTTCAAGGGCGACGACGCCAAGGTCAAGGAATTCGTCACCAAGCTGTTCAACAACGTGCCGATCTTCGACTCTGGCGGGCGCGCCGCCACCACCACCTTCGTGCAGCGTGAGATCGGCGACGTGCTGATCACCTTCGAGTCGGAAACGCGCGGTATCCGCAGGGAGTATGGCGATGACAAGTTCGAGCAGGTGACGCCCTCGGTCAGCCTGCTGGCGGAGTTTCCGGTGGCGATCGTCGACACGGTCGCCGACGAGCATGGCATGCGTGACCTCGCCAAGACCTATCTCGACTTCCTCTACACGCCGCAGGGCCAGGACATCGCCGCCCGCAACGGCCTGCGGGCTCGCGACGCGGCGGTCGCCACCAAATACAAGGGCGAGTTTCCCGATGTCCGGCTGCTGACGGTCGAAGATGTCTTCGGCGGCTGGGCCAAGATCCAGGCCGAGCATTTCGCCGCCGGCGGACTGCTCGACCAGACCTATGGCAGCCGCTGAAGCAAGCGATCTTCGAAATCGGAAGAAAGCCGGCTTTGCCGGCTTTCTTCGTTTTCCGCGCCGGGAAGGTGGTTTCCCGCTTTACGGGCGCCCGCCGTCCAAAACGTCACGAACAATCAACGTGTTTGTGCGTACTGTGCCCGCGGACGGCTTGTTTCGCGAAACTGCATTGCGCGACAAAACGTCATGATTTGCACACAAACAACCGCCAGATGCGGGCGGTTGGGGTTTTCATGAACTGAATCGGGCATGCTTACCAAAAAAGGCAAATACGGCCTCAAGGCCCTCGTGCATCTGTCAGGCTTGCCGGTCGGCCAGCTGGCGTTCGTCAACGACATCGCCGTCGCCAACAACATCCCGAAGAAATTCCTGGATGCCATTCTGGGCGAATTGCGCAATGCCGGCTTCGTCCAGAGCCGCAAGGGCAAGGAAGGCGGCTATCGCCTCGCCCGCCCGGCCTCCGAGATCAAGATCGGCCATGTCGTGCGCGTCCTCGACGGGCCGCTGGCGCCGATCCCTTGCGCCAGCCGCACCCAATATCAGCGCTGCGATGATTGCGACGAGGCGACATGCCAGGTCCGGAACATGATGCTGGAGGTGCGCCATGCGATCGCCGAGGTGCTGGACAATCGCAGCCTCGCCGCCATGCGCGACGCCGACAACGACGATTTTCCAGTCGAACTGACGTCACAGATCTGATCTGGCGTCTTGAAGCGGAATCGGCGCCAGCGACCCCTCATGAATCCGACTCGAACAGGCTTGTTACGTCGGCGACGATATCGGCGATCGGACGCGTCGCATCGAGCGTCAATGCATTCTCGTCGGCTGCCGGCGGTTCGAGCGTGGCGAACTGGCTGTCGACCAGGCTTGCCGGCATGAAATGGCCCTGGCGGGAGCCGACACGCCGCTTTGCGGTCGCCGGATCGATTTCCAGGTAGAGGAACAAAATGTCCTGGCAAAAACCGCGCAGACGCTCGCGATAACTGCGCTTGAGCGCCGAGCAGGCGGCGACGACGCTCTGCCCATCGCCGACCGGTCCGGCAATGCGCAGGCCGATCGCGTCGAGCCAGCCTTCGCGCAATGCGTCGGTCAGCGGCTCGCCGCTTGCCATGCGTGCGACGTTTTCCGGTGGATGCAGCCTGTCGCCCTCGACGAAGACAGCGCCCAATGCCGCCGCCAGCGCTTCGCCGACCGCCGACTTGCCACAGCCGGCGACGCCCATCACCACGACGGCCGGTGCGGGCCGAATGCGATCGCTCTGCATTTGTGCTGTCTTTTCGTCCACGATGCGGGTCAGCGGCTGGCCGGCGCGCGGCCGTAAAGCAGGAGCATGGCGACGATGACGACGCCATAGATGATCTGCCGCCCCGCCTCCGGCATCTGCATGACGGAAAGAATGGATTGCAAAAGCGTGATCAGGATGACGCCCGCGACCGTGCCGAGATAAGAGCCGCGGCCGCCGAGGATCGAGGTGCCGCCAAGCACCACCGCAGCGATCGACGGCAGGAGATAGGCGTCACCCATCGACTGCGCTGCCTTGGAGGCATAGCCGGCCAGAAGCACGCCGCCGAAGGCGGAGAGCCCGCCGGATACGGCGAAGGCGATCAGCACCACGCGCCGCGTGTCGATGCCGGAGAGGTAGGCGGCGCGCTCGCGGTTGCCGATGCCGTAGACCGTGCGGCCGAAACCGGTGCGGGTCAGCACGAAAACCATCGCAGCACCGATCAGCGCCCAGATGACGACGGCATTGGGCACGCCCGGAATGGCAAAGCCGGTCGCCAGATAGCGCATCGCCCGGGTCGCCGAATCCTGTGGCGAGAAGCCGCCTGTATAGACCACCATCAGCCCTTGGGCGACGGCATTGGTGGCGAGCGTGATGATCATCGAGGGAATGCGCAGATAAGCGACGCCGATGCCGTTGACGATGCCGATCGCGACGCCGCAGAAAATGCCGAACGGGATCGCCAGCGCCACGCCGAGCGGGCCGTAGGCGGCGGCCGCACAGGCCATCATCGCGCCCGTCGCCACCGACCACGGCACCGACAGGTCGATCTGCCCAAGCAGGATGACCAGCATCATGCCGGTGGCGATGACGCCGAGAAACGACGCCACCTTGAGCTGCTGCAGCAGATATTCCGGCGACAAGAAGCTGCGCGAATAAAGGCTGCCGACAAACAGCAGCAGCACGATGCAGGCAAAGGCGGTCAGCACCGCAGGGTCGGCGCGGCGGATGAATTTCGGCATGCGGCCGGCGATGCCGGCGATGGTCGTTTCGCTCACAGGAACCACTCCAGCCGGTTGCGGACCCTGAACAGGGCGAAGGCGCCGAGGCTGACGGCGATCAGCAGGATGACGCCCTGGAACAGCGGCTGCCAGAGCGGATCGAAATCGAAGACGAAGAGCAGGTCGCCGATGGTGCGGAAGGCGAGCGCGCCGAAAATCGCGCCGATGGCGCTGCCCTTGCCGCCGAACAATGAGACGCCGCCGAGCACCACGGCGGCGATCGAGAACAGCGTATAGGCATTGCCGCTGGCATAGGCCGCCTCGCCCGTATAGGTGAAGAAGGTCAGGAACAGCCCGCCGATCGCGGCGAGCAGGCCGGCCAGCGCATAGGCGGCGAATTTTCCCCGGCGGATCGGCACGCCGGACATGTAGGCTGCCATCTCCGAAGATCCTGCGGCATAGGCCGCGCGCCCAAGCACCGAGCGGCTGAACGGCACCCAGACGACGAGCACGATGGCCAGCAGCGCCACCAGGCTCGCCGGCACCACGCCGAACAGCCGCCCGGTCAGCGCGTCGGCAAGATCCTCGTTGACCGAACCGCCCGGGAACGGTCGCAGCAGCAGCGCGATGCCGAAATAGACCGCGCCGGTGGCAATGGTGGTGACGATCGGCTGCAGCCGTCCGTAGATGACGATGGCGCCGTTGATCGCCCCGCACAGAAGTCCGGTGCCGAGCACCGCGACGACACCGAACGCGGTCTCGATACCGGTGCCGATGACCAGCCATGAGGCCAGGCAGTTGGTCAGCAGAAAGATCATGCCGACGGAAAGGTCGATGCCGGCGGTGATCACCACCAGCGTCTGCGCCATGGCGACGAAGGCAAGCAGCACGCCTTTGTTGGAAGCAGTCTGCACGACATTGGCGGTAAAGCCGGCCGGATGGTTCGAGGTGTAGATCGTGAACATCACGATGAAGATGCCGAACGCCAGCAGCGTTCCGCGTTGTTCGGCAAGCCAGTAGCGCCAATCCTTCACGCGTCTGCTCCTCCGGCTGGCGTCTTCGCCATGCCTCTGACGGGCATCTCTTCGCCATGGATGTTGAGCGCGCTGGCGATCAGCGCCCGCTCGGTGATCTCGGCGCCGACCAGCTCGCGCTTGACCGCTCCGTCATAGAGCACCAGCACCCGGTCGCAGCAGCCGATCAGCTCGTCATAGTCGGTCGAGTAAAACAGGATCGCCGCGCCCTGGTCGGCGAGCTTGCGCATCAGCTGATACAGTTCCTGCTTGGTGCCGACGTCGATGCCGCGCGTCGGGTCGTTGAGCAGGATGATGCGCGGCTGCCGCATCAGCCATTTTGCGATGACCACCTTCTGCTGGTTGCCGCCGGACAGCGCGCCGACAGGGATGTCGAGGCCGGCCGTCTTGATCGCCAGCAGGGCGACCATGTCGTCGATCAGCCGCTGCTCGGCGGCACGGTCGATGATGCCGGCCCTGGACAACCGGTCGAGTGCGGCGAAGGAGAGGTTTTCGCGCACCGTCATCGGCAGCATCAGGCCTTCGGTCTTGCGGTCCTCCGGGATCAGCGCCATGCCGATCCGGTCACCGCGGGCCTTGGCCGGGCTGGCGATCGCCACCGGCTTGCCGTCGATCAGTATCTGGCCGCTGAGGCCGCGCAGCACGCCGAAGAAGGCGAGCAGCAATTCGCGCTGGCCCTGGCCGTCGAGACCGCCGAGGCCGACGACCTCGCCTGCCCCGACCGTGAGCGAGATATTGTCCAGCCGGTCGGTCCACGACAGTTTTCGCGCCTCAAGCACCGGAGCGGTTATAGCCGGGGCGCGCACCGGCTTCGGTGGAAAAATATGGCTGTATTCGCGGCCGATCATCAGCTCGACGACTTCATTGTCGCTCTTCGAGCCCGCAGCATAGCTGGCGACGTTGCGGCCGTTGCGGTACACTGTGCACTGGTCGGCCAGTTCGGCGATCTCGTTCATCCGATGCGAGATGTAGAGCAGCGCCAACCCTTCCGAGCGCAGCCGCTTCAAGACGCCAAAAATCTTGGCGACGTCGGCCGCGGTCAGCGCCGAGGTCGCCTCGTCGAGGATCAGGATGCGCGGCTTCCTGGCAAGTGCTTTGGCGATCTCGACCATCTGCCGTCTTGAAAGCGGAAGGTCCTTGACCAGCGCCAGCGGGTGGATGTCGGCGGCGCCTGCACGCGCCAGGGCTTCCTCCGCGATGCGCCGCTGCGCCTTGCGGTCGATCATGCCGAACCGTTTCGGCGGATCGGAAATGACGATGTTGTCGGCGACGCTGAGTTCGGGGACGAGCGACAATTCCTGGAAGATGCAGACGATGCCGGCCTGGTTGGCCGCGGCCGGCGACGCGAAGCTCACCTCGCTTCCGTCCAGCATCATGCGGCCTTCGTCAGGCGCGACGACGCCGGCCATGACCTTGATCAGCGTCGATTTGCCGGCGCCGTTTTCGCCGAGGATGGCGTGGATGCTGCCTGGCGTGACCGAAAGCTCGGCCTTTTCCAGCGCCCGCACACCGCCATAGCGCTTGGATATGCCCTCCATGCGGAAGAGCGGAACCGCACCGTCCATCGGCCCCTCCCAAGGCGCTTGTTCATCGGGACTGGCGCCGCGGAATACCCGCGGCGCCGAGCGATCAGCCTACTGGTTCTCCTTGCTCTGGCCCATGATTTCCTGCGCGGTGAAATTGATGCCGCAGGTCGGGAAGGAATTGCCGACGAAGAAATTGTCGGACTGGTCGGGGAAATAGTCCTCGCCCTCCTTGAAGTTCGGATCCTCGACGATCGCCAGCGGCAGCTTCACCGCCTGCGGGACGACCTGGCCTTCGAGCGCGGCGATCGCCGTCTTGATGGCGACCGCAACCTGGGCGGGTCCGGTTCCGGCCGACGAGCATTTCAGCCCTTCTGAGGCAAACTTGGCGCAGAATTTGCGAAAGCCATTCTCCGTTTCGCCGCCGAACGGCACGAACGGATGCTTGGCGTCGATCATCGCCTGGACGATGCCGGTGTCGCCGCCCTGCCCGGTGACGCCGTCGAAGGGACCGTTGGTGGCGATCGCGTCGGCCGTAGCCTTTTGCGCCACGCCGTCGTCCCATTTGCCGACGACTTCGGTGACCTCCCACTTCTTGCCTGAAGCGTCGAGGGCCTCATGGATGCCGTTGTGGCGGTCGGTGTCGACCGACGTGCCGGCAACGCCGCGCACCTCGAGGAGCTTGCCGCCATTGGGGATATGCTTGATCAGCCAGTTGGCCCACAATTCGCCAAGGCCTTTCTGGTCGACATTGACGTTGATGGCGTCCTTGGTGTCGAGGATGTTGTCGAAGGCGACCAGCACGACGCCGGCTTGCTTGGCGCGCTTGATGACCGGACCGAACGCCGTCGGATTCTGCGCGTTGACGACGATCGCGTCATAGCCGGAATCGATGAAATTGTTGATCGCTGAAATCTGCGCCGGCACGTCTTCGCCGGTCGAGACGACCTTGAATTCCTTGAGCTTGGCCGCGACCTCCGGCTGCGCCGCATAGGCTTTTGCCGTCTGCACCATCTGGATGCGCCAGGTGTTGGCGATATAGCCATTGGCGAGCGCGATGCGGTACGGGCCTTCCTTCTTGGGAAACTTGAAGAACTGCGTGTCGGCGGCCCATGGTGCGAAGCATTCCGGCTCGGCGGATGGGCCTGCTACGATTTCGGGTTCGGCGAGCGCCGACGAACTCAGCATGACGAATGCAGTGGCGGCGACGACGCCACCTACGAGTGACTTGATCATCGATATTCCTCCCAGTTGCAGTTTCTGATTGTTCTTACGCGTCTCGCGTGCCTGGCTCGGCACCTCCTGCCTTGCCGTCGCGCTTTCAGGGTGGCCGAATGCCAACCCGATCTCCTCCCTCGTGGCTCAGTAAACCGGAATAAAAACTATCATATTATACATAATAAACAAGCATCAGCTGTCGCTTATATATAATAAACAGACTTTCGCTGTTTCGCGAGCTTTCGCCTGGATATAACTGGTAGCGCTACCATGACGTGGAGTAAAGCGGATTTCGCGATGCCTGCAAGCGCTTTCAGCGGCCAGTGCTTTCAGCGGGAAGTGCTCTCACGGCGCTTGAGTTCGAAGCCAAGGTCTACGACCGGCTGTTGCGGCCGCTTGCCTGCAATCGCCGCGAGCGCCATGGCGACCGACAGCCGGCCGATCTCGTAGCGAGGCGTCCGGACGCTGGTGACCGAGGGGAAAGCCACTTCCATCATGTCGAGATCATTGAAGCCTGTGATGCCGATCGTCTTCGGCACGGCGATCGAGGCGCGGTGGCACTCGAACAGCGCGCCGAGCGCGATGTCGTCATTGTTGCAGAAAACCCCGTCCAGCGTCGGCACCTTGGCCAGCGCGTCGCGAAACAATTCGCGCCCGAGCGTCACGCTGGACGGCACCGGCGTGGTGGTGACAAGCCGCGCGTCGAACAGGCCGGCCGCCTCCATCGCCGCGCGATAGCCGGCCAGACGCCGCTGCGAGCGCGGGTCCATGCGCGCGCCGATGAAGCCGATGCAGCGATAGCCCATTTCGATCATGTGCTCAGTCGCCGCCCTGCCGCCATCGAAATGCGAGAAGCCGACCATCATGTCGACCGGATCGGGGCCGGTCTCCATGACCTGCACCACCGGGCAGCCGGCCGTCTCGAGCAGTCTTCGCGAAACTGGCGTCTGGTCGATGCCCGCCACGATCAGCGCCGCCGGGCGCTGCGGGCCGAACACCTGCAGCAGCCGTTCCTCCTCGAGGCCGGAATAATGGGTGTTGCCGAACTGGATGCGGTAGGAGCTGTCGGACAGGCTGTCATAGATGCCGCGCAGCACTTCGGCAAAGACGCTGTTGGTGAGCGACGGCACCAGCACGCCAAAGACCTCGGCGCGCGCCGAAGCCAATGCTCGCGCATTCGGATCGGGCAGATAGCCGAGCTCATCGACAGCAGCCTGGATCTGGCGGCGCAGATCCTCCGAAACGCGCTCCGGCTCGCGCAAGGCACGCGAGACGGTAATGGCGCCGACGCCGGCCTTGCGCGCGACATCGGCGATCGTCGGACGGCCGCCGCCACGGCGCGAGCGCGGTTTGGTCATAGCCTGGTCCCGAACGCGGCGCCCTCACCGAAGCGCGACCGCGAAATGCTGTTCAGCGTCTTTGCCACTGTCGCCATGCCAATCCGACTTTGCCGCACCCGACTTGCCACACCCGTCTGGCGTCGCGCAGCCTTACCCCATTGTCAAGGGAACCGGGCAGGACGCTACCCGAACTCGGGTAGCGCCACTGTTTGAATTTCGGCTGTGGGTGGTGAGCGGGCGTGTTGTCGTCCACCGTGCTCGGTCTTCTACGCCGTGCGTCGTCCGCTGCGCCAGTTCGTGGCATAGGGCAACGCGAACAGATAGAGACCGCTGAGCATGAGCAAGCCGAGCGGGATCAGCGGCATGAGATATACCCAATAGGCCGGCTCGACACCTACGCCCAGGGTGATGAAGATGGCAGCGACGACCGCCGTAAAAATGATCGACAGCCAGCGGTGGAATTGCCGGATCCACGTGTTCCAGTTCATTTGGGACCTCCTCTGAAGACGAGCCGCACGCCCGCTTGGCGGCTTTTTTGCTACCTTGTTTCGTTGACAGACGTCTTGTTGGGCATGGCGTTTCGCCAGCAGATGCCTATGGCGCCGGCACGGCTATTCTATCCGCGCCAGGACCTGCTCCAGCTTCGCAAAGAACCGCTGCCACCCGTGTTGGGCGCCCTGGTAGTACTGCTGCTGGTCCGGCCGGAAGCCCAACTGCTCCATGCGCAGATGGGTCCCTGTGCTCGTAGGGGTGAGCGTCCACGTGACGACACTTCTGAGATCCTTGGTATCCCACGTGTAAGACAGCATCTTGTTGGGCTCGACCGCCTGGACCTGACAGTCGACCGTCCCCCAGTCCGCGCTCAGATTGAAACGGTGCCCCTCGTCTGGCTTGAAATCGTTCTTCATCAGCCACTCCTCGATCAGGTGTGATTGGGTGAGCGCGCGCCAGATCTTTTCCGGCGGAAAAGCGACCTCCCGTTCAACAATGACGGCGCGCGTTTCGGTCTCGGTATTGGTCATTGGTCCATCCTTTTGAGCAAATCTTCGAGGTTGTCGAACCGGCTTTGCCAGAACCCAGCCATTTGGTTTGTCCAGTCGATCAGCGGCGCCAGGGCGCCGAACTCCGCGCTGTAGTGCGTGTTGCGGCCTTCGTGGCGGTCGCGCACCAACCCGGCCTGCTTCAGCACCCCAAGATGCTTTGACACGGCCGGTTGTGAGACCCCGGCCCGAGCGGTCAGGGCCGCGACGGTCTGGTCTCCGTCGCGACACAGCCGCTCGAAGATGGCCCGTCGCGTCGGATCGGCAAGCGTTTTGAAGAGGATCTCGTGGGGCTGTGACATGGCTATCGATAACTCTCTGGCTATTGAAAACCAATAACCGCCGAGATATGTGTAAGTCAAGCAGGAACCTGGACCGGGCTCCGCGTCACAGGGGGCCACCGCCATGTCTCTTCCATCGCTCCGGCCAACGGCAGGCCAGCGGGGTCAGTGCTCAGGCCATCGCCGCGGCGCTGCGCCGTGCCTTCCACAACAGCAGCACCATGGCCGCTATGTTCAGCAGGTTCCAGGCGATGCCGTTGAGGAACGCGGCGGCGTAGGAGCCGGTCAGATCGTAGATCCAGCCCGACATCCAGCCGCCGATTGCCATGCCGAAGATAGTTGCCATGATGACGATGCCGACGCGCTGGCCGGCCTCTTTGGCGGGCATGTATTCGCGCACGATGATGGCATAGCAAGGCACGATGCCGCCCTGCGACAGGCCGAAGACCAGCGAGACGACGTAAAGCGACGCGAGCCCGTCGAAGGGGATGTAGAACAACAGCGACAGGGCTTGCAGCACCGAGCCGATCAGCAGGGTTTTCACGCCGCCGATGCGATCGGCAAGGAAGCCGGACGCCAGCCGGCTGACGACGCCCGCCGCCATCATGATCGACAGCATGTCGGCGCCTCGCGCCACGCCGTAGCCGAGATCCATGCAATAGGCGACGATATGGACTTGCGGCATCGACATCGCCACGCAGCAGCCAAGGCCGGCGACGATGAGCAACACCTGCAGCGCTGCCGGTGACAGCGTGATCGGCTGGACCGGCCGGCTGCCGGGTGAACCGGGAGCGGCGGCATGTGGTGCGCCGCGCCTGAGCAGCATGATCAGCGGCAGCATGGTGGCGAGGCAGACGACGCCGATTGCGGCATAGGTGAAGCGCCAGCCCTCGCTCTGTATGACGTAGGGCATTGCCAACGGCCAGATCACCCCGGCAAGATAGCTGCCGGCGGCGGCAGCCGTCACCGCGACGCCGCGGCGGCGGTTGAACCAGTGCGAGATGTCGGCGATCAGCGGCCCGAAAATCGCCGACGTGCCGACGCCGATCAAAAGTCCCTGGACAAGGGTGAACTGCAGGATCGAAGTGGTCAGCGACGCCAGCAGGAACCCGGTACCGAGCGTCACCGAGGCAATGAGCGCCGGTATCCAGTAGCCGATGCGGTCGATGGCGCGGCCGACCAGCACATTGCCGACGGCGAAACCGGCCATGGTCGCGGTATAGGGCATCGAAGCGGCGGCGCGATCGACGCCGAATTCGGCCTGCATGGCGGGCAGCACCACGACCACCGCCCACATGCCGACACCGCCGATCGTCGCCAGCAGCATCGAGATGCCGAGCCGCAGCCAGGCATAGGCGCTGTCGATGCCGGGGCTGCTCGGCCGGCTGGAGGCGGTTGTGGTCAAGGCGTTTCCTGTCCGCGGTTGTGCGCAAGTCGACGGGTTCGACACCACTATCGGCACATTGGCGGCGCCGTGCAGCGCCACATCGCGCAATTGCGTGGCTCCAGGGATTTTGAGCTGCAGTGGAACGGCGGCCGCCGTCCCGGAGTTTTTCATCAAACTTGCCAATAGGCCAATAGAAGGGAGAAGGAGCTTGTCATGACCGCGAAAAGGAAATGGTCGGCCGAGGTCACCGAGCACAGCGATGCGCTGGACCTCGAGGAACATATCTTCGAATCCCACGACCCCAAGAAGATCGCAGCCTCGCTGAAGCGATCGGCCGAGCACAGCGACCGGCGCAAGGCCGAGCCGTTCCAGTCCGCCATGTCGATGCTGAATTTCTACATCAACCGCGCCGGCACGAACCTGCCGGCCAAGCAGAAGAAAGTGCTGGAGGGCGCCAAGGACGAACTGCGCGCCGCGTTTGGCCGCCCGAGAGAACACTGAGACGCCTGCAGTACAACGAAGGCATAGGGGGCCACGGCAGCCAAATACAAAAGAGGCCCGGCTGCAATAGGCCGGGCCTCGGTGTGTCCAAGCTATGGTTCAACCGCAGATCCAGATCTTCTTCCAGAAAATGCCATGGTTGGTGAAAATCTTCTTCTTTGTCCAGCAGCTATAGCCGGGATAATCATAGACGGGATAGTAGTCGTAGAAGCCGAAACGCTTGTGCCAGCGGTGGCCGTGACCGTGGCCATGACGATGGCTGCGATGGCCGACCTTGACGACAAAATCGCCGGCAGCCTGGCTCTGCTGCCCAGTGTTGCCGAAGGCCGCCGATGGTGCTGCGGAAGCCGTCGATGCGAGCGCTGCGATGGCGATGGTGGCTGCTGTTGCGATGCCGATAAGTTTGCTGGTCATGTTCGTTCCTCCCTGGGTTTCGCGAAGAGCGCCAATCGCCCTTCGATGGAGATGATCATGCCGTGTCCCGAATTTTTACGATGTGCATTCGGTCACATCATCAACCTGGGCGCTCTTTGCTTGCCAGTCCGGCACGACGCGGCCACTATGTCCCGGAAGGGCCAGCGTCACTTTTTTGCGGTGGCGGGTTGGGAAGATGACCGATCTGGATGCCATTCCAGTGTTCGAGACACTCGACGCCGATACGCGCGTGCGTATCTCGCAGCGCTGCAGACGGATGAGCGTCGACGCCAATCAGATGATCATCGATTTCGAGGATCCGAGCACCGATGTCTATTTCCTGGTGTCGGGCCGGGTCCGCATTCTCTATCGCTCTCCAGTCGGCAAAGAGGTGATCCTTGGCGAGTTGGGAGTGGGTGGATGTTTCGGCGAACTGGCGGCCATCGACGGCCGGCCGCGCGCTGCCAATGTCACCGCGCTCCACCGTTCAGAACTGGTGGTGATGCCCGCTCCGTTCTTTTCAGGGTTGCTCCACGACAATCCGGCGTTCGCCCTGCATTTCCTCGCGCTGCTGGCCGAAAGGATACGCAGCCTGAACACGCGCCTTGCGGAATATTCGTTCCTGCAGGTGAGGCCGAGGCTTTTGTGCGAATTGCTGCGCCTGTCGCGGCTGCGAAGCGGCAGCAGCGGTGAGCGGATCATAACGCCACCGCCACTGCAGAACGACCTCGCCGCCCGCATAGGTTCTCGCCGTGAGGTGGTGTCACGCGAATTATCGGCGCTTGTCCGGGACGGGCTAATTGCGAAGGCGCGCGGTGCGCTCGTTCTTACAAACCCGGCGGAACTCAACCGGCGTATCTCGGTTGCGATGAATGCCTGACGATGGCCGGGCTGCACCAGCTGACCCCGAAGAGCCGATCGAGCCGGCGTCAGACCCCGCCCTGGATTTCGCGCCTTGTCCAATTGGGTGTCACGGCTGACAATCCCGATATCCGCCGGCGGCAGATTTTCACCAATATCGGCGCATTCGCCATCGCGCTCAACGCCTTCTCGCATCTGCTGCTGAATGCCGTCCTCTTCCCCTGGGATTTGATGCCGCTGCATATTTACAATGCGGTGGTGACCGTTCTTGCCCTGTCCGTGCACCGGCTGCACCGGCTGCAGCGTTATGGCGAGAATCTTGGAGCGACCGCCCTGTCGACGCTGACCATCGGCGGCCATACTTATGTGGTTCTGGCGCTCGGTCTGAACAGCGGCCTTCAGATCTACTTTACGCTTGCCGCTTTCCTGCTGTTCATTTTCGGCATCGAGCAATGGCGGCAGTTCTTGATCTTCTACGCAGCGGCGTTCCTGGCCTTGGTCGCGACGCTTTATTTCGGACGCCCGACTGGCTTCGTGGTGCCCCAACAGGCCGAGTTTCGGGAGACGCTGGCGGTTCAGGCGCTCATAAACACGATGATCATCAACCTCCTGTTGATCGCCTACGCCCTCACCGCTCTGCGCCGTGCCGAGATTGAGCTTTCACAGGAATTCGCCCGCTCGGAATCGCTGATCGAGGTGATATTGCCCCGGGCGATAGCGGCGCGCCTCAAACGCGGAGAAGAACGGCGCATCGCCGACAAAGTACCGTCGGCGAGCATCATGTTTGCCGACCTCGCCGGCTTCACAGCCGCAGCCAATGCAGTCGGACCCGATGAGCTGGTCGGATGGCTGGACGAGCTGTTCTGCAGCTTCGACGGACTCTGCACAAGCAACGGCGTCGACAAGATCAAGACGATCGGCGACAGCTATATGGCCGTCGGCGGCCTCGACGGCGACGCTCAACGCGGCGCCGTCGCGATCTGCCGGCTAGCGCTCCAGATGCAGCATGAAATGAGCCGGCACAAGGCATTGGGAGCCCACCGGCTCTCCTTGCGGATCGGCATCCACAACGGCGTGGTTGTCGCCGGGGTGATCGGTGACCTGCGCGTCTCCTACGACGTTTGGGGCGACGCGGTGAATGTCGCGCAGCGCATGGAGGCTCATGGCGAGCCCGGCCGCATTCAGGTCTCGGCTCAATTGATGGCGATGGCCGACCATCGCTTCGCCTTCGAGCGCCGCGGCAGCATCGCCCTTAAGGGATTGGCTGAAACCGAAGCCTGGTTTTTGACCGGTGCGCTGGCCGATGCCGACAAGGAGATTGCGAACGGGGAGAGCGCGGACGGCCAGACTGCGAACGGCGAAATTGCGGGCGGTGGAGAAAGAAGATGAAGCGCTGCAGTGGTCCGGCGCGTTTTATCAGCGCGATTTGATGACGCCGTCGGTATTGGCCAACAGCTTGCGCACCGCATTGCGTGCCGCATCCGGCCGCTGCAGGCGGATGTTCCTTTCGATCGCCTCGTGCAGCTTCTGCGCGTGCTGCAGATCGTCCAGTTCCCGCGTCGTATAGGCGAACAGATGATCGAACGCCGATTCGATCAGCACGCCGAGCGGCACCAGGAGGTCGTTACCGGAGGCGCGCAGGATCGCCAGATGAAAACGCGTATCGGCGCGCGTGCGCTCCTGCAGCGTCGCCGCCGCGCCCATCTCCCGGCAGGCCCGGCTGATCTCGGCCATCTGCTCGTCTGTGCGCCGCATCGCGGCAAAGGCGGTCGCTTCCGGCTCGATGATGTGGCGGAACTCCTGCACCGTCTTCAGGAACACCTCGCGGTCGGGCGAGGTCGCGTACCAGGCCAGCACGTCGCGGTCGAGCAGGTTCCAGCGCTCTTTCGGCTCGACCCAGCTGCCGATCTTTGGACGCGACGCCAAAAGGCTCTTGGCCATCAGCATTTTTATCGCTTCGCGCACCGCCGAGCGGCTGACGTCGAAAGTCTCGGACCATTTGGCCTCATTGGGCAGGATGGTTCCCGGCGGATAGTCGCCGCGCACGATCCTCAGACCGATTTCGTTGGCCAGCGACGCATGCACGCTCGCCCCAGGCATACGCGCCGTATCGGCACGGCGAACGACAGCCGGGCGCTCGGCCGACGCCGCCCTGGCCGGTGTTTTTGGCTTATTCGGCTTGCCGTCCCGCATGCGTTCACAAAGTCCGGATTCCGAAAGCTGTCAAGCACCGCAACAGCCTCGGGCGGCAAAGCCTGCTTCTGTGCACAGATCAGCCGGGATGCGTCGGCCTCGTCACGCCGTCCTGACGTATTTCCGCCAGCTGTGTTCCGGGCGGAAGCCGAGCATATCCCGCGCCTTGCGGTTCGAAAGCAGCGTCTCGTATTCGCCGAGCTCACCCTTGACCGGCACGCCGGGATAAAACCGCTTCAACAGTTCGGCCGTCGGCAGGTCGGACGAGGTGTCGTCATTGGCGGCGTTGAACACCTGATAGCCGAGCCCGTCCGTCTCGATGGCGCGCAGCGTGATCTGGCCGAGGTCGCGCGCGTCGATATAGCTCCAGGCGATCCGCTTGCGGAAACCTGGATCGGCGAACCATTTCGGGAACAGCGAATATTCATGCGGCTCGATGACGTTGCCGATGCGCAAGGCGTAGATGTCGATGCCGCTGCGCAGCGCGAAGGCGCGCGCCGTCTTCTCGTTGACGATCTTCGACAGCGCATAGCTGTCCATTGGATCGACGTCATAATCCTCGTCGAGCGGGAAATGTGTCGGGTCGCGCGGCTCGTTGGCGAAGACCAGCCCATAGGTCGTCTCGCTGGAGGCGATCACCACCTTGCGGATGCCGAGTTTTGCCGCCGCCTCGATGACATTGTAGGTGCCGAGCGCGTTGATGCGGAACACCTCGTTGTCGGGCGTGATCATGATGCGCGGGATCGCCGCGAAATGCACCACGGCATCGACCGGCTGCGCGCGCAGCGACGGGTCGAATTCATGCAGGCCCATATAGCTCGACAGCGCATTGAACACCTGCCCGCTGTCGGTGATGTCGGTGATCAAGGTGCGCACCTTGGGATTGTCGAGCGGCTTGGTGTCGATGTTGAGCACCTGGCAGCCCTGCTCCACCAGATACTGCACGACATGACGCCCAGCCTTGCCGCTGCCGCCGGTGAACATGATCCGCTTCGTCATTTTGCTCTCCACATTCCCTGGAATTCAGGTGTATTGTCAGACAATATCGAACTCTGCAATCGTCTGCCAACCGCTTGCGGCAAAAACCCGCTTCAACAATTCGCCTGCCGAAGTGCGGCGCCGTCATCGAGACCGCAACACAGGATTACACGACATGAACACCGCCGCGAGCGAAAAGATCGGCTTCATCGGCCTTGGCCTGATGGGACACGGGATCGCCAAGAACATCGTCGACAAGGGCTATTCCCTGACGTTTCTCGGCCGCAAGAACCGCGCACCGGCGCAAGACATGCTCGACCGCGGTGCGAAGGAAGCCGCAACCTCGCGCGACGTGGCAGCGGCATCCGATATCGTCTTCATCTGCGTCACCGGCTCGCGCGAGGTCGAGGCCATCATCCGCGGGCCGGGCGGCCTCAAGGAGGGCCTGAAGCATGGTTCGGTGGTCGTTGATTGCTCGACCTCCGACCCGACCTCGACGGTGGCGCTTGCCGCCGAACTCAAGGGGCTCGGCGTCGACTATGTCGATGCCCCGCTCAGCCGCACGCCGAAGGAGGCCTGGGAAGGCACGCTCGACGCCATGGTCGGTGCACCCGACGCGGTCTTTGCCCGGCTGAAGCCAGTGCTCGACACCTGGGCCGGACGCATCGTCCATATCGGTGACACCGGCGACGGCCACCGTATGAAGCTGCTCAACAATTTCATCTCGCTGGGCTATGCGGCGATCTATTCCGAGGCGCTGGCGCTGGCCGAAAAGGTAGGCATCTCGCCGCCGCGCTTCGACAGCGTCATCCGCAACGGCCGCATGGATTGCGGCTTCTACCAGACTTTTATGCGCTGGACGCTTGAAGGCGACCGTGACGCGCACAAATTCACCATCGCCAACGCCTTCAAGGACCTCACCTATCTCGAATCGATGGCCGGTGCCGCCGGCATCGCCAACCCGCTCGGCAATGCCACCAAGAACGCCTTCGCCGGCGCATTCGCCGCTGGGCCCGCCGATCAATATGTGCCGATGCTGGCAACGCATATCGGCAAGGTCAACGGCGTCGATTTGACGCCGACGAAGGATGGGAAGAAACAGACGATTTGAGGCGATCGGCTCGCTGTATCTGGTCAAAGTTGGCGCTGCCCCTCATCCGGCTGCCGCCACCTTCCCCCCGTGGAAAACGGGGAGAAGGGACAAGCTCCAGCCGCTAATGGCGGCAACCTGCACCCATATCAGTCGTCGGCAATGACGATGCAGACTACCTCTTTTTGAGGGGTTTCCCGATCGCCGTCTCACTGTCATCGTTCGAGGAGAAGGTGCGGGAATAAGCAAGAATTTTGAGGCGACCCATGACGCAAGAGCGTGAACCTACGCTTGACGATCTCCTGAGCGAGCCAATCATCCTGACGGTCATGGCAATCTACGGTCATACTGCAGATGACGTCCGACATCTAATACACCAAGTGGGCGCTCGGGAAACGCCATCAATGCTTCAGAAGCCCTCTTCGATGGCTCACGCGCCCCAGCGGATTTCCAGTCCCGCCCTGACGGCCACTTGATGGCGGATCGGTTGGTGACAGTGGCTTTTCCACGGGACGTCGTTGAGAACCGCGATCCGTGTCAATCGGCGTTTAGGCGTGACATCCGCGACAGCAGATCGCCCAGGAAACGCAACAGGTCATGTTTCTCTATCCCAGACCCAGTCCGCCGGCAGCCAGCGAAAGCCATCGCCCTCCTTCACGACATGGCCAACGCCCGGGAACGGATAGTGGTAGCCGTTGAAACTTTGCTGGGGTCGGATTGTGCGAGGTTCAGACTTCCCTAGTCTCAAAGAGCATTAGCTCCACTCCGCCATCTGCAAAATTGCCAAGATCAGCCGCCGTGGCCCGACCCTCGGGGGACGCTAAGGCCGCTTGAATATCCGCAACGGAATCGAAGTAGAGCGTAGCAACAAGATGATAGCCTGATGCCCCATCCGGCGAATGGACGCCGCCATCGCTGATTTCGTATTTCCTCAAGCCGGGAATGGCTTTGGCCAGAGGAATGTGGGTCGAAACATAGTAACGGTCGAAGGCGGCCACGTCTTTCGGAGTCTTGTAGAGTGCGACAAGTCTGGCCATGCTCCCCCTTTCAACCGACACTCACCGCCAGCTTTGCGCAAAAGGATACTCCTCGGCAAGAGTGCTGGCAAATGGGTTCGTTCCTCGCTCTGAGGAGGTCAACGAAGCATATGGGGTTTCAGGCCCGACGTGAGTCTTCCAAGTCGCCGCTCCCTGGCCGTTCAGAGCGATTGCGTTTGACCTTACCGCCGCGACCGCCCGATAACCTCGTCGGTGTTGGCGAGCAGTCGGTGCACCGCGGTGCGGGCTGCCGCCGGCCGCCGGAGGCGGATGTTCTTCTCGATCGCCTCATGCAGCGCCTGCGCCCGAGGCTGGTCGCTGGTTTCGCGCGTGACGAAAACGAAGAGATGATCGAGCGCCGATTCGATCAGCACGCCGAGCGGCACCAGCAGGTCATTGCCCGAGGCGCGCAGGATAGCCAGGTGAAAACGCGTGTCGGCGCGGGTGCGCTCCGGCAGCGTCGCCGCCTCGCCCATCTCCCGGCAGGCCTGGCTGATCTCGGCCATCTGCTCGTCGCTGCGCCGGATCGCCGCAAAAGCGCTGGCTTCCGGCTCGATGATGTGACGGAATTCCTGGACCGTGCGCAGGAACATTTCGCGATCGGGCGCTGTCGCATACCAGGCCAGCACGTCGCGATCGAGCAGGTTCCAGCGCTCTTTCGGCTCGACCCAGCTGCCGATCTTGGGGCGTGAGGCCAGCAGGCTCTTGGCCATCAGCATCTTGATCGCTTCGCGCACCGCCGAGCGGCTGACGTCGAAGGTTTCGGACCATTTGGCTTCGTTGGGCAGGATGGTTCCCGGCGGATAGTCGCCGCGCACGATCCTGAGGCCGATCTCGTTGGCCAGCGACGCATGCACGCTCGATCCGGGGATCAGCGCCGCGTCGGTCCGGCGGGCGCCGGCCGGGCGGGCGACCGGCGGCTTGACCTTGGCCCGTGCCTTGACCTTGGCCCGTGCCTTGACCGTAGCCCGTGCCTTGACCGTGGTAAGTCGCTTTTTCGATCTGGCGTCCGACATCCATGTTCCCCGGCACAGGCTGAACTCAAGGCGCGGCAAAGCAGGAGCGGTTCGCCCCAGCCACGTCACCTCGTAGATTTTCGTGAACCGGCGTGACGGGGCGCCCGTCGAGCGGACGCCCCGAAAATGCGAACCTACTTCTGGATGCAGGTATCGACCGTATCCTTGGTGCACTCGTCGAGACCGGTGAAGACCGGATCGGCGACGGGCTTGCCTTCGACCAGGTCGATCATCACCGAGGGCGCCTTGTAGCCCATCTCGAACGGCCGCTGGCCGACCAATGCGGTCACCAGGCCCTCCTTGGCAATGGCCACTTCCTCACCGATCGTATCGGCGGCGCCGATGACGAACTCGTTCTTGGCGATCTTGTCGGCCATCGGCTTGAACAGGTCGCGATAGGGCTGCGGCGCACCGAACAGCGGCCAGCCGCCCATGATGCCGAAGGCGTCGAGATCGGGATTTGCGGCGAGGATATCGGTCATCGCCTGCACGCCCTTGGCACCGTCGTCATTGGTGAACACCGGGCAGCCGGCGACCTCGGTCCAGCCGCCCTCGCCGGCGAGCGCCGGGAGATCCTTCTGGCCTGTAAGCGCGTCACGCATGCCCTGGGCGCGGCGCAGGATGTTGTCGGCCGCGGGATTGCCCTGGATCGTGCAGATCTTGCCACCGTCGGGCTTGGCCTTCTTGATGTACTCGCCGATCTTGTAGCCCATCAGGTAGTTGTCGGTGCCGAGATAGGTCTTGCGCAGCGCCGCATCTTCCTTGCTGAGGTCGGCGTCGAGCGTCATGATCGGGATCGACGGATTGGCGCTCTTGATCGTCTGCGCGATCAGCGGT
This sequence comes from Mesorhizobium sp. WSM4829, assembly GCF_055811475.1. NCBI lineage: Bacteria > Pseudomonadati > Pseudomonadota > Alphaproteobacteria > Hyphomicrobiales > Phyllobacteriaceae > Mesorhizobium > Mesorhizobium sp. WSM4829. The sequence goes on along the minus strand of NZ_JBVVQJ010000014.1, from coordinate 61,954 downwards.
GCATTGGACGGCGAAATCGCCATCGCCACCGTGTCCGGCTTGCTCAGCATGTCCTGGACGATCTGGGCTTCGCCGGCTTCGTCCGAGGTCGATGCCGGACCGGTGTAGAAGCACTCATACTCCGAGTCGGCGTTTTCCTTGTTCCATTTCTGGCAACCCTGGTTGATGGCCTCGAAGAACGGATTGTCGAGCCCCTTGACCACGATGACGAGCTGTTTCTTGGCCAAAGCCGGCCCGGCGCCCAGCGCCAGCATGGCGACGGCAGCGAGCAATAGTGACTTCCTCATTTCAGTCCTCCCTTGAAACAGACGGACACGGCGTGCCCGCCACACAGACCAGCCCGGATGCGCGATGACAGAGGTTCGTTTCGCGAGCGCTCGTGTCGTCAAGCCGGGCCGATAAGAATTTCCAGATGCGGTTGCAGACCAGCGCAATAGGGACGCTGCCAGATCCTCGACCGATAAACCTCCGCCTGCTCAGCCCCGGCGAACCGGGGCAGGAGATCGGCATAATCTCCTCCGACGCCTAGCTAATATCGGCTTGCGACGGACGTCAATTGCTATTTGTCCTACAAAACGGATTTTTCGAAAGAAGCCGCTGTTGACGGCAAGGGGGCATATGGGTAAATGGGCGAAAGCGCGGTTCCCGGGAGGAGCTGGGAAGAGCGAGGCCGCGGCAGGACCGCAGGCCGAAAGCACGGAGGAAGCAGACTGGTGCCGGTTCTCGAACTCGCCAACATCTCAAAACATTTCGGCGCCATCCAGGCCGTCAACGACGTTTCGCTGTCGATCGAGGCCGGACAGGTGGTCGGGCTGATGGGCGACAACGGCGCCGGCAAGTCGACGCTGGTCAAGATGATCGCCGGCAACTTCCGCCCAAGCCATGGCACGATGCAGATGGACGGCAAGGAGCTGATCCTGCACAAGCCGGTGGAGGCGCGCCAGCACGGCATCGAGATCGTCCATCAGGATCTGGCGTTGTGCAACAATCTGACGGCCGCCGCCAATGTCTATCTCGGCCGCGAGCTGCGCCGCGGCGTCGGGCCGTTTCGCATCCTCGACTACGCCGCCATGTACAAGCGCGCCGGTCAGATCTTTGCCGTGCTGAAATCCGAAACCCGCCCGCGCGATCTGGTCAAGCAGATGTCGGGCGGCCAGCGCCAGGCGGTGGCGATCGCCCGCACCATGCTTTCGCAGGCCAAGATCGTGCTGATGGACGAGCCGACGGCGGCGATCTCGGTCCGGCAGGTCGCCGAGGTGCTGAACCTGATCCGCCATTTGCGCGACCAGGGCATTGCCGTCGTGCTGATCAGCCACCGCATGCCCGACGTCTTTGACGTTGCCGACCGCGTCATCGTCATGCGGCGCGGCCGCAAGGTCGCCGACAAGACGATCGCGTCGAGTTCGCCCGAGGAAGTCACCGGGCTCATCACCGGCGCCATCGAACAGGTTTGATGCCAGCCGGTTTCACCACGCAAGCAGATAAAGGTCGACGATGGCAGTAACTCTTGACCAGACGATCGCGCAGAAACAGCACACTTTGCTGACCAGGGTGTTTGCCAGCCAGACCTTCTGGGTGGTGATCGCGGTCATCCTCGCCTGCCTGTTCCTGTCCGTCGCCACCGATTCCTTCGCCACGACGAAGAACCTCTACAACATCACCCGCAACATCACCTTCGTCGCCATCGTCGCGCTCGGAATGACCTTCGTCATCATCACCGGCGGCATCGACCTGTCGGTCGGCTCGGTGCTTTGCCTGTGTTCGATGGTGCTCGCCGTGACCATGCATGCCGGCTACGGCATCGAGGTCGGCATTGCCGCTGCGATCGCGACGGCGCTGATCATCGGCGCCTTCAACGGCATCCTGATCGCCTATCTCGGGTTTCCGCCCTTCGTGGTGACGCTCGGCATGCTGTCGATCGCGCGTAGCCTCGCCATGGTCGCCTCCAACAACACCGTCGTGTTCCAGTTCGGGCCCGACCACGACAAGCTTCTGGCGCTGGGCGGCGGCGCCTTTGTGTTCGGCATCGCCAATCCGGTGCTCTACACGATCGTGCTGGCGCTGATCACCGGCTTCGTCCTGCGCTGGACGAAATTCGGCCGGCACATCTTCGCCATCGGCGGCAACGAGCATGCGGCGACGCTGACCGGCGTTCCGGTGCGTCAGATCAAGGTCGCTGTCTACATGATCTCGGCGCTGGCAGCGGGCCTTGCCGGCATCATCCAGACCGGCTGGCTGGGCGCCGTCACCACCAATCTCGGCAACGGCATGGAGCTTCAGGTCATCGCCGCCACCGTCATAGGCGGCGCCAACCTGGCCGGCGGCATGGGCACGGCCTTTGGCGCCGTCGTCGGCGCGGCGCTGATCGAAGTGATCCGCAACAGCCTTGGCCTGCTCGGCATCAACGCCTTCTGGCAGGGGGTGTTCATCGGCGGTGCCATTCTGATGGCGGTCCTGTTCGACCGGCTCCGCAATTTCCGGCGCAACGAGTGACGTTCAAGCCCCAACGTCCCCTTTTCCCCTTTGTGGGAGAAGGTGGCCTCGCGCAGCGAGGTCGGATGAGGGGTGTTCCAGAGACCACCAACGCCTCATTTCTTCCAACACCCCTCAACCGTCTCGGCGCTAGCGCGCCGATCCACCTTCTCCCACAGGGGGAGAAGGGGACGCGCTCCTATCGCTCAGTCTGAAAATCGGCCGGCGCGCCGCGTGGCGTGCGCCAGGCGCGCACATGCGCCTTGACGCGGACCCGGACTGAGCAGCACTATCCCGATTGCAGGCGAAGGGAGGCCAGTCGCCTGCGGGAGGATATACCCATGACGGAAGCGATCAGGCTCTACTGGGGCCGGTTCGGACATGTTTCTGTCCTGAACGTCGCCAGCGACTTCGTCACCCATGCCCATGTCGAGGCGCATATCATCATCTGGCTGGAAGGCACGGCCGGCGAGATGACCATCGGCCGCGAGACGGTGCGGCTTGGGCCTGGCACCGCCGCCGGCATCAATTCCTTCCAGCCGCACAGCCACGCTTTGTCCCGCGACGGCCGGCCCGGCCTGTTCCTCGCCTTCTACATCGATCCGGACTGGGCGCGCCGGCGCCGCGACCTGCCGTCGACCGCGCCGCTGTTTTCGGCACCGGCGATCACGCTGGAGCCGTGGCTGCACAAGGCGGCAGCCAATCTTCTCGATCATCTCAGCGACAATGAGAGCATCGACGACATCGCCAATTACGAGATCGAGCGCTTCATCGACAGCGTGCTCGACGCCGCCGACGCCTCGGCGCCACAAGTGGCGCGCGCCCGCGTCCACAGCGTGCAGGATTTCCGTGTCCGCAAGGCGATCCAGCTGATGAAGGCCAATGTCTGCGAACGCATCTGCTTCGACGAGGTGGCGCGCAGCGTCGGCCTGTCGCGGCCGCATTTCTTCGCGCTGTTCAAGGAGCAGACCAATCTGACGCCCAATGTCTACTGGAACACGCTGCGCATGGAGGAAGCGGTGCGGCAGTTGCAGTGGTCGCAGGAACCGCTTATCTCGGTCGCCTGCAATCTCGGCTTCACCACACAGGGCAATTTCTCGCGCTTCTTCCGCGACCATGTCGGCGTTCCCCCGACACTCTATCGCGAGGCGGCGCGGGCCATTTCCTGAGCCATTTTCACACTGCCCGTTTTTTTCAGATTGCCGGTTTTTTTCAGACTTATTGATAGGCGTTCAAGACGCATTGATAAGCGCTGCCGGGCTCGCCGCCCTACCCTCGCGACACAGCTATCTGCAAGGGAAGCATCATATGGCGAAAGTCACCGTCTCCAGCGTCATCGACGCACCGGTCGAAAAGGTCTGGGCGCGCATACGCGACTTCAACGGGCTGCCGAACTGGCACCCGCGCATGGTCGAGAGCCATATCGAGGATGGCAAGGACGCCGGAGCAATCGGCTGCGTGCGCAATTTCCAGCTCGCCAGCGGCGCCCGCATCCGCGAGAAGCTGCTCGACTTCTCCGACGACAATTTCCTCGTCAGCTACTCCATCCTGGAGACGCCGCAACCGCTGACCAACCACAAGGCGACGCTGCAGCTGCGTCGGGTGACCGATGGCGACCGCACCTATGCCGAATGGACCGCCAGCTTCGACGCGGCCCCGGAAGAATCTGACAAGCTGGCCGAAGGCATGGGCGCCAACGTCTTCCAGGGCGGCTTTAACGCCCTGAAGACCCATTTCGCCGGCCAGGGTTGAGCTGAATGGGGCTCACAAAAAGGAGCGTTCCATGGCGCTTGCACTGCAGACTTTCTCGACGGTCAAGGACGCCAACGCGGCGCTGAAAGCCGCCGGCACCCGCTATCTCGGCGGCGGCACGCTGGTCGTGCGCGCCGCCAATGAAGGCGACGTTTCGGTCTCCGGCCTCATCAGGTCGACCGAACCGGCGCTGTCGGCCATCACTGTTTCCGGCAGGGAGGTCCGCATCGGCGCTTCGGTGACCATGGCGGCGATCGCCCGTCACCCGGATCTGTCTTCCCTTGCCCGCGCCGCGCGCGCCGTCGGCGGCCCGGCGATCCGCAACATGGCGACCATCGGCGGCAATCTCTTCGCCCCGGCGCCCTATGGCGATTTCACCGTCGCGCTGCTGGCACTGGGCGCAACCGTCGGCACCGATGACGGCGAGGTGCCGATCGAAACCTTCCTGGCAAAACGCGAAGACAATCACTCCATAGTCACGTCGGTCGGCTTCAGCTTGCCACTGGAAGGCGGCTTTCGCTTCCTGAAAATATCGCGGGTCAAGCCGAAGGGCGTCTCGGTGCTAAGCATCGCCGCCGTGCTGGAACGAGCGCCGGACGGAACCGTGTCATCGGCGCACATCGCGCTTGGCTGCATGGCCGACCGGCCGATGCGCGCCAAGGCGGCGGAGAAGGCGCTGCTCGGCAGGAAACTCACGAGCGACGGCATCGCGCCGGCGCTGGCAGTCGCTAACGACGGCACCTCGCCGATTACCGATCCGATCGCCAGTGCCTGGTATCGCAACGAAGTCCTGCCGGTCCATCTCGGCCGGCTTTTGCTCGCCTGAAAGCCGATGGCGCGCATCTCCGCCTGGCTGCGGCGCAAGGAGTAAAAGATGGCAAAGATCCCGGTTCAGTTCATGCTCAACGGCGCGGAGAAGGCCGAATTCATCGACAGCGGCACGACGCTGCTCAATGCGCTGCGCGACAAGATCGGCGAAACCTCGCCAAAGGGCGGCTGCCATCAGGGCACATGCGGCGCCTGCTCGGTCATCATCGACGGCGAGTTGCGGCTGTCCTGCCTGACGCTGGCCGAAACCTGCAACGGTGCGGCGATCACCACGACATCGGGGCTTTCGCAAGGCGGCGTGCTGCATCCTTTGCAGCGCGCCTTCCTCGACGCCTTCGCCACGCAATGCGGCTTCTGCACGCCGGGCATGATCATGGCCGCCAAGGTTCTGCTCGACCACACGCCGGACCCCAGCCGCGACGAGGTGGTCGAGGCGCTGTCGGGCAATATCTGCCGCTGCACCGGCTACGAGCCGATCATCCAGGCGGTGCTGACCGCCGCGCGATCCAATTCGCAGAACGCAGCTTGAGGGGAGTCGAAAAAATGGAACTCCGCAAGAGCTATTTCGCCGACCAGCGCACGGACGATCTGCACGAGATCGGCCAGCCACGGCCGCGCTCCGATTCGCCCGGTCACGTCACCGGCAAGACCACCTATTTCGCCGACCGCAATTTTCCAGGCATGCTGCATCTGAAGATGGTGCGCAGCCCGCATCATCACGCCCGCATCCGCAGCATCGACACTTCAGAGGCGGAAAAGCATCCGGGCGTAGTGAAAATCCTGACCGCCAAGGACGTGCCGCACAATGTCTACACCATCCTGATCCTGATCCAGATCGGACCGGAGGACGAGACGGTGCTGGCCGACGGCAAGGTGCGCTGGAAGGGCGAAGCCGTGGTGGCGGTGCTGGCCGAGACCGAGCGTGCCGCCCAGGAAGCGGCGGCCAAGGTCAAGGTCGACTACGAGGTGCTGCCGGCCGTCTTCGACATGGAAGAAGCGCTGAAGCCCGGCGCGCCTGTTGTCAACGAATATCACGGCCGGAATTATTACCTCTATGACAGCGGCGAATGCCGCAAGGTGCGCTTCGGCGATGTCGAGGCCGGTTTTACCGGCGCCGATCACGTGCTCGAGCAGACCTATCAATCGTCGCCGATCGAGCACGCGCCGACCGAGACGACCGGCTGCATCGTCGCGCCGGAGGGCAACGACCGCTTCACCTGCTACACCAACACGCAGGCCATGTTCTTCACCCTCGACAACGCCTCGATCATCCTGCAGATGCCCGGCAACAGACTGCATTTCGTCGGCGGCACCGTCGGCGGCGGCTTTGGCGGCAAGGTCGACGTCATCGTCGAGCCGATCGCCATCCTCGGCGCCAAGCTGACCGGGCGGCCGGTCTCCTTCATCTACAGCCGCGAGGAGGAGATGCAGATTTCCTCGCCGCGCGCCGCCGAAAAAGTCGCCATCAAGGACGGCGTCATGAAGGATGGCCGCATCGTCGCCAGAAAAGTCACCGGCTACACCGATGCCGGCGCCTATTCGCGCCATTCGCCTTATGGCGCGCAGAAAGGCGCCGGCCACTATCCCGGCCCTTACACCATCCCCAATGTCTGGATCGACACCTACTGCGTCTACACCAACCGCACCCCCTCCTCCGCCATGCGCGGCTTCGGCGTCACCATCGGCGATTTCGCGCTTGAGGTGCAGATGGACAAGCTCGCCCGGCTGATCGGCATGGACCCGCTCGAATTCCGCTTCATCAACGCCTACCGCGACGGCGACATGAAGGCGCACCGCCAGCCGACCGAGGGCGCGGCTCTGATCGAGTGCATGCAGGAAGCTTCGCGCGCCGCCAACTGGCCGGTGGCGGAAAAATTCATGGCGATGTCGTCCTACGCGAAGGGAGCTTGAAATGGCGATCAGGCGCGGGCGCGGCGTCGCCGCGATCAACTATCCGACCGGCATGAATCTCGGCGGCGACCCGACCCAGGCGCTGGTCCATTCGACGCCGACCGGCAATTTCATGGTGACGCTGTCGAGCGTCGATCTCGGCCAGGGGATGAAGCAGATCATGGCGCAGATCTGTGCCGAGACGATCGGCGTGCCAACCGACCGCGTCGTCGTCGACACCGCCGACACCGACACCGGCCCGCACTGCATGGGCACCTTCGCCTCGCGTGGCACGCACCGCGCCGGCAACGCCGTCATCCAAGCGGCCAGGGAAGCCCGCCAGGTCATGCTGGAAGTGGCGGCCGAGGAGCTGGAAGTGAACGCCTCGGACCTCGAGACCGACGGCCAGGGCAACATCCTGGTCAAGGGCGCGCCGCAAAGATCGATCTCGATCTTCGATGTCGCGCTGTCGGCGCATTTCAAGCGCGGCCGCTCGATTTCCGGCCGCGGCATGTTCTTGATCCCGCGCTCCTATCCCGAGAAAGAAACCGGCGCGATGAAACCGTCGACCTGCTATGCGCACGCCTGCACCGTGGCCGAGGTCGAGGTCGACGACGAAACCGGCGAGGTCACCGTGCTGACGGTCAGGAATGTCTTCGAGATCGGCCGCGCGCTGAACCCGAAAATGGTCGAGCAGCAGCTCATCGGCGGCTCGTGGATGGGCATCAGCCACGCGCTCTACGAGACGACGGAACCCTATTACCCCGACCGCGATCATGGCGGCACCGACTTCAACCAGTATCTGATGCCGGGACCAGGCGATCTTGCGCAAACCGAGATCATCGTGCTGGAGAGGCCCTCGGCCGACGGACCCTTTGGCGCCAAGGGGCCGGGCGAAATGTGCGCCAACCCGCAAATCCCGGCGGTCGCCAACGCGGTCTTCGACGCCGTGGGCGTGCGCATCGACACGCTGCCGATCACGCCGGAACGCATCCTGCGGGCGCTGAAGGCGCAAGCCTCGAACTGAGTGCTGGAAATGCCCAAAAGAAGCGCCCGGGCTAGAAGCGCCGACACTGTTGTGATCTCGCCGGAGGCGGTGGCATCGCGCCTCGCCGCCTCGCGCTACCTGGCCGATGAAAGCCTGGCCACCGCCATTTTCCTGGCGATCCGGCTGGGCAAGCCGCTGCTGCTCGAAGGCGCGCCGGGCGTCGGCAAGACCGAGGCGGCCAAGGCGATAGCCGAACTGCTCGGGCGCGACCTGGTGCGGCTGCAATGCTATGAAGGCATCGACGCAGCACACGCGCTCTACGAATGGAACTACCAGCGCCAGTTGCTCGCCATCCGCCATGCCGGCGAGCATGAGGTCGACATCTATGACGACCGCTTTTTGATCGCACGGCCGCTGCTGCAGGTGCTGAAGGCGCCGGAAAAGCGCGTGCTGCTGGTCGACGAGATCGACCGTTCCGATCATGAGTTCGAAGCGCTGCTGCTGGAGTTCCTGTCCGACTTCCAGATCAGCATTCCCGAGCGCGGCACCATCCGCGCCAAAACGCAGCCGATCGTCGTCCTGACCTCGAACCGCACCCGCGAACTGGCGGAAGCGTTGCGGCGGCGCTGCGTCTACCACTGGATCACCTATCCCGACGCCGAGCGCGAGGCCGAAATCATCATGCTGCGCGCCGGCGACGTCGCCAACGCCACGGCGCGCGCCGTGGCTGCTGCCGTGCGCGACATCCGCGCCCGCCCGCTGGCCAAGCCGCCGGGCATCGCCGAAGCGGTCGAATGGGCGAACGCCGCGACGATCCTCGAAAAGGGCGGCAGCCCGTGGCCGGAAGCGTTCCGCCGCGCCATCGGCGTGCTGATCAAGGATGAGGAGGACCTGTCCTACATCGCCCCCGAGCTTGGCCGGATCGTCGAGGAGGCATTGGCGTGAGCCCCGCGGCCCTACCCCGGGCGGCTGCACCCTTGCTCGGCTTTGGCCGGCTGCTGCGCCGCTACGGCTTTCCGGTTGCGCCCGAACAGGTGTCAGGCTTCATGCAGGCGGTGAGGCTGCTCGGGCCCCGCTCGATGGCCGACATCCACGAGGCGGCGCTTGCCACGCTGGCGCCGCCGCCCGACCGCCGCGACGAATTCGAGGCGCATTTCCGGAGCTATTTCTACGGCAACACCGCGGCCGTCATCGAAGGCGAGGCCGACGAGGAAACCCGCATCAAGGACGACGGCGGCGCCAGCGACGAGGACAACGAGGTGGCGCGCCCGGAGGAAGGCGGCGCGCTGTCGTCCGGCTCCGAACAGTTGAGCGCCCGCGACTTCCAGCGCGACGGCGACGGGCTTGCCGCTTTCCGCCGCAAGCTCGCTACCGCCTTGCCCGCCCGCCGCTCCTTCCGCACCGTGCGCACGCACGCACGCGGCAAGCTCGATCTGCGCCGCTCGCTGCGCGAAATCGTCAGTGCCGACGGCGATATTCCGTCGCCGCTGCTGCGCCGCCGGCAGACCGTGTCGCGCAAGCTTTTGCTGCTGATCGACGTGTCCGGCTCGATGAAGCTCTACACATCGGACTATCTCAAGCTGGCGCATGCAGCGGTGCAAGGCGCGGACCGGGCCGAAATTTTCACCTTCGGCACGCGGCTGACCCGCATCACCGCGGCGCTGCGCATTCGCGACCGCGACCAGGCGCTGGCGCGGGTGGCAGCACTGGTCGACGACTGGGACGGCGGCACCCGAATGGGACCGACGCTGCTCGCCTTCCTGTCGGTGCCGCGCTTTTCCGCATTCGCGCGCGGGGCGGCGGTCATCATCCTGTCGGATGCGCTGGAGCGCGGCGATCATGCCGAGCTGGAAATGGCGATGCGCCGGCTGAGCGCACGCGCCTTCCGGCTTTCGCTGGCGACGCCGCTGGCCGGCGACCCGCGCTTTCAGCCGGCGACGGCAGCACTTCGCGCCATCCTGCCGGTGCTCGACGATCTGGTCGACGGTTCTTCGATCGCCGGTCTCACCGATTTCATCCTGTCGCTCGCCCGCCCCGCTCCGGCGGCGGCAGCAATCTGGAAAAGGGTTTCATGATGAAAAAGGCGATCGACGCGCATTTCCACATCTGGCGCCAGGAGGACCAGCCCTGGCTGCGCGGGCCGATGGTGCCGCGCATCTTCGGTCCCTACGAGCCGATTCGCCGCGACTATCCGATCGAGAAATTCCTCGCCGACCAGCAAGGCTCTGGCGTCGAGAAGGCGGTCTATGTCCAGACCAACTGGGCCAAGGAGGATTTCGAGAAAGAAGTCGCCTTGCTGCAGACGACGGCTAACAAAACCGGTTGGCCGCATGCCATCGTCGGCTATGCCGACATGACGGTGGACGATGTGCGCCATCAGATCGACCGTCTGATCAAATACCCCCTGCTGCGCGGCGTGCGCATGCAGCTCCACTGGCATGAAACGCCGGCCTTCCGCTTTGCCGCCTCCGCCGACCAGGTCGTCGACCCGAAGGTGCGGGCCAATGTGGCGCGGCTGAAGGACTATGGTCTGACCTTCGACCTGCAGCTTTTCCCGGCTCAGATGAAGGACGGGCTGACGCTTGTCGGCGAAAATCCTGAAACCAATTTCATCCTCACCCATGCCGGCATGCTGACCGACATGTCGGAGGAAACCACGCAAGCCTGGAAGGCCGGCCTGCGCACGCTTTCAGCGGCGCCAAACCTCTACGCCAAGCTGTCCGGCCTCGGCACCTTCGTCCACCGCAATGACCCGGCGCTGATCGCCTACATCGTCGACAACGCAATCGACATCCTCGGAAGCGACCGTCTGATGTTCGGCTCCAACTTCCCGATCGAAAAGCTGTGGACCAGCCACGCCGAACTGATCAAGAAGCACCGGGAGGCGGTGGCCAAGCATGGTGCGGCGGCAGAGGCGGACATTTTTTGGAACACAGCGGAGAAGGTATATCGGCCGGTGTGACGCGCTGCCCCCTTCCAAACACCCTTGTGGGAGAAGGTCACGCCCGATGGCCCGAAACCTCGGCGCCGGCGGCCCGCGGCAGCGCCAGGAAGCGGGACGAGGCCACGAGCCCGATGGCGCCGATCGCCAGGAAGGCGAGGCGGAAGTCGACCAGGTCGGGCGCCGCCCCGGCCCTGGCGATCTGCGACAAGTTGAGCAGCGCCGCGGCGACCGCCACGCCGAACAGCATCGCCACCTGCTGCAGCATGCTGGACAGCGTCGCCGCCGAGCTGCGCTGCGCCGAAGCGATATCGGCGAAGGCCAGCGTGTTGAGCGCGGTGAACTGCATCGACCGCGTCAGTCCGGCAATCAGCATCAGTCGGCAATGCGCCATCTTGCGGATGGGCGATGCGCTCGAGGCCGTAGAGCATCGAGGCGAGCCCGACCGAGGTCACAAGGAAGCCCGGCCAGTCGAGCGGCCTGGTTTCGGAAGCGCGGTCGCCGGGAATGAAGCGGGCGACCAGCGCCAGGCCGGCCGCGCCGAGCGGAATGTTGATGAAGAAATTCCAGTGCCAGGACAGATAGGTGGTGATGAAGCCGCCAAGCACCGGCCCGATCACCGGCGCAAATAGCGCCGGCCATGTGATCAGCGCGGTGGCGTTGAGAAGCTCGGACTTCGAGGCGTTGCGCAGCACCAGGATGCGGCCGACCGGTGTCATCAGCGCACTGCCCAGGCCCTGCACGGCACGCGCGGCGACGAACTGGGTCAGGTTCTGCGAGATGCCGCAGGCGATCGAGGCCAGCGTGAACAGGGCGATTGCCACGAGGAAGATCTTGCGCGCGCCGAAGCGGTCGGCGAGCCAGCCGGACAGCGGCACGAACACCGCCATGGTCAGCATGTAGACGGTGATGCCGATGCTCATCGCCACTGCCGGCACGCCGAAGGATTCTCCCATCTGCGGCAGCGATGTCGAGATGATCGTCGAATCCAGAAGCTGCATGAAGAAGGCGACGGCGACGATCAATGCCACGCGCCGCGCCTGCCGCGCCGCCGTCGCGGTTTCGGACAAGGCTTTGTTTTCGGGAATGGCGGTCATGCGCAGAACTGTACGAAAGGTTTTCCCGCGCCACTGGGACCAGGCGATTGTCCGGCAAAATCGGTGACGCACCGGTTTGAACAGCATTTGGGCGGCGACGTCCAGACTTGGCCCAACAAACTTTCGTGTCGTTTCGCGACCAGTCACGGCGGAGAAGGTATATCGGCCGGTGTAGCGAGGCGCGCCCTTTCCTTCTCCCCTTGTTGTGGGAGAAGGTCACAGCAGGTCCTGGCCGGCGCCTCTCATCCGGCGTCGATCTTCTCCATGAACTGACCGAGCTGATCCGGGTCCATATGCACCACATGCTTGTCTTCGGGATAGGCCAGGCTGTTGACGTCGGCGACATATTCGGAAAAAGCAGCGATGCGTTCCGCCTGCAGGCGGTCATGTTCGGCGGCAAAATCGCGATAGACCTTGGAATGGCGCGGCATGTGGCCACGGTTCTGGCCAAGAATGTCGTCGGCGAACAGATATTGCGCGTCGCAGCCGGTGCCGGCCCCCATCGACAGCATGATCAGCGAGGTTCGCTCCGAAATCGCCTTGGCCACCTCGACCGGCACCACTTCGATCTCGGCGCCGATCGCGCCGGCCGCTTCGTATTGCTTGACTGCCTCGAAAATCTGCATGGCGCTGTCGGCGGTTTTGCCGACAGCCTTGAAGCCGCCGGTCCAGGTGGCGCGCGACGGAATCAGGCCGACATGGCCGATCACCGGGATATTGTCATCGGCCAGCCGTTTGACAGTGGCAAAGCCGGCGCTGCAATAAACCGCGTCGGCGCTCGCCTTGTAGAGCCGGAACGCCCAGCGGACGAAATCGTCGGCTGTGCCGATCTCGTAGAAATTGTCGCCCGGCATGGTGAACAGGCTGGGTGCGGCATCGCGGTATTGCGGATCGAGCACCAGTTCCGGCGGCACCGAGACTATGTCGACCCCGGCTCGTTCGGCGGCCTCGGCCTCGTCCATCGTCAGCACCCGCAGCATGGTCAATTGCCGCTTGCCCTTCATGGCGCGCAGGTCTGCCACCGTCGGTCTTTTCCGGCTCATCGATTCTGGTCCCCTATGTTACGTGAATGGAAGCCCGGTCATGATTCAATTTGCATGATCTTTTCCGAAACCAGTTCCCACTTTTCGGGATCATGCTTTAGATCTGGATCATCACCTTGCCAGCTTCGACCTTCACCGGATAGGTCTGCAGATTGACGCAGACCGGCGCGCCCTTGGCCTGGCCGGTCTTGTAATTGAAGCGGCCATTGTGCTTGGGGCATTCGATGATGTCGTCCATGACAAGCCCATCGGCCAAATGCGCCTTTTCATGTGTGCAAAAGCCGTCGGTAGCGAAGAATTCGTCATCCGGCGAACGGTAGATCGCGAAGCTGCGGCCGTCATGATCGAAGCGGATGACATCCTCTTCGTCGACATCGTCCACAGTGCACGCCTCGACCCAATCGGCCATCTCTATTTTCTCCCGAAATTTCGCCTTGCTGTGCTGCACAGTGCTATTCAGCTGCTGCCGACATGTTCACTTCGTGGAACTCGCCACGATAGGGCCGTGCCGTCGGCGGCAGTTCGCGCTTGAGGAAATAGTCCTCATATTTGAGCTGCCTGAGCAGGACCGGCCAAACCTCGCGATAGGCATGCCACATCGACGGGTTCGGCTCCGGCAGATCGTGTCTGATCAATTCGTGCAGCCTGGGCAGCGCGTGATAGGGCACCATCGGGAACATGTGATGCTCGACGTGGTAGTTCATGTTCCAGTAGATGAACCGGCTGATCGGGTTCATGTAGACGGTCCGGCTGTTGAGCCGATGATCGACCACATTGTCGGCGAGACCGATGTGCTGCAGCAGGCCGGTCAGCACCATGTGCCAGGTGCCGTAGAGGCGCGGCACGCCGATGAGCACCAGCGGCACCCAGGACCGCATAGTGAGGGCGAGCGCAATCGTGGCGATGTATATGGCGATATGCCAGCGCGCGGCAGTGACGGCCTTGTGCTGTTCCATCTCGGGCACGTAGCTTTTCTCGTCGGGCGTCAGCTTGCCGAACGCGTGGCGTGCCAGTGCCGGAAGCGAATAGCGAAAGTCGAGGATACCGGTAAAGGCGAGTGCGGTGCGCAGCAGGTCCGGCGGGCGCATCACGGCGATCTCGGCATCGCGCCCGACGATGATCGTGTCGGTGTGGTGGCGGGCATGGCTCCAGCGCCAGGTCACCGGGTTGCGCATCAGCATGAAGCTGGCAATCTGGTAGACGACATCATTCATCCAGCGCGTGCGGAAAGCCGTGCCGTGGCCGCATTCGTGCCAGCGCGAATCACTGGCCGAGGCATAGAGCACGCCATAGACGAAGAAGAACGGCACGCACCACCAGGTGCCCCAGAAGTAAACGCCGCCGGCGGCGGAGACCAGGATGGCGCCCAGCCAGATGGCCGTGTCGCGGATTGCTGGACTGTCGGAGCGTTGCATCAGCTCCTTCATCGTCTTGCGCGGCACATCGGTATGGTACCACTCCGCCGAGGCCAGCCCGATTTCGATCGCAATCCGCGTGCTTTCGCCGACCAGGCTGTAATCGCGCTTCACCTTGCCAGCCATTGTGACCTCCAATTTTCGAACCGCCGCGAGCCCTCTCCACTCCGGCCAAGGCCAGCCTTCCAACTGGTGTTTCGCACCGCCTTCGCCATTGTCACGACCTGCCTCCGAGAACAGGAAAATGACCCGATGGCCGCGGATAATCCTCCCGCGGCTGCCTGGCAATCGCTGCGATCCGGCTCTCGGCGGCGGCGATCTCGCCGGCGCCGTCGAGAACCCGGAACACCGCTTCGTACGAACGGCTTTCGCCGTGCTCCAGCCAGATCATCTCGCCGCGCTCGCGCGCTGCCAGATTGCCCAGCACATGATGCGTCGACGGCTCGATGCCGAGCGCATAATGCCCAGCCTGGAAATTCTGCCACTCATAGGCGCAAGGCAACTGGTGCTTGCGCGTGACGACTTCGAGACCGAGGCCGAGACGGTCGTTGACCACCGCCACCGGCACGTCGCCGTTGGCGTCGGCGCCGAGTTCGTGCTGCCAGACCTGTTCCGTGAAGCCCAGTTGCGGTGCCGGCGCCGTGCGGTAGCCGACCTTCTGCGCTTCATAGCGCTCGCCGGCATGGCCCGCCCAGACGACGTCGCGGATCGGCGCCAGGTAGCGGGAGCCCTCGTCGAGCACCGGATGGCTGACATTGATGTGATAAAAGTACATATGCGGCGTGCGGCTAAAACCGTGATTGACGACGCGGTCCGAAAGCCGGATCTCGTTGCCGCCGACATCGGCCTCGATCCGCCGCAGCAGATGCAGATCCTCGCCGAACACCGTCGACTGCTGGACGATACCTTCGGCCCACAGCACGCAGCGGTCGCCGTCCCATGTCTCGCCATAGCCGGTCAATCGCGCCGGGATGGTGCTGACGCGGCCATGCAGCGAATGGCGCACCGTCTTCTTCGGCGGATAATTGTAGCTGTCGGCGGGGACCTCGTTCATGAACAATATGTGGTCAAGGCCGCAGGTCAGCAGCAGGCCGGAAAACGACCGCGCCCAGGCCAGCCCCTCCTCGCCTTCATATTCGTGCAGGCCGGGATGGCGAAAGCCGCTCGGCGAATGCCAGCCGATCGCCTGGCCCCTAAAATCGCAATCGGCGATGTCGAGCGCCCGGTCGACCAGCGCGGTGAAGCGCAGGCCGGAGCCGGTGCGGAATTCGAGCATGCGGATGCCGCGCTCCACCCCGTCGCCAAGCGTCATCAGCCGCACGCCGGCGAACTGCGACAGCATGCCGGACCGTTCCGAGACCTGCCGGCGCGAAAGCGTCTTGCCGTAAAGCTCTACCATGTGACGGCCAGTTCCTTCACTTCGCTCTCGTCTCCTTGAGCAGGGCCGACATGTCGGCGCCGGTGATGATGCTCTCCACCGTCAGCAGGTCGGTATCGGCGACCGTCTGCTCGGCGACGATCTCGCCGCGGCGCATGACGATGACACGGTCGGCGACCTGGAAGACGTGGTGGATGTTGTGGGTGATCAAAAGCACCGAATGGCCGGCGTCGCGCACCTCCTTGACGAAGCGCAGCACGCCGTGCGTTTCCTCGACGCCGAGATTGTTGGTCGGCTCGTCGAGGATGATGACCTTGGCGGCGAACTGCATGGCCCGCGAAATGGCGATCGACTGGCGCTCACCGCCCGACAGCGTGCTGACCAGCGCATCGGCGTCGAGTTTTTTCGAGATGCCGACGCGCTTCAAAAGTGCCGCGGCGGCATCACGCAGCTTGGCGAGGTCGAGCGGCGCGAACACGCCCAGCCATTTCAGATTGACCGGCTCGCGACCGAGAAAGAGGTTGCGCGCGATGCTCAGGTCCGGCGCCAGCGACGTGTCCTGGTGAATGGTCTCAATGCCGAGATCCATGGCGTCGCGCGTCGAGCGGATCGAGACTTTTAGGCCGCGCACATAGATCTCGCCGCGGTCGACGGGGAAGACGCCGGAGATCGCCTTGATCAACGTGGATTTGCCGGCGCCGTTGTCGCCGAGCAAGGCCACCACCTCGCCCTCGTTGAGCGTGAAGGAGGCGCTCTTCAGCGCGCGGACGCTGCCGAAGGATTTTTGCAGATTGTGCAGCCGAAGCACTTCCATGGTCAGCTCCTGGCGGCGTTCTTCTGCAGCAAAGCGTGCAGGATGAGCATGGCAAGGATGATGACGCCGACGAAGATATTGTAGGCGAGGCCGGGCACGCCGATCAGCACGATGCCGTTGCGGATGCTGCGCAGCATCAGCGCGCCGACGATGGTGCCCAGGATGGTGCCGCGCCCGCCGGTCAGCGCCGTGCCTCCGACCACCACCATGGCGATCACTTCGAGCTCGTATCCGGTGCCGGCTACCGGCGAGGCGGCCGAGATGCGGAACGCACTGATCATGCCGGCCAGACCCGCCAGCACTGAGGTCAGGATGAACAGCCAGACCTTGACCGCATCGGCCGGCACGCCGCGCGCAACCGCAGCGTTGCGGTTCGAACCGATGGCGCTGATCCAGTTGCCGAGCTTGGCGTAGTGCAGCACGTAGATCGCCAGCAGCGACAGGCCGATGAACCACCACAGCGAGGTATAGAAACGGAACGTTCCGATATTGAAGCTGCCGGCCAGCAGTGTCACGAAAAAGCCAGGCTGGTCCCAGGATTTCAGCGGAAAGCCTTGCGTGATGTAGAGCGCTGCACCTCGCACGACGAGCAGCATCGACAGCGTCACCAGGAACGAGGAGATGCCGATCTTGGTGACGATCAGCCCGTTGACCGCACCGATCGCTATGCAGAGCAGCAGGCCGGCAAGCAGCGCGATGCCGATATCGAACCCGCCGTTCTGCACCAGCAGCATGACGACGACCGGCGCCAGGCCGAACACGGCGCCGACCGAAAGGTCGAACTCGCCCGCAGTCAGAAGCAGCGTCATGCCGAGCGCGATGATGCCGAGTTCGGGCAGGAACGCCATCATGTTGGAGATGTTGAGCGGCGACAGGAAGTTCGCATCGGCGATCGCGAACACCGCCAGCAGGACAATCAGGATGACGAGCGAAGAGAATTGCGGCGAGCGGATCAGGCTCGACCTGCGTTTGGAGCGCGGCATTTCCTGTTCTGCGGCGATAGTCATGACTGCTTGGACCATATCTCAGGGCGGCGCCCGCCGCCTGCGCAGCGGGCGTCAGTTTCAATCACTTGTCGTAGAGTTTCAGGATCGGTTCGACGCTCGATGCGTCGTAGAGGCTGAAAGTGTGGATATCGTAGCCGATCGGTTCGCCCGCGGCGGCAAGCCCGAGCAGCGCCACCGGCATGAAGCCCTGCGCCGACGGAAACTGCCAGGCAGCCGCGTTGACGAAGCCGGCCTTGACGGCTTCGGCGGTCTCCCGGGAATTGCCCCAACCTACGACCGGGATCGTGCCGGCCGGCACGCCGGCGCCGTCGAACACCCGCTTGATGCTGGCCGCCACGGAATCGCCGAGTGCGATGATTGCCGGCGGATTGTTGGCGACCATGTAGTCGGTCATCTTGGCGATGATGCCGGCCGGATCGGTGCCGCAATCGACCACGTCGTATTTGATGCCGAGCGGATCGAAGACGCTGGCGATGCCTTCGGTCTCGAGCTGCTGATAGCTGGCGCCCGGCACCTCGACCGGCAGGAACACCTTGTCGCCCTGCTTCACCATCTTGTGGTCGACCAGATATTTCGCCCAGATGACGCCGGCTTGCCTGAGGTCGGCGCCGACATAGGCCTGCCGGCCGGTCGCTGGATCGTCGGTGTTGAAGAACACGATCGGGATGCCAGCCGCCTTGGCTGCCTTGACCTCCTCGGTCCATAGGCCGGGCTGCGCCGAGGTGGTGGCGATGCCGTCCGGCTTGGCGGCAAGTGCGGAGTTGAAGGCCTCCTTCTGCGCCGCCATGTCGCCACCGCTGAACGAGATCTTGCAGGTCACCTTGAGCTGGTCGCAGGCCTTGGTCGCGCCGGCATTCCAGTCGATCCAGAAGGCGTCCGACGGGCCGCCATGCGACAGCAGGTAGAACGTCTTCTGAGCATCCTGCGCCAGCGCCGGTGCAGCCAGTGCAACACCGGCGAACACGGTCGCCGCAGCCGCGATTTTCGATACGAATCTCAACATTCTCTTCCTCCTTTTTTGTGGCCGTCACAGTCCGTTGGCGCGGAATTTCTCGTCGAGGAATTTCTTGGCGCGCGGCACGTCGTCCTCCGAAAGGTGCTCGATGATGACCGGGATGTTCGGGTGCTTTTCGGACAGCCGCTTGAGATAGAGGTCGTAGTTCAGCGAACCGAGGCCGGGCGCAGGCAGCTCGATCTCGCCGACACCGCGAAAAGTGTGGCTTTCCAGCGCGTCCTCGTCGCCGATATCGGCGTGCTTCTCCGACTTGTCGCCGCCCGAGCGCTTGACGTCCTTGGCGTGGGCTATTTTGATCTTGTCGGTCAGGGTGTCGAATACCTGGTTCAGGATCTGGTCCATCCTGTCGATGTTATGGGTCTCGAAATAGTTGGTCGGATCCATCAACAGGCCGAGGCCGGGATGGTCGACCTGCGCGAACATCTTCACCGTCTCCTCGACCGAGCCGACGACATTGTTGACATAGGTTTCGAGCAGGAACACCGCGCCGTGGTCGTAGGCGGTCTGGGCAAGGTCGGCGATGACCTTGCGGCATTCCTCAAAACCTTCCTCGGTCTTGTTCTTGGGATGGTGCACCCAGTCGGATTCGGTGTTGTAGGTGCCGGTCTCCGAGATCACGTAAGGGGTGCCGAATTCGCGCGCATTGCGGATGATCTCCTTGAGATAGCCAACGCGCCTCTCGCGCTCGCGCATGTCCGGATGAATGATGTTGGTGTAGCCCGACACGCAGCACACCGGCAGGTTGTGGTCGCGGAAGGTGTCGCGAACCGTCCTGGCCTTTTCCTTGGTGATCTGCCCGACCGACAGGTCGATATCCCTGAAATGCAGGTCGAGCTGCACCGTGTTGAAATCGAGCGCACGGATCTTCTGCGCGGTTTCCTTGAGGCCGTACGGGAAATAGCCCGTGAAGATACCTGCCTGCATCATGATATGAAGTCCTCCCTGTAAGCGACTCAGTTGATTGGGTTTATCGAGATTTCGGACAGCTTGACCGTGCGGCCCTCGTCGATCGAGCGATAGCCGGCTTCGATCAGCGCCATGGTCTTGACGTTGTCGGCGACGGAAAGTGCCGGCGGCTCACCCGTCTTGACCGCATGCTGGAGTTGCTCCATCACGCCGATGAAGGCATGCGGGAACCACATCGTCTCCCAGCTAGGGGTGACCCATTCACCGCCGGTGGTCTCGGTCGAGGCATAGGTCAGCGTCGAGGCCGAACCCGTCGGCCAGCCTATCGTGCCCTTGGCGACGCCCTTGGTGCCGTCGACGCGCCAGTTGATGTGCTGGTCGTCCCTGTAGCCGTCCTGGCGCGGGCCGGACCAGACATCCTCCAGCGACACGGCGAGCACGCCGGACGGAAACCGCAGCGTCGAAACTGTGATGCCGTCGGAATGGTCGAAGCGCGTGCGCGGATCCTTGCGCGTCAGCGTGGTGATCTCGTCGGGATCGCCGAACAGAAAACGCAGCACATCGAGATGGTGGACGCTCATATTGGCGAGCGTCAGCCGGTCATAGTCTTCGAGGAATGTCTGCCAGTGCGGGATCGCATGCATGTCGATCTGCGCAAAGACGATGTCACCGAGCGCGCCGCTGTCGATGATCTGCTTCAGCACCCGCATCGACTGGTCGTAGCGCATGTTCTGGTTGACCGAGAGGATCTTGCCGGCCCTGGCCGCCTCGTCGCGCAGTTTGACCGCTTCATCGAGCGACAGCGCCAGCGGCTTTTGCGCCAGGACCGCCTTGATATGCTGCTGCTTCAGCGCATGGCGGATCAGTGCCGGCTGCTGGTCCGGCGGAAACGCAAGGTCGATGATCTCGACATTTTTGTCCTCGATCAATTGTTCCGGCGTGTCGTGAACGGTCGGGATCTCCCAGCGCCTGGCGACTTTCTCGGCGCTGGCCTTGGTCCTGGAGGCGATCGCCACCACGGGAAAACCAGCTTCCTTGTAGGCGGCAAGATGGCATTCGGCCATGATCATGCCGGCGCCAACGCAGCCGATCCTGTAGTCCCTGGTGCGGACTTTAACGTCCGGCTCGAAGCCGTTTCTTGGCCCGCCTTCGCTCGCCATGTCTTCCTCCCGAACCTCGTTGCTTGCGGTCGCCGTCATCTTGCCAGCGCTCCCCCGCTTTGCCCGAAATAATGCACCCTGCCCGGCTCGCAGGATATCGCCACCATCGCATCCGGCCTGATGTCCGGCTGGCCGCGCAGCAGTGCCCGCAGACGCGCCTGCCCGGCAGCGAGTGTCACGACGGTGTAGCCGCCGAGCGGCTCGACCTCGAACACTCGCGCCGGGCGGCCCGCGCGCCCAACCGACATTCCGCCATCCGATATTTCCCCATCCAGCCAGGGCCGGACCTTGATATCTTCCGGCCTGAGCCCGATCTCGACGGCATCGGCCGGCGCGGCCTTGTCCGCAATACGGATCGCGCCTTCGGCCGCCTCGACGCCTTCCGCGCTGCGCACCGACTTCAAGATGTTCATCATCGGCGAACCGAGCAGCCGCGCGACATAGGTGCTGGCCGGCCGATCATAGATCTCGGCCGGCGCGCCGGTCTGTCTGATCCTGCCGTTTTCCAGAATGGAGATGCGGTCGGCGACAGACATCGCCTCTTCCTGGTCGTGCGTGACATAAATCAGCGTCTTGCCAAGCTCGCGCTGGATGCGCTTCAGCTCGACGCGAGTCTCCTCGCGCAGCCTGGCGTCGAGCGCCGAGATCGGATCGTCCATCAGATAGGCATTGGGGTCGCGCACCAGCGCCCGGGCAATCGCCACGCGCTGCCGCTCGCCGCCCGAAAGCTGCGCCGGCGGCTTGTGCAGGATGTGGCCGATATGCAGCTTGGCCGCGACGTCATCGACACGTTTTACGATATCGGCCTCGGCGACCCGGCGTTCGACCAGGGGAAAGCGGACATTGTCGCGCGCGCTCATATGCGGAAACAGCGCAAGGTTCTGGAACACCATGGCGACATTGCGCTCGGCTGGCGACACCGTATTGACCGGCCGGCCGCCGATCAGGATCTCGCCACTATCGGGGGTTTCCAGTCCGAGCACCAGGCGCAGTATCGTCGATTTGCCGGATAGCGGCGGGCCGAAGAAGCAGAAGAACTCATTGTCGTTGACAGTGAACGAGGCGTCGTCGACGGCGAGCGTGTCGCCATAGCGTTTCGTCACATTGCGGAAGACGATATCGGCCATGGTCTCAGCCCGCCTTCATGGCAAGGCCGGTGGCGGCGTCGAACACGCGCACCGACGCCTGGGCCGGCGCGACAACCGCTGTCTGCCCGATCGCCAGCCCGACGTCATTGTCGAACACCGCCTTCACCGCGCTCTCGCCCTGGCCGAGATGGACGATGGTGCGCGCGCCGATGCGCTCGACAAACGTTACCGGCATCGACAGGCCGCGGTCTGAGAGAATCACCTGCTCCGGCCGAAAGCCGTAGAGCACATCTCCGCGCGCGGCCCTCACCGCCGCGGCGAGATTGTCCGGCAGCGACGGCGTGACACCGAGCGGGCCGAGGTCGATGACCAGGCCCCGGTCGCTTTCCGCCGGCCTGCCCCTCAGCAGGTTCATGCCCGGCGCGCCGATGAAGCCGGCGACGAAAACGTTGGCCGGATTATTGTAGACCTCTAACGGCGTGCCGACTTGCTGCAGCACGCCGTGGTCCATCACCGCGATGCGGTCGGCCATGGTCATCGCTTCGAGCTGGTCGTGGGTGACATAGACCATGGTCTGTCGGAACTGCCGCTGCAGCTGCTTCAGCTCGGTCCGCATCACCGCCCGGAAGGCGGCATCGACATTGGACAGCGGCTCATCGAGCAGGAAGATCGCCGGCTCCATGATCGCCGAGCGGCCGATCGCCACCCGCTGCAATATGTTGACTGACAGCCGGTCGGCTTTGCGGTCGAGCAGCGGCGTCAGCTGCAGCATCTCGGCAATCGCGCCGACGCGGCGGTCGATCTCGGCCTTTGGCGCGCCGCGCATTTTGGGGCCGTAGGCGAGGTTCTGCCGCACGCTCATGTGGGTGAAGATCGCGTAGTTCTGGAAGACGAAGCCGACGCCACGCCGGCCCATCGGCACGCCTTCCATGTCGCGCTCGCCGAACAGGATCTTGCCGCTGCTCGGCTCTTCCATGCCGGCGATCATGTTCATCGTCGTCGACTTGCCGCAGCCCGACGGCCCGAGCAGCGCCATGAACTCGCCGTCGGCGATGGCAAGATCCATCGTCTTCAGCGCGGTGAAGTCGCCGAACTTCTTGACCAGGTTCTGCAGGTGGATGGCGCTCATGCCGTCACCTCGCGTGCCCGGGCCATGCGCTTCATGGCAAACACCGCGGTGATGGACAGCACGATCAGGATGGCCAGCGCGATCGCCGCGACATAGCCCCAGATCAGGTCCTGGGTGGTGAGCTTGTAGATATAGACGGAGATGGTTTCGGTGGCGACGCCGGGACCGCCGCCGGTCATGATGTAGAGCGTGTCGAAGATCTTGAAGTTCTCGATCACCCGGATCGCCAGCGCGATGATGATGATCGTCTTCATCTTCGGCAGCACGATGGTGACGAAGCGTTGCCAGGGATTGGCGCCGAGCAGCGTCGCCGCCTTAATCTGGTCTTCGGGCACGCCGACCAGGCCGGCAAGCAGGATGAGGAACATCAGCGGCGTCCACTGCCAGATATCGGCGACCATGACGGCGATGAGCGCCAGCGTCGGGTCCGACAGCCAGGCGATGGTGACGGGAAAGCCTGATAGCGCCGACAGGATGTCGTTGACCGGGCCGCCCGACTGGAACAGCATGAAGAACATGTAGCCGGCCACCGCCGGCACCACCATCATCGGCATCAGCAGGATCGAATAAAAGATCCGCTTGCCTGGAAACTCGTCGGCAAACAGCGTGGCGAGCGCCAGGCCGAGCAGGAATTCCGCCGGCACGCAGACGATCATGACGATGGCGGTGCGGTTCAACGCGCTCCAGAAGCGAGCGTCGGCGGCAAGGTCGGTGTAGTTGGCAAAATTGTTCCACAGCGACCAGGCGCTCCACCAGCCGAGTCCCGACAGCGGCGACCAGTCGGTCAGGCTGATATAGAGCTGCATCAAGAGCGGGAAGACCGCGATGAACAGCACCAGGATCTGCGCCGGCAAGGTCAGCCGGAAACCGAGCTTTGCCCCTTCATCACGCAAAGCCGGGTTTGCGTGGGCCGCGTGGCTGTTGTCCTCCGGGATGGGGGCCTGCTCCGAAATTGCGGCAGTCGCGGCGCTCATTGCTTGAGCGCCCCGAAGGTCAGCCCGCGCACCAGATGGCGCTGGATGGCGATACCCATGATCACAGGCGGCACCGCCGCGATCAGGCCGAGAGCTGCCTTGGCGCCATAGAGCTGCCCGGTCATCGAGGACGACAGCGAGGCCATGTAGACGGGTACCGTCACCCATTCGCGCGTCGTCAGGAGCAGCGCGATCAGATAGTCCGACCAGTTGAGGATGAAGACGAACAGCGCGGCACTGGCCAGCGGCGCGCGCATCATCGGCAGCGTGATACGTGTGAAGACGCGCAGCCGCGAGCAGCCCTCGACCAGCGCCGCTTCCTCGATCTCGCGCGGCATGTCGTCGAAGAAGGTCTTCATCAGCCAGAACGCAAAGGGCAGCGTGACGATGCCGTAGATCAGCGACAGCCCCCACCAGCTGTCGGTGAAATTGAGGAAGGCCCACATGATCATCACCGGGGTCATCACCGCCATCGGCGGAAACAGGCGGAGCTGGATCAGCGCCAGCGGCAGGTTCTGGCCCGAGCCGAAGCGCGACAGCCCGTAGGCCGCCGCGGTGCCCGCCGACATGGCGATCGCCGTTCCGAAGGAGGCCGACAGCAGCGACGACAGGATCGGCTTCAGGGCGGTGCGATCGAGCGCGACGATCAGGTTGTTGGTCGATTCACCGAAGACGAAGCGGAAATTGCTGAGCGTCGGATCCTTCGGCCACCAGGTCAGTTCGGCGCCGGTCGCCGACCATTCGGCGATCGGCTTGAAGGCCATCGACACCATCCACAGGATCGGCACCAGCGTCACCCCTATGGCCGCAAGGATCGCTGCATAGCGGAATATTTCGAAGGGAACGGAACGCTTCATCTTGCCGCTTTGCTGGTACCGTCGTTTGCGGAGGCGAAGCGCAAACTCCTCGCCTCCATTGGGATCCTGGGAGGAGGATCAGCTGACCGGATCGAGAACCGTGGGCCAGGCCTCCTTGTTGGTCTTGATGGCTTCGAGAAGCTTCTCCTCGCCGGTACGGCGGGCGATCTTCTTCCATTCGACCTCGGTGTCGGCCATCGCCTGCTCGGCGGTCTTGGCCTTGGTCAGCGCGGCGACGAGGTTCTCGTCCAGCGCGTTGTGGAAGGCGGTGGCGCCGGGATAGTTGATGGTCGGGACGGTGCGGGCGACCGTCTCGCGCACTACATCCATATGGTAGGCGTGATAGGTCTGGCGGACCAGCGGGTCGGAGAAATCCGACAACCGGAACGGATCGAAATAGCCGCCCGGATTGGCGGTCATCCAGGCATAGATGCGGCTCGAACCCAGCCACTGCAGGAACAGGTAGCAGGCCTCCGGATTCTTGGCCAGCGACGAGACCGAGGCCGACAGATTGAGCCACAGCACCGAGCGGCTGATCAGCTTGCCGTCGATCTCGCGGCCGGGCGGCAGCATCGAGCCGATCTTGCCGGTGACAGCTGAATCCTTGTTGCCGGCATTGTCCAAAAATTTCGGCAGGTTGGAGAAGGCGCAGGTCATCGCGGCGCCGCCCTTGGCAAAATTGCCGTACTGCTCCGGCCAGCCCCACGAGATCGCATCCGGCGAATGATGGGCCAGCGAGGCGATGTACTCGTTAACAGCGGCAATGCCTTGCTGCGAATTGATCAGCGGCCTGCCGGTATCGTCGAACAGGAACTGATTGGGCGAAGCCATTGAAACATAACGCTGATACCAATTGGTGTAGCCCCAGCCCTGGTTGCGCAGATCGGTCGAACCGAACAGACCCTTGTCCGGGCGATGGAAGAAGGCGGCGATCTCGTCATGCTGCTTCCAGGTCTTCGGCGGCGCCAGTTCATAGCCATGCTTGTCGGAGAAGGCTTTCTTCTCGGCCGCGTCGCCGAACAGATCGGTGCGATAGACCCAAGTCTGGAAATCGCCGTCCAGCGACACGCCATAGGTCGAGCCGCGATACTGATTGAGCAGCGAGACGCCCTTGGCGCCGTCGACGTAGCCGCGCTCGGGGTCGTCCCATTCCGGCTTGTACTGGGCGACGAAGTCGTCGAGCTTCAGGATGCCGCCGGTTTCGGCGAGATCGCCGAGACGGTTCCATTCCACCGCGTAGATGTCATAGGCCCCACCCTTGGTGGAGATGTCCTGCATCGTCTTGGTGAATTCCTGGCCGTTCGGCACGCCGACGATCTCGAGCGGAATGCCGGTTTCTTTCTCCCACAGATCCTTGATCGAGGGCGCGCCGGCGGGAAATGGCTGCGTCAGCTGGCCGATCGAGCCGTCGGACAGGCCAAGCACGATCTTGGCCGGCGCCTTGCCGGCCCCCTTCATCGCCTTGGCCGCCTCGATGGCGCGGCCTTCCGGCGTGTCGGGACCATACTGATAGCGCTCCGAGCCGTCGAAGCCGGTCGGGCCGCCGATCATGCCCGGCGCCAGCGCATCGGCCGCATAGGCGCGGCTGGGGCGGATGAATTTCGGCGCGATACCTGCGGCGGCAACAAGCACGGCCGCCTTTCCACCGGACGCCAGCAGACGGCGCCGCGACATGCGGATCATATCAGACATTGGAACTCCTCCCTCGGGGGCCTTGTTCCTCCACGCCCCTCATGATGGATATTGACGGCACCGGGGGAAGGCTGTCAACATCATAAATAATCAAAACACGTCACAACATCGCAAATGGAGGAAAAATGCAGTCTATCATCATCGTCCCATCGCACTCGCTGCTGGATTTTGAGGGGCTTGACTTTGAGGGGCGGCGCGGCTCGACGATTTGGTGTAGCGCCGGCTTGCGCATCGGCTAAGGCCGGATACATCATTTCCCATCAGAATCGCGGATGGCATGAAGCGGTCGTCCGGCATTCGAACCATTGAGCGCGCGATTTTGATGCGCGGTAACGCGCAAGCAGTGAGGTGATCGACTGTGCGGTCCACCCTGACAGACATAGCCCGGGAAGCCGGCGTTTCAGCCGCGACGGTCGATCGTGTGCTCAACAACCGCGCCGGGGTCAGGGCGCGCACCCGCGAGGTCGTGCTGGAAACGGCGCAGCGGCTTGGCTACATCGCTGAGAATTCGAACAGCCCGACCCCGCGCCACGCACCGCCCGGCGATGTCATACGGCTCGACTTCGCCCTGCCCGCCGGCACCAATTCCTTCATCAAGATGCTGCACCGGCACATCGAGACGCAGGCGCAATCGCGGCCAGACCTCGATGTTCGCGTCGCCACGATCGAAGGCTTCAATCCCGACCGGCTGGCCCGCCTGCTGCAGGAATTGCGCGGCCAGACGCAGGGCGTCGGCGTCATCGCGCTCGATCACCCGACGGTCCGCGAGGCGATCCGTTCGCTGTCGGCCAGCGGCGTCAACGTCGTCACCATAGCGTCCGACATCCTGCACGTGCCGAGGGTCGCCTATATCGGCATCGACAACCGCGCCGCCGGCCGGCTCGCCGGCTATCTGCTCAACCGCTTCATGGGCGCCGGTCGTCCGGGCAAGGTCGCGCTGTTCGCCGGCTCGCTCTCCTATCGCGGCCATGAGGAACGCGAGATGGGGTTCCGCCACATATTGACGGAAGAATCGCCCAATCTGCAGATCGTCGAGATGCGCGAGATGCTCGACGACCGGGAAAAGGCCTATGCGGAGGCCTCCGCCCTGCTGGACCGGCATCCGGACCTGGCCGCGATCTACAATGTCGGCGCCGGCAACACCGGCATCGCCCGCGCGCTCAAGGAGCGAGGGCGGGCGCTGTCGACCGTGTTTCTCGGCCATGAAGTGACGGAAGGCACCAAGGAGCTTTTGCTCGACGGCACGCTCGATGCAGTGATCGACCAGAACCCGCGCGTCGAGGCCCGCGAAGCGCTCAACACCTTGACCCACGCGGTCAAGGGCTTGCCCTACGAACTGCACCAGCCGAGGCTGCAGGTGATTTTTAGGGAGAGCATCCCGGAGATCTGAACGGCCTGTGGCACTGTCAACACGGGCCTAGATTCTGCTCACCATCGCTTGCGCACCCTCAGCCATGCCAATCGCGATCCGGTCGCCGGAGATAATGCCCGATATGTCGCAGACGACCAGCGGCATGCTGATTTCGTAGAGGAACTCGGCGACGATGGCGCCGACGGCCAGGATCGGATCGGGCCGCTGCAGGATGATGCCGGCCGGCGCCGTGCCCCTGCGGATCGCCTCGGCCAGGACCGACGACGAGGACGACGACCCGCGCCCGGATGCCATCACCAGGATCTTGCCGGCGACATTGCCGCCCGGGTGCGAACGGTCGATGATGTCGCCCGTTTCGGCATCGACGCCACCCCAGAAGCTGAGCGCATGCGACAGCACCAGCGCCGATCCCTGCGCCTCGCCGGCAAGCTGGAACGTGCCAACTCTGTTCAGGGCTCGACTGTCCGGTTGGCTCATCGCGCGCCTCGCACGACGCGGCCGGCAGCGGCCGAGCGAACGCAGTCTGCCAGGTCGCCGAAGGCTACCGACACGCCGATATTGCCGGGCGCGTAATGCGCCCATTTGCCGGAATTGGTCATCACCACGCCGTCGAGACGCTCGAGCACAGAGGTGACATAGGTGCAGGTATCGGTAACCGGAATGAGTTTGAACTTTTGCGCATCGTCCAGTGCGCCCTCGTCCTGCAATCTCTTGAAAGTGGCGCGCCCGGTGTTGACGTAGATCGGGATGCCCCTGCCCGGCGCCACCTCGCGCAGCATCGGCAGCAGGCGCATCCATTCGTCATGGGAAAAATGCGGCGTGCCGAGCGATACGGCCGCAAGCGGCGCGCCGTCGGGGACGCTCGACAGTTTTGCCAGCGCCTGGTCGATGTCGGCGCGACAGATCCGGATCGTCGCTTCCGGCGCCACGCCGCGAAATGCATCGTCGAGCGTCCTTGCTTCCGGCGTGATGCCGACCGCATGAAACAGCGCCACCGCACCCGTCGTTGCCGCCGCCGCGCCAAGCGCCTTCAGCTGGTCCTCGTCGCGCGGCTGCGGCAGGCCCGATATGACCGGAATGCGGTCGCCACTCGCTTGCCCGATGACCAGCCCGACGCCGACGAACAGGGCATCGGCAGGTTCGAAAGAACCGGTCAGCTCGAACAGGATCTGGCCGCGCCGGTTTTCGCTGAGATGCAGTCCCCAGGCCGGCGCGCGCCCGGTCATCGCGCAGCACAGATCGATGAAATCGCCATAGCGATTGGTGCGCGCGCCGATCACCGAATTGGCAAAGACGATGGCGTTGGACTCGCCCCAGGCGATCTGCTCGCCAAAGCCCGGCCGGAACCGCGTCTGATAAGGCGCGCAGGTGAAGGTCGCCTGGCAGCCGAGTTTTAGATGCGCCTTCATCAGCCGCCGCGCCGGCACTTCTTGCGCCGGCGGCATCTTCACCAGCCCGGGATGGATGAGGTCGAAGGAACCGACATTGAGTGTCGTCGGCACCCGAACGCGGCCGCCGCCCTCGACCAGCCTTTCGACGAAATCGAGGCTGGCCTGGCCGTGATAGAGGCAGCCGTCGATATGCGCCCCGGCAATGTCCAACAATTTGCGCGCACCGACGGCGTTGGAAAAGGCGACCAGTATCTTCATGGCTGCGGCCACGGCCCGGCCGTGCTCGCCGTCGAGCATCGACTGGTCGCCCGCACTGAGTTCAAGCGTCATCGGGTGTTCCGCTTTCCCGCGCTATGCCCGACCATGCTCTCACTGATTGCGGTCCGCTTGGCAAGATCAGTTTGCCGCGATCAGCACCGTGCTCTCCGGCGACCAGCGCAGCACCACTTCTTGCCCCTCCGCCAATCTTTCAACGCCGGTGTTCTGCACGATGACCTTGAGTGTTTGCCCGTCGCGATCGACGAAATAGGTGCTGTTGTTGCCGGCGAAGATGCGCTTGGATACCTGGCCGCGGAGCATATTGGCGTTCGGATCGGACGTCCCTGAATCGGTAGCAATGCGGATGCGTTCGGGCCGCACCGCGCAGCTGGCCCTGGCGCCGGCGGCAAGCGTCGCGCCTGCCGCGGCGGCGATCGCCGTGCCGTCCGGCAGCCGGATGCCGGCGCCGGTGCTGTCGCCGCGAAAAATGTTGGCGTCGCCGAGGAAGGTGGCGGCGAACTCGCTCTTCGGCCTGTCGTAGATCTCCTCGGGCGGCCCCTCCTGCACCAGCCTGCCGTCACGCAGGATGCCGATGCGGTCGCTCATCGTCAGCGCTTCTTCCTGGTCGTGGGTGACGAAGATGGTGGTGATGCCGATGTCGCGCTGGATGCGCTTCAGCTCGATCTGCATGTCGACGCGCAGCGCCTTGTCGAGCGCCCCCAGCGGCTCGTCGAGCAGAAGCACGCGCGGCTTGGTGACGATGGCGCGGGCGAGCGCGACGCGCTGGCGCTGGCCGCCCGACAGCTGGTGCGGGCGGCGGGCGCCGAGCTTGCCGAGCTGCACCAGGTCGAGCGCGCGCTGCACCTCGCTGGCTATCGTTGGCTTGGCTTGCCCGCGCACCGACAGGCCGAAGGCGACATTGTCTGCGACGCTCATATTGGGAAACAGCGCATAGTTCTGGAACACCATGCCGATGCGCCGCTTCTCGACCGGCACCCGCTCGACGCTCTCGCCGCCGATCGCGATGCGGCCGGTGTCGGGGAAATCGAAGCCGGCGATCTGGCGCAGGAGCGTGGTCTTGCCGCTGCCCGACGGCCCGAGCAGCGCATAGAAACCGCCGTCGGCGAAATCGATCGAGACATCGTCCAGCGCCTTGTGCGCGCCAAAACTGCGCGACAAATTCGCTACCTGCACGCCGGCCATTATTTCTCTCCGCCGAATTTGAAGAATTTTGCCGTGAGCAGCATCAGCGCCATCGAGACGACGATGATGATCGTCGAGACGGCATTGATCTCCGGCGTGAAACCCTTGCGGATCGCGGCGTAGATCTCGACCGGCAAGGTCGTCTGGCCCGGCGTCGACAGGAAGTAGGAGACCACGAACTGGTCGAACGACACGGCGAAGGCGAACAGCCCGCCGGCGATGACGCCCGGCATGATCCAGGGCAGCGTCACCCGCGAAGTCACCTGCCACTGGTTGGCGCCGAGCGATCGCGCCGCCTCTTCCAGCTCCGGCGCAAAGGTCTGCAGCCGGGCCGAGACGACGACGATGACATAGGGCAGCGCCAGCGCCACATGGCCGAGCAGGATCGCGAACAGCCCCCGCCCGATGCCGACGCCGAAGAAGAAGATCAGCATCGCCGTGCCGGTGATCAGCCACGGAATGGCGATCGGTGGAAACAGCAGCGCTTGCAGGACTTTCTTGCCGCGAAATTCATGGCGATAGAGCGCCAGCGATGCCGCCGAGCCGAGCACCGTGGCGATGATGGTGCTGATGATGGCGATCCCCATGCTGTTCCAGGTGGCCGAGATCAGCTGGTCGTTCTGCCACAACGACGCGTACCACTCGGTCGTCCATTCGAACGGCAACTGGTAGAAGGGCGAGACGTTGAACGACATCAGCGCCATGATTATAACAGGCAGGTAGAGGAAGGCGAGCAGCAGCCAGATGTAGAGGCGCCCACACCATTCCAGGATACGCGTCGTCGCCATCACGCGGCCCTCTTCAACACCGGCGACGCCAATGCCAGGATGACCAGCACGACGGCCAGCAGGATGAAGGACAGCGCCGCACCCAGCGGCCAGTTGAAGACGGCGACGAACTGGTCCTCGATGATCGTGCCGTAGAAAGTGCCGGTGCGGCCACCGAGGATACGCGGTTCCATGAAGGAGCCGACGACGGGAACGAAGATCAGCGCCGCACCGGCGACCAGCCCCGGCATCGACAGTGGAATGATCACCCGTTTCAGCATTTGCAGCCGCGAGGCGCCGAGCGAGCGCCCTGCCTCGATCAGCGAATCGTCGATGGCCTGCAGCGTCAGGTAACAGGTCAGCACCATGTAGGGCACGTAGGAGTGGACCAGGCCGATGATGACGGCCGGATAGGAATACATCAGGTCGATGTTGATCTTGAACGGCAGCACGGCATTGAGTGCGGTGTCGAGAATGCCGCCCTCGCGCAGCACCATCGCCCAGGAGAAGATGCGCACCAGGCCGTTCGACCAGAACGGCAGGATAACGAGCAGGAAGATCGCCTCGCGGCTGCGTCCCCTCAACACCTTGGCCAGCACATAGGCCGCGGGATAGCCGATGACGACGCACCACAGCGTCACCTCGAGCCCGAGCCTGAGCGAGGCCAGCAGCAGCGTCCGGTAGAGGCCTTGCGCAAAGAAGGTGGCATAATTGTCCAGCGTGAACGACCACGCCTTTCCCGACAGCGGCAGCTCGGTCATAAAGGAGAAAAACACCATGGCCGACAGCGGCAAGAAGATCGCCACCGTCAGCCAGAGATAGGCGGGCACAAGCAGCGGCAAAGCCGATCGCAATCCGCTCCTCGAACCGGTCGCGACCTGTCCTGCCATATGGTCCTCCCGAAAAGCTTGCCGTTACTTCACCCCGACCGTTACTTCACCCAGCCCGTTACTTCACATTGACCTTCAGCTCCTGCCACAGCGCCAGATAAGCCTCGCGCTGCGCGTCGCTGATCGGCGCCTGGAACTGGATGCGCTTGGCGACGTCGGGGTCGCCCATCACCTTGCGGTTGAAGGCGCCTTCGGGAAGGGCGGCGACCGCCTTGGCGTTGGCCGACACCGGCGCGCCGACCTTGGTGACCCATTCGACGTAGAACTTCGGGTCGATCATGGTGTTGATGAAGGCCTCGGCGCCGGCGACATTCTTGGCGCCGACCGGAATGGAAAAGGCGTCGAGCCAGGCGACGGCGCCTTCCCTGGGGATGACCAGCGACACCGGCAGCTTGAAATGCGTCTTGGCCCGGTCGGCCGAACCGCTCCAATAAGTGCCGATGTCGATCTGATTGGAGGCGACCATCTGGTTCCAGTCGTTTTCCGAACTCCAGAACGTCTTGATCTGCGGCATCAGCGAGGTCAGCTTCGCCTTGACCGCTTCCATATCCTTGATGTCGTTGATGTTCTGGCCGGTGGCGATGGCGCCGAACTGGACCGCTTCGACCGCGTCGTCGCGAATGGTGACGCGGCCCTTGTGGGCGGGATCCCACATTTCGGCGATGCTGGTCGGCGGCGTCTCGAAGGCTTTCTCGTTGATGGCGAGCGCGGTCAAGCCCCACACCCATGGCACGCCATAGACCTTGCCGTCGCGGGCGAGCATCGGCGAGCCTGCCTTGTCCGCGCTGATGTCGGCATAGTTGGGGATTTTCGAGACGTCGATCGGCTGGATCAGCTTTTCCGCCATCGCCTGGTCGTTGAAGGCGGCGTTGATCATGACGACGTCGTAGAGGCCGGGATTGGTCCTCAGCTTGGTCAGCATTTCCTGTTCGGAATTGAAAAAATCGTTGACGACCTTGTTGCCGGTCGCCTTCTCGAAAGCGGCGATGGCCCAGGGCTCGTCGGCGCCGTAGCCCTTCCAGTTGAGCACATGCACCTCGTCGGCGCTGGCGACCAGTGCGGAAGCGAAGACGGCGGTTGCCGCCAGAAAAGCAGTCAGTTTGGGCATGCGCATGTTCGTTCCTCTCATTGTTTGCCCGGTTGGCGGGCTTGTTTAAGTCATTTTTGCTGTCGGAAATGGGCCTCTAGCCTTCCGCCGTGCACGGATCGATCGTCATGGCTGAGGAAAGTCTGGATCTCGTGGGCGGTCGGCGCCGACGATCCGCCATGGCGGGTGACCGAGAGCGCCGCCGCCGCATTGGCGTAGCCCGCCGCTGCGAACGGCGGCACGCCGCGCGACAGCGCGCTGACGAAGGCGCCGATATGCGCGTCGCCGGCGCCGTTGGTATCGACGGCGGCGACCTTGAAACCGGGCACGGCCTGCGCGGTGCCGTCAGCCAGCCGCACGAAACAACCTTTTGCTCCGGCGCGGATGACGACCGCCTCGGCGTTCGGGCAGTGGCTGGCCAGCAGCCGGGCGGCAACGGCCTCGACATCGCCGCGGCCGGCGATCTCGGCCGCTTCCGTTGTGTTGCAGCTCAACCAGTTCGTGCGCGCCAGCACCCGGTCGAGAATGGCGCGCGGAATGTCCGAGACGACCGGCGTCGGATCGAAGACCAGGGGGATCTCCGCCGGCAGCGCCTCGATCCAGTCGGCCAGCGCGTCGCGGCTGCCGGGATAGCTCAGCGTATAGCCGGAGGCGAACACCCAATCATCAGGCGCAACCCGGACCGGCGCCATCATGCCGAGGCTGAGCACACTCTCGGCGCCAGGCCATGACACGAAGGTGCGCTCGGCGTCACCGCTGATCATGGCGACGCAATTGCCGCTGTCCATATCAGGTGATGGCGGGGTCAGCGTTGCGATGCCTTCGGCGGCAAAGGCGGCGCGCAGGAAGTCGCCATTCGGTCCACTGCCGAGCTGGCCGCCGAAGACGACCTTCATGCCGGTGCGGCTGGCCGCGACCATCATGTTGAAGCCGCCGCCGGCGACCTGGGCATAACTCGATGCGGTCTTTTCGGTGCCGGGCTCAGGCAGGGCGTCGATGCGGTAGACATGGTCGACCACCGCGCTGCCGACATGGACGAGACGCCGGCTCATGTCAGGCTGAGCTCCGCTCATGTCAGGCTGAGCTCCGCTCATGCCGCCGCGTCCTTGCCTGAACCGCTTTTCGCCATCCGCGCCGCGACCAGGTCGGCGGCGAGCCCGCGCACCTGCGCGATGTCGAGGCCCTTGAGCCGGGCGATGTATTCCCTTGGCAATCGGCGAAAGCCGGCGCAGGCGCCTGCCATGCCGGCGGCGATGGCGCCGATCGTGTCGGTGTCGCCGCCGAGATTGGCGCTGATGACGGCCGCCTGCCAGGGATCGCCGCCGGCGATTTCCAGCACCGCGAAGGCCGCCGGAACCGATTCCTGGCTGGCGACGCCGGTGCCGACGAGGTCGACGATCAGCCGGATGCCGTCGGTGACGGCCTTGCCGCGAACCAGGCCCCTCGCCCAGTCGATGCGCGCGGCGATATCGCCGCCGGTGGTCCAGTGACCGCGTTCTGCGCCCTGCCTTGCCGCCACGACCGCACGATCCGAGGCGGCGCGCCAATCGCCGCCGGCAACGCCACTGCTGACGGCGGCGGCAACGGCAGCCGCCGCGGCAATGGCGATCGAGGTGTTGTGCGTCGCCCGGCAGGTTTCCGCAACCTTGGCGACCAGCGCGTCGAGCGGCTCCAGCGGCATCATGATGCCGACCGGCGCGATGCGCATCGCCGCGCCATTGGTGTCGCCGCTGCGCCCGGCCTCCTCGGCCGGCACACCATCATTGATGGCGTCGATGGCGCGCTTGGTCGACGGTCCGAGCAGATCGTAGCTGCCGCGCGCCTTGACCTCGCGCTCCCAGTCGAGCAGCGCCTTGACCCAGCGCGTGTGGTCGAAGCCGTCGCCTGAAGCAACCAGGATGCGGCCGAGCAGCAGCGCCTGTTCGGTGTCGTCGGTGACGGTGCCGGCAGCCAGGCCCTTCGACACCGGATGGTCGGCGGCGGGCGCGACGAAACCCTCGACAGGACCGTAGAGCTCGACGATGCGGGCCGGCGACAAAAGCTGCGTCGGCATGCCGAGTGCATCGCCCAACGCCCCGCCGACAAGCGCACCCATCGCCCGGTCGATCGCCGCGACCATCTCCATGCTCAGAACTCCAGGTGAAGCGCGAAATGCGCCGGATTGAGCAGGCTGGTGACATATTCGATGGCGCGGCCGTCGGCGGCGCGCGTCAGGCGCCGCGTGCGCAGGAACGGCGCGCCCGGCGCGCAGTCGAGAATGGCCGCGTCCTTAGCGCTCAGCATCTCGATATCGACCCACTCCTCGCCGTGATCGGGGACGAGCCCCGCGCCGCGCAACGTCTGGTGCAGCGAGCCCTCGCGCAGGCCGCGCAGCGGCACGTCCTCCAGTTCGGGCGACAGCGGCAGGCGGCTGCGCTCGATCGAGATGGCATGGCCGTCATCGGCGTTTGAGCGCACCCGGTCGACGGCGATGAAGAACGGGCTTTCGACGCCGAGCCTGGCGGCGAGCTCGGCATCCTGCATGACTTCGAGCCTGAGCGTGCGCGTCTCGGCATTGGCGCCGGCATTGGCCAGTGCCCGCGACCAGCCGACGGCGTCGTCGACCGGCATGCCGTCGAAGGTGACGAACGAGCCGATGCCGACCTTGGTGGTGATCAGTCCGCGGCTCGACAATTCCTCGAGACCCTTGCGGATGGTGTTGCGGCTGACGGAGAAGCGCTGGACAAGCTCGTTCTCGCTCTGCAGGCGGTCGCCGAAGCCGAGCACGCCGGAGCGGATCTCGTGCTCGAGGACGGTGGCGATCCGTTCCGGCTTGCCGGTTCCGGGAGACGACAGGGTCGTGCGACGCGCCATGGAATACCTGTTCAGTAAACCTGTATAGTCCTGTTCAATAGCGCGATAGGCCAAGTCATGTCAACGGCTCGCGGCCGGCGCACTTTGGGTTCCCGGAATCCCGGGCAAGATTGCCCTGCTGGTCGCGACGGCCCCTCCCGATCACGACGGCCCCTCCTGATCACGACGGCCCCTCCTGATCACGACGGCCCCTCTTGGTCACGACGGTACGTCGCAGGCTGGAATTTTATGGGAACCTTCACCACCCCCGAGCGGTTTTTTCTGTAGTCGCGATGCGGCGACGACCAAAAATTGGAGACAAATGGAGGCAAACCATGCTTACGAAGTTACTCGCGGCGTCCGTGCTCGCCGCCGGCCTGGCCACCTCTGCGATGGCCCAGAGCACAGCCGACCCAGCCGACACAGAGGCTGGCATGGCTCCCGGCAGCGGCAGGAGCGTCGTCATCGACCCGGCCCCGGTCGATCCGACCCTGGCTGAGCCGGATACGGTCGATACCGGGATTACCGGCAGTATCATTGCAGGCCCCGACGGCACGAATTCCAATGCCGACCGGAACTGCCCGCCAAGCCCGCAGGGCGCGATGCCTGATGCCACGCACAAGGCTCCCGGCACGGTTTCACCGACCGTCAACGACAGGCACTGCGGCCAGTAGCCGAGATCGATTTCGGGACCAGCGCTTCGGGGGGGGGGGGGGGGGGGGGGGGCCCCCCCCCGGCGAGGGGGGGGGGGGGTTGTTGTGTAGGGGAGGGCCCCCCCCCCCCGCCGCCGCGGGGGGCCGCCAAAAAAAAGGCCCAGAGCACA